>CAJQOH010000013.1 GCA_905479915.1 uncultured Flavobacteriales bacterium
AAGCTCGAAAGGATTGGAATTGGAAACATAATTTTAATTTAGAAAAAATGACTAAAGAAATGCTTTTACAGTTGAAAAAGAAATACCAGCTGTAATTGCTTTTTAATTAAGACTTTACGCATGATTTCACTAAGTTTACAGCCATAATTATTGTTCTACATAACACAAAAAAGCCACTACTTAAGTAATGGCTTTGTTTGCTCCTCTTCAAAGACTCGAACTTTGGACCCTCTGATTAACAGTCAGATGCTCTAACCAGCTGAGCTAAGGAGGAATGATATAAATATCAAATCGGCTGCAATATTAGTAGAAAGTTTTATAATATACAACTATATTTGTAAAAAAAATATTAAGAAATAATAGCAGGATGAATAAAAAGTATAATGTATATGGAATAGGCAATGCCTTGGTTGATGTTGTAACTGAAGTTAACGATCAATTTTTACAAGATCACAACATAGAAAAAGGATTGATGACTTTGGTAGATGAAGAAAATCAAACTAAAATTTCTAATGCTATTAATATGAATAATAGTAACAAACAATGTGGAGGTTCTGCTGCGAACTCTATTATTGCTGTGAGTCAATTTGGAGGGTCGAGTTATTATTCGTGTAAAGTTGCAAATGATGAATTAGGAAATTTCTACAAGAAAGATTTAGCAGCAAACGGTGTTGATTCAAATCTTCAAAATGAAAATTTAGAAGCAGGAATTACAGGGAAATGTTTGGTAATGACTTCTGAAGATGCATCAAGAACAATGAATACATTTTTAGGGATTACACAAAATTACTCTAAAAATGAGATTAAAGAAGAAGCACTTAAGGATGCTGAATACTTGTACATAGAAGGTTACTTGGTAACTTCTGAGAATGGACAAGATGCAATGAAGCATGCTAAGAAATTAGCAGAAGATAATGGAGTTAAAACGGCAATAACTTTTTCTGATCCTGCAATGGTAAAATATTTTAAAGAGCCTATGACTGCTGTTGTTGGTAATGGTGTTGATTTGTTATTCTGTAACGAAGAAGAGGCTATGCTTTATACAGATAAGGAAAACCTTTCGGGTGCTAAGGAAGCTTTAAAAGATTCTGCAAAGCAGTTTGTTATTACTCTTGGAGAAAAAGGAGCTGTTGTTTATGATGGTGATGCATTTATTGATATCGCGCCAAATGCAGTTAATGCAATTGATACAAATGGAGCTGGCGATTTATTTGCTGGAGCATTTATGTATGGAATCACAAATGGAAAAAGCTATGCAGATGCTGGGAAGTTAGCGTCTAAAGCATCGTCTCAAGTGGTTACTCAGTTTGGTCCTAGATTAGAATTGAATCAAGCTAAAGAAATCTTAAGCAATTTAAACTAAGTTTAATTTCTAAATAGAAATATAAAATCCCTTGCTTTAATTAGTGAGGGATTTTTTTTTGTTTGTGTACGTCATTCCGGACTTGATCCGGAATCTCCTATTAAAAAGATCCTGAATCAAGTTCAGGATGACGAAGAAGAAAGTTTAATCAACTCCTCAACCATCCCCTCAATTGTATGAGGGTTTGCAATAGCTGCAACGGGTAGCTTATTTTCTCTGGCAGTTTTAGCCGTTTCAGGACCTATGCAAACTATTTTTTCATTTTTAACTTCAATTCCTAGTTTGATAAAAGATTGAATAGTAGAACCACTAGTAAAGGTGATGTAATCAATTTGTTGGTTGAAGATTTTTGCCAATTCTGTTTCACTATACTCAACTGAATTGTTTGTATAAATAGAAATTGATTTTACTTTACCATTTTTTCCTTCAAGGATTTCAGCACTATCATTTTTGGCCAAGTTAGATCTCGGTATTAAAATAGTATCGTTTTCAGAAATAGGAAGTTCTTCAGCCAATTGTTTAGCGGTATATTGACTCGGAATAAAATCTACTTGTAGGCCAATTTGTTCAATTGCTTGTTTTGTTTTTTCTCCTACAACAGCAATTTTAGAATTGATACTGTTGGCGTCAATACTTTCGAAAAAGAACTGCACAGCATTGGTACTAGTAAAAATAAGCCAATTGTAATGAGTAGATTTTATAGCTGATTTAAGTTTTTCTTGGTTAATTGGTGTAGTTGTAATTAGGGGTAAAGAAATTGTTTTGGCGCCTAAACTTTCAAGTTGATTGATAAATTTTTCTGCCTGATTTGCAGAACGTGTGATAACAATTGTTTTTCCTTTAAGTGGTTGCATCACTTAAAATTATATTTCGGTTTCACTCAGTACCGTAGCTTTTTTTTTACTTTCTATCTTTTCTTTAAGCTGAGCAGCTAAAGTTCTTGCCAATGTTTTTTTATTGTCTATAGTTCCAGATATATTAGCTCTTTCAAAGTTTTTACCATCCTCAGTAGCATAAACACCTTCAATAGATATTTCATTTTCGTTTGCTTGAGCATAAGCTGCTATTGGCATATTGCATCCTCCACCAAGAGCAATTAAAAAAGCTCTTTCCGCATCAGCAGCATTTTTGGTAGGTTCATGTTTTAATTTTTTAACCAGCTCTAAAATATCGCCAGCTTTATCAATTAATTCAATTCCTAAAATTGCTTGACCAACTGCAGGAAGCATCACATCAGTTTCAAATATTTCTGTTGCAATATCAAGCATGTTCATTTTTTCTAAACCAGTTGCAGCTAAAACAATAGCATCATAACCTTCGGTTTCCATTTTATGAATTCTGCTTTCAACGTTTCCTTGAATAAATTTATATTCTAAATCAGGTCTAACCTGCATTAGTTGGGCGCTTCTTCTTAGGCTTCCTGTTCCTATAACTGCTCCTTTTGGTAGCTCAGCTAAAGTCTGTCCGTTTTTAGAGATTAAAACATCTCTGGCGTCTCTTCTCGGAGTAACTGGTATAACTCTTAATCCAACAACCTCTTCAGTTGGGATATCTTTGTAACTGTGGATGGCAATGTCAATTTCTCCAGCCAACATGGCTCTTTGTAAAGCTGAGGTAAAAGCACCTACAACATCAATGTTTCCTTCATCACCAGAAGTTCTAATTATTTTGGTTTCAAATTCGTAATCAGGTTGTACTTTTTTCAATTGATCAATAATCCAATTGGTTTGCGTTAAAGCCAGTTTACTTCCTCTAGTACCAACAATTATTTTTTTCTTAGGAACAAAAATATCTACCCCTTCAACATCTAAAATCTTTTTAGCGGTGTTAATAGGATTGTCTTGTTCATGGATGTTTTGAGCAATGTTTTTTATTCCTTCTATAGTAGGGTTGGAGATCTTTCTCAATAAACGATGCGTAAAACGGTCCAATACATCTTTTGTATGTTCGTCAATGTCTCCCATTTTAGGAAGAAGCCATTTGAGTTCTTCATCCTTAATGTTTTCCATGTTTTTCCAATACGCTTCAATAACCGGGGCAACTTTTCGATTTCTTAACCAAACCATAAACCAGTCTAGCTCTTCGTTAACTAGTTTTCTAGCCTTTGGAATTTCGTCATATCGTTTTAATAACCCATCATACGTTATCTTCTTGATATCATCTAAATCATACAAAGAAATATTAGGGTCATTTTTTAATGAAGGATTGAAATTTCTTGGAACACCAAAATCGATAAAAAGTTTATGTCCTCCAGATTGTAAAGCAAAACTGGCTCTAGGACATTTGCTTTCTGCCATGGTTTCTTCATGGAGTAAGTTGATTTCTCCTTGAGTTCCGCCAACAATAATATTGGCTTCAGATAAAGCAGTGTGCATGTTCTCCATATCAACAGCTTCACCTTTCCACTCTGCAGCCATTTCTTTAGCACGGTCGATATCGTGGCTGGCAACATAAAGCTTTTTAATTTTTGTTCTATCTAAAACAGTAGTTACCAAGTTGGCCATATTTCCAGTTCCAATAACTAAAAAAGTGGAATCAGATAACTCGTATTTATGTTTGGTAATTAATTCAAAACCAACCGTTGCTAAAGAGGCTGAAAACTTTCCAATATTTGTTTCTAAACGAACTCGTTTTCCGGTGTGTAAACTTTGTCTAACTAATTCATCCAATACAGGGCCAATTGTTTTTTGTTCTCTTCCTAAATCTAATCCGTCTCTAATCTGTCCTGTAATTTGGTGTTCACCAATTGCTTGAGATTCTAAACCTGCAGCAGTAGAAAATAAATTTCTGATGGCTATTTCACTATCGGGTAAAATTGATAAGTATTGTCTGTAGTTCCCAAATTTATCAAAGTATTCTAAAATTTGGTTGTGACTTTTTCCGTAAGCATAGATGGATAGTCTATTACAAGTAGAAACAATAAAAACTTCTTTATACGTTTTTTTTAACTCTTGTAAGGCAGTAATCGTTTGTTCCTTGTTAAGGGCTAATCTTTCCCTAACTGCTATTGGTGCAAATCGATGACTAAGTTCTACTCCTATTACTTTATCCATACCTATTTTAAAGGATAGCAAATTTACTAAAATTGAGATAAGTTCTATTCGTTTATTTCATAAGAATTATTTGAGTCTTTTATTCTTGTGAAAAATTTTAGAGAATCTATTTGTAGTATTGGTTGTTTTGAGAAAATAACAGTTCCTTTTTTACGTTTTTGGTAGTGTGAAAAGAGGTTTTAGGATATTTTTTAATTAAGTATTTATACCTAGGTAATTGTAAGTGCTTGCACATAGAATATTTTTTGAATTAAGAAAGACATGTTAATAACATTTGTTAAAAAAAACGCAAACCCTTGTGTTTCAAATTATCTTGCAAGGTGAAACATGTTGAAAAATATAGTAGACGAAATGTGTCATAAAACCGACCAATACGCACTATAATTGTACTAAGAATTTTAGCAGTAGAATTCGATTATTAATAAACTAATAAAACCCTTTCAGAAATGGAGAAAACATTAAATCAAGTGAGCGAGTCTGTCGAAAAAAATGAAGAAAAGTTACAGGCGTCTAATCCTAAAAATGACGAAATCGTGAAAAAATCTTATTCTTTTGATGAAGCTTTAGAAGAAGCTACAAAATATTTTAAAGGTGATGAACTTGCAGCTAATGTTTGGATAAATAAATATGCGTTAAAAGATTCTGAAGGGAATATTTATGAGAGTAATCCTGATCAAATGCACCATCGTTTGGCAAAAGAAATTGCTCGTATAGAAAACAAATATGATAATCCATATTCTGAAGAGGAAATTTATGAGGTGCTAAAGGGGTTTAAGCACATCGTTCCACAAGGTGGTCCAATGACGGGTATTGGTAATGATTACCAAATAGGTTCTTTATCTAACTGTTTTGTTATTGGTAATGATGGGAATTCAGACTCTTATGGAGGAGTTATGAAAATTGATGAAGAGCAGGTTCAATTAATGAAACGAAGAGGTGGAGTTGGTCATGACTTATCTCACATCAGGCCAAAAGGTAGTGCTGTTAAAAACAGTGCATTAACTTCTACAGGAGTTGTACCTTTTATGGAAAGATATTCTAATTCAACTAGAGAGGTTGCTCAAGATGGTAGAAGAGGAGCTTTAATGTTATCTACTTCTATTAAGCATCCAGATGCTGAGCACTTTATTGATGCGAAAATGGATGGTACTAAAGTTACCGGAGCAAATGTTTCTGTAAGAATAGATCATGATTTTATGAAAGCTGTAAAATCTGGTGCTGATTACAAGCAACAGTATCCAATCAATTCTACTGAGCCTAAATTTACCAATACGGTAAATGCAAAAAGATTATGGGATAAGATTATACACAATGCATGGAAATCTGCTGAGCCAGGAATTTTATTTTGGGATACAGTAATCGATGAATCAATTCCTGATTGTTATGCAGATTTAGGATTTAGAACAGTATCTACAAATCCTTGTGGAGAAATTCCTTTATGTCCTTATGATAGCTGTAGGTTGTTAGCGGTTAATTTATATACTTATGTAGAAAATCCTTTTACCGAAGGAGCTACATTTAATTATGAAAAATTCAATACACATGTAGGGATGGCTCAACGTATTATGGATGATATCGTTGATTTAGAAATGGAGAAGGTAAATACGATTATCGCAAAAATCGAAGCAGATCCAGAAACTGAAGAAGTAAAAAGAACAGAATTGAGTCTTTGGAAAAAAATTAAAACCAAAGCAATAGAAGGAAGAAGAACAGGAGTTGGAATTACAGCAGAAGGAGATATGTTGGCAGCATTAAATTACCAATATGGAACTCCGGAAGCAACTACTTTCTCAACAGATATACACAAGAGATTAGCTTTAGCAGCTTACCGTTCTTCAGTAGATATGGCTAGAGATAGAGGTTCTTTCCCTGTTTACGATTCAATTCGTGAAGAGAAAAACCCAATGATTAACCGTATTAAAGATGCTGATCCAGCACTTTATAATGATATGGTGAAGTATGGAAGAAGAAACATTGCTTTGTTAACTATTGCTCCTACTGGAACAACAAGTATGATGACTCAAACTTCTTCTGGAATTGAGCCAGTATTTATGGTTTCATACATGAGAAGAAAAAAAGTAAACCCGAATGATCAAAATTCTAGAGTTGATTTTGTTGATGAGGTTGGAGATTCTTGGGAAGAATACAATGTGTTCCACCATAAATTTTTAACATGGTTAGAAGTAAATGGTTATGATACTGATGAAGTAGCAGCAATGAAAGCTGAAGATTTACAAAAGATCGTAGAAAAATCTCCTTATTATGGAGCTACAGCAAATGATGTTGATTGGGTAGAAAAAGTAAGATTACAAGGAGCTGTTCAAAAATGGATAGATCATTCAATTAGTGTAACAGTTAATGTTCCTAACGATTGTACAGAAGAGCTGGTAAGTAAAATATACCAAACTGGATGGGAAGAAGGATGTAAAGGAATTACTGTTTATAGAGATGGTTCAAGAAGTGGAGTATTGGTTTCTAAAGACGAAAAGAAAGAAGCAGAAAAGGATAAAGTAATCAATGCTTTTTTAGAAACTCAAGCACCAAAAAGACCGGCTAAATTAGAAGCAGAAATTGTAAAGTTTAACAACGAAAATGAAAAATGGATTGCTGTAATTGGATTGTTAGATGGTCGCCCTTATGAAATATTTACAGGTGGAGCAGAAGAATCTTTTGCAATCTTATCACATGTAGAAAAAGGTTGGGTAATCAAAAGTGAATCTGAGGATGGTAGAGCGCGTTATGACTTCCAATACGAAGATGGTCATGGTTATAAAACAACTATTGAAGGGTTATCAAGAACCTTTAATAAAGAATACTGGAATTACGCGAAATTAATTTCTGGAGTATTGCGTCATGGAATGCCATTAACGTTTGTGGTGGATATGGTAAACAATCTACACTTAAGTGATGAAACATTAAATACTTGGAAAAAAGGTGTTGTACGTTCATTAAAACGTTTTATTCCTGATGGAGCAAAACCATCAGAAAATGTTTGTCCAAACTGTAGTGAAGCAGCTTTAGTATATGAAGAAGGATGCTTAAACTGTAAGAGTTGTGGACACTCTAAATGTGGTTAAGAAAAAATAAATGAATAAAGGCTCCAATAACTTGGGGCCTTTTTTTTGGTCTTTATTATAGTGAGGCCATTGTTACTGGACTTCCATGGTAAGAAGATGGTCCCGTAATATCTCCTTTAAAAAATAAGGAGTTTTCTTTCGAAAGGAGCTCAATGCTGTACTGATGTGCTTGATCTTTTGCAGTTTTGTTTTGAGGTATTTCTCCAATGATCTTATTGTTGTAAGAAACTAGTAAAATTTGGTTTCCTTTAGCAGATGGTATCTTGTTGATTAGTTTGCCATTTTTAAATACAATAACATCTTCACAAAGTGCATCTTTAGATTCGCAGATCCATTTTACCTGGAGTAAATTTTTATCAATGTATTCATTAGTAGAAACTGTTAATGTGTTTCCATAAACAAAATGCTGAAAATAAGTAATAGGAGTGTTTCCTTTATTTAGGCTCGGGTGCAATGCGAATATCCCCGAAACAACAATGATTGATAATATGTTTTTAACTAAAGTCATTAAATATTGATTGCTCTACTACTAACACGATATAGGTTGCTAAAAGGTTGGATTTACTTTCCTTTTTTTAAGAATATATATTTAACTCCTAGATTAAACTCAAGAGAAAAGTTGGTTGATGATTTATATGCATTGTCCTCTTTAGAAGTATTTAGAAGTCCTTGGTTGTATCTTATTCCAGGAGTTATGATAAGTGTTTTTGAAATGTATCTGTCTTGTTCAATCCCTAATATAATTCCTGCATCCAGTTTACAATAGCTATCTAATTTACGAGATACTCCATTGATATCTGATACTGCAGATCTTAAATAACTTGCATATACACCACCAATTAAGTTGGTTGAATATACTTTGTTGTCGAATGTAGATTTGTTGTTCATTTTCTTTGCCAATAAGCTAACAGATGTATAGTTCATGTTTAAGTTTTCTTGATATGTAACACCTTCACCTTCAAATCCCCTCTTATAACCAGAAGTAGAATTTAAATTTATGTTAGTTTCAATGTTTAAATTGTCAGAAACAATAAGGCCTACAGTAGCACCTATGTTACTTCCAAAATCAAGTAAACTATTTTGTTTGTATTCAGATAATGGCGAATTTGATTTTAATGATGTGATCATTCCTTGTTTTTTTAAACCGATATTAAAACCGGCATAAATTCTTCTAGTGTAAACTCCAAACATAGAGTAAGAAGAAAATCTTTTGGTGTTGAATACAATTTTATCATTATCCTTTTTAACCAGATATTCACTGCCTCTATACATCTGAGAAATATCTTTTTCAGATAACCTTTTTTTGTTAATGTTTGTATTGATGCCTCTTTCTGTTTCAGATTTTAATTCATCAAGTTTGTCTTTATAAATAGAACTGTAGTATTGTTGAATTTTTTCTAAAGACGCATAATTTACATTTTCTTTACTTCTACTACGTTTTTTTGGAGCAGCAGGGTTGACAGTCTCTTTAGCGTTTTGGATTGCTGTAAATACTTTTTCCTTGTCTGATTTTTTGTTTTGTTGAGGTGTGTTTAAATTCGATTTGTTTGTGATCTTTGAATTGGAAACAACACTGTTTTTATCAGCTGTAAAGTTTTTGCTTGCTCCTTTAGAAACATTTTTTTCTGTTGAGTTAACAAATGCTGCTTCGTAAACTGAGTTTTCTTTGTTGGGTTGATTGCTTATTGTTTGTGGTTTGATTTGTGTTGTGGTATTCTTGTTTACAGAAACAGTAGCGTTGTCAGCTGTTTGGTTATCACTAGTGTTGTAGTTGTTGTACGTTAAATAACTTGCAAAAAATAAAAGAAAAATTGCAGTACCTCTAATAGCTACATTTCTCCACCATATCAGTTGATCATATCTATTTAAGGAAAGCGCTAATTTATCCCAAACAGAAGCAGTATCTAATTGTGTAGCAAGCTTCTCCCAAACGGTGTAATCAGGTCGTTCTTCTAATTTAGAAACCTCTTTTTTGTACCAGTCACTAATAGTTTCATCAGTTAATGGAGTACTTGCATCTAAATCTCCAGATAAAGAATCCCATAGGTTTGCATCGGGCTCAACATTGTAGTTGTTAAGCTCGTCTCTGTACCAGTCTTCTATGTTGTCTAAATCTTTCAACCTTATCTTATGTAATATTTATTCACTAAATCTCTTAAAACACTTTTTGCTTTTGATAATTGAGATTTTGATGTTCCGACACTAATGTTTAGCATGTCGGCAATTTCTTTGTGTTTGTAACCTTCTACAGTGTAAAGGTTAAATATAGTTTTTGCTCCATGAGGAAGCATGTTTATGATATCTGATAAATCACTTGATTTTGAAATTTCCGAAGTATCATCAAAACCTCCTGCGAGGTATACTGATTCTTGAAAATCAACATTGGTCATTCGATTTGTTTTCCTGAAATGATCAATGGCTGTATTTACAATTATTCTTCTAATCCAAGCATTTAAGCTCCAGGCATCATTGTATTTGTCAAACTTTTTAAATACTTTAAAGAAGCCATCATGTAAGATGTCCTGAGCCAATGCCCTGTCTTTGGTGTAAGTTAGACAAACGCCAAACATTTTAGAAGCAAACATGTTGTAGAGTGCTTCTTGGTGTTTTCTGCTGCCTTTATAGCAACCTTCTATGATTTCTTCTAATTCCAAGTTGGTGTAAATATTTTGAATATTACGCTAGTAATACGGGTAAACATTAAAAAAGGTTGTAGCGATATTGAAGATTTGTTTTTGGGAATAAAATTATGTTGAAATGTTGTGAAAAAAAAGGGTTGTATAAAACGTTCAATTTGTCGTTCTTTCTAACTTTGCAACATCAATAAAAAAATATAAAATGATAGTATTCTTTAAGACGAAATCAGAAAAAATTATTGCAGTCCAATTTCAAGTTGAAATGAACGAAAGTGATTTGCCAAAACTGAATTGGTTGTTGGCTGGGGAGCGATTAAATGATTCAGAATTATCTGGATTTTTTATTGGCCCGAGAGCAGCTATGGTTTCTCCTTGGAGTACCAATGCAGTTGAGATTACTCAGAATATGGCAATCGATAATATTGTTAGAATTGAAGAGTATATCATTGCAGAATCTAAAGATGTTGCTTACGATCCAATGTTAGCAAATATGTTTACTTCATTGACTCAAACTTTGTTTGATGTTGATATTAAACCAGAAAGTATTATTTCGGTTGATGATATTGCTGCTTATAATAAGGCAGAAGGTTTGGCTTTAAGTGATGAGGAAGTAACTTATCTAGAAAATGTTTCTCAGCGTGTAGGTAGAAAATTAACGGATAGCGAAGTGTTTGGTTTTTCTCAAGTAAACTCAGAACACTGTCGTCATAAAATATTTAACGGGAAATTTATTATTGATGGAGAAGAAAAACCTTCTTCATTATTTAATTTAATTCGTAAAACATCAAAAGAAAATCCAAATACAATAGTATCTGCATATAAAGATAATGTTAGTTTTGTTGAGGGCCCAAAAGCAATGCAGTTTGCTCCAGAGACTCAAAATAAAGCAGATTTTTTCGAAACAAAAGAGATTGATACAGTACTTTCTTTAAAGGCTGAAACGCATAATTTCCCTACTACAGTTGAGCCTTTTAATGGTGCAGCAACTGGTGCAGGTGGAGAAATTAGAGATAGAATGGCTGGAGGACAAGGTTCTGTACCAATGGCAGGAACAGCAGTTTATATGACTGCTTATTCTCGATTAGAGAAAGATAGAAATTGGGAAAACGGTTTGGCTGAAAGAGATTGGTTGTATCAAACCCCAATGGATATATTAATTAAGGCTTCTGACGGAGCTTCAGATTTTGGAAATAAATTTGGACAACCATTAATTAATGGATCAGTTTTAACTTTTGAGCATACCGAAGAAGGAAAAAAGTTCGGTTTCGATAAGGTAATAATGCAAGCCGGAGGAATTGGATATGGAAAACACCAAGATGCATTAAAACACGTCCCTGAAAAAGGAGATAAAATTGTTGTTTTAGGTGGTGATAATTATCGAATTGGAATGGGAGGAAGTTCTGTTTCTTCTGTTGCAACAGGTGAATTTAATAGTGCAATTGAATTGAATGCTATTCAACGATCAAATCCAGAAATGCAAAAAAGAGCATGTAATGCAGTTAGGGCTTTTGTAGAATCAACTAACAATCCGATAGTTTCTATTCATGACCATGGTGCTGGTGGGCATTTAAATTGTCTTTCTGAATTGGTTGAAGAAGTTGGAGGAACTATTAACTTAAGAAGTTTGCCCGTAGGAGATCCAACTTTATCTGCTAAAGAAATTGTTGGTAACGAATCTCAAGAAAGAATGGGATTAGTTATTAAGCAAGAAGACGTTGCTCTATTACAAGAGATTTGTGAAAGAGAAAGATCACCAATGTATGTGGTTGGAGACATTACAATGGATCATAATTTTAAATTTGAAGATGAAGAAACGGGCGAAGATCCAATTGATCTTCAAATTGAAGATATGTTTGGAAGTCCTCCAAAATCAGTAATTACTGATACTACTTTAAATACAAAGTTTGAAGCTGTAGCTTATGAAAGCAATCAAATTGAAAGCTACTTAAAACAAGTGTTACAGTTAGAAGCTGTTGCTTGTAAAGATTGGTTAACCAATAAAGTTGATAGATCGGTAACAGGTAAAATTGCCAAACAACAAACAACTGGAGAAATTCAATTGCCATTGAACAATGTGGGGGTTGTAGCATTAGATTTTAAAGGTAAATCAGGAATTGCTACAGCTTTAGGTCATGCTCCAGTAAATGGTTTAATTAATCCGAAACACGGAAGTAAAATGGCTATTGCAGAAGCATTAACAAACATTGTTTGGGCACCTTTTAAAGAAGGGTTGAAATCTGTTTCATTAAGTGCTAACTGGATGTGGCCTTGTAAAAATGAAGGAGAAGATGCTCGTTTATATGAAGCTGTTGAGGCCGTAAGTGATTTTGCGTGTAACCTAGGGATTAACATTCCTACAGGAAAGGATTCTCTTTCTATGGTACAGAAATATAAAGATGATGCAGTTTATGCTCCAGGAACAGTAATTATTTCTGCTTCTGGAGAAGTTTCCGATGTTAAAAAAGTAGTAGAACCTACTTTAGTTGATGCTGATAATTCTTCATTAATACTAGTAGATTTTTCTAAAGGAAAATTTGAATTGGGGGGATCTTCTCTAGCTCAGGTTTTAAATAAGATTGGAGATTCTAGCCCTACAGTTCATGATGACGATTATTTTGCAAGAGCCTTTAATACGGTTCAGAAATTAATTAACGATGGACATGTGTTGGCAGGACATGATATTTCTTCAGGTGGTTTAATTACTACATTGTTAGAAATGAATTTTGCAAACTCAACGGGTGGAGTAGATGTTAATTTTTCTTCTGTAGAAGAGAAAGATTTAACGAAGATTTTATTTAGTGAAATTGCAGCTGTTGTTCTTCAAGTTTCTGATAGTAGTACTGTTGTATCTGAATTTGGTAAAAATGGAATTCATGCACATATCATAGGAACAACTTCTAGTGATAGAGCAATTAACATTAAACATCATGGTGCAGAATTGAATTTTGATATTGATGAGATGAGAGATGTTTGGTATAAAACATCTTACTTGTTAGATCAAAAACAATCTACAGAACAATTGGCAACAGAGCGTTTTGAGACTTATAAAAAGACAATCTTAGCGTATAAATTTCCAGAGAACTTTACTGGGAAACTTTCGGACTATGCTGTTGAACATGGTAGGAAAAATAAAACAGGAATTAAAGCAGCAATCATTCGAGAGAAAGGAGTTAATGGTGATAGAGAAATGGCTTACTCTTTATTCTTAGCGGGATTTGATGTGAAAGATGTTCATATGACTGATTTAATTTCAGGTAGAGAAGATTTAAGTGATGTAAATATGATTGTTTATGTTGGTGGATTCTCTAACTCTGATGTGTTGGGTTCTGCCAAAGGTTGGGCTGGAGCATTCTTGTACAATCTAAAAGCAAAACAAGCTTTAGATAATTTTTATGCAAGACCAGATACTTTAAGTTTAGGAGTTTGTAATGGCTGTCAGTTAATGATGGAGCTAGGTTTAATCGAATCTAAAGGCGCAACACAACCTATGCATCACAATGCTTCTGGTAAATTTGAGTCAGGTTACTTAAATGTAGAAATTCCGGAGAATAATTCTGTGATGTTAAATTCATTAGCAGGAAGTAAATTAGGTATTTGGGTAGCTCATGGTGAAGGTCGTTTCTTGTTTGAAGGAGCAGAAGAAGATTACAACATTTCAATGAAATACTCTTCTAACCATTATCCAGCGAATCCAAACAAGTCTGAATTTAATACTGCCGGTATTTGTTCTGATGATGGACGTCATTTAGCAATGATGCCCCATTTAGAAAGAATTATTTTCCCTTGGCAAGCAGGTCATTATCCAGTAGATAAAAAACAAGATGAAGTTACACCTTGGTTTGAGGCTTTTGTTAACGCAAAGAAGTGGGTGGAGAACAATTGATTTTAAATTACTCATCAAAAAAAAGCTTATCTCTAAATTAGATAGGCTTTTTTTTGTAATGAAAAACTGTTGTTTTCCCTTGTGGCTAGCACTTATTTAAATCAGTGCTTACACTGGTCTTTTTTACCGTAAATACGCACATCTTTAATTGGTTCTGAACAATAATTTTAATACTAAATATTCTTAATTACAAAAGTTAAGAAGTGTAGTTTATTATTATATGTTATGAAAAAAATAGGGGCACATTTTTTTATTACTTTTTTCTTATTTTCAGGAGTTTTTGCTCAAACTGGTCCTGGCGGAGTAGGATCAACAGATGGAACCTCTAATTTAGACTTTTGGTTTGATGCCAGTAAGGAAGTTTACAATGATGTAGGGACAACATTATCTACTAATAATCAAACTGTTCAACAGTGGAATGATCAATCTGGAAATAATCACAACGCTGCACAAGGAACTTCTGCCAAAAGACCTATTTATAAAACTAGTATTTTAAATGGCTATCCTGTTGTTGAATTTGATGGGACAAAAACTACATCAGCAAATACAAATTTGATGAGTTTTGCATATTCACACGGTGTGAATATAGATATTTTTGTTGTAGTAGAAGGTAGTTATATATCTCAAAATCAATTGATTAACATTAGTGGTAATGGAGGGGTTACCCTTTCAAGAACTAGTGCTACTAATCTTAGAGGGAAATATTATGATGGTACTACTACTGGTAGTGTTAATATGTCAATAATTGATGGAGATCCTTTTATTGCAAATTATGATTTTAACGCTGGAGGGAATTCAGAATTATACAATATGGGAACTTCTGTAGGGGCAGCTACTTCTAATGCTCGTACTGTTTCTGCTGGAACAACTTATATTGGTAACCACGGTAGTGCTATAAGACCTTGGAATGGCGGTGTTGCAGAAGTCTTTTGTTTTAGAGGAAACGTTATAAATGACGCTCGGAGAATAATTATAAACAATTACTTAGCAGCTAAATATGGACTTTCTCTTACTTCAAATGACACTTATGATGAGGATGACACTGGTTATGACCATGATGTCGCTGGTATTGGTAGGGTTGATGCTTCTAACATTCATAACGATGCTCAAGGAACAGGTATGGTTAGAATATTAAACCCTGGTCATCTTGATGACGATGAGTTTCTTATTTGGGGACATGATAATGGTGTAGCTGAAGGAATTGAAAAAACAGACATACCTGTAGGTATTCAAGCTCGTTTTGAAAGAGTTTGGCGAGTAAGTGAAAGAAATGCAGCTAATACAAGTGATGTAAATGTTGGAACAGTAGATATGAGATTTGATTTAACAGGATTAGGTTCAGTAACAGCAACCGATTTACGTTTGCTAATTGATCTTGATGATGATGGAACATTTGCAGATGAAACACCTATAAGTGGTGCAACAAGTTTAGGTTCTAATATTTATGAATTTAGTCAGGTTCCAGGAGGGGCTGCAGGACTAGAAAATAATAGAAGGTTTACACTAGCTACAATTAATTCAATTCAAACTCCACTTCCAATTGAGTTAATCAATTTTACTATTCAGCTTACAGATGAAGCTACAGTTAAATTGAGTTGGAAAACATTAACAGAAACAAATAATGATTATTTCACTATTGAACGCTCTAAAAAAGTAGGGAATTGGGAGGTGATTGATGAGGTTGTAGGTGCAGGGAATTCTTCTTCATTATTAAGTTATCATAGCTTTGACAATAAGCCTTATATCGGCATATCTTATTATCGTTTAAAGCAAACCGATTTTGATGGGGAGTATAGTTATTCTGATATAGTAGCTGTTGATAGTAGAATGAAAAAGGGTGGAGAAATAGTCATGTACCCTAATCCAGTAAACGATCAACTAACAATTTTAAATGAAGAAATGGATTTAGAGAAAGTTAGTATTTACAATGTACTTGGAAAGGAGATTGTCTTAAAGGGACGAATAGTTGGTTATTCAGAATCAAAAATAATTATTGATTTTTCTGCTCTTGCAAGTGGTGTGTATTATGTTAAAGTGAATAATAAAATTCAAAAATTTCATAAAAAGTAAAGTATAGTTGATGAAAAATACTAAAAATAACTTTTTAAGTTAGCTATCTTTTGTTTGCTAAAGTTGATTCTTAGGTTTTAAATTAGAAAAATCAAGTTATTCCAAAATGCGTAGTCTTAATTTTTTGAGTAAAACATTGATTTCTTGATGGGTTTTCTAAACTTTTTTTGTGAAGCTGTTGTTGAAATACTAAAAAGTAGTATTTTTGCGATCCTTTTGCAGGCGTGGTGGAATTGGTAGACACGCTAGACTTAGGATCTAGTGCCGCGAGGTGTGAGAGTTCGAGTCTCTCCGCCTGTACAAAGAAAAAGGTATAAGGGTTAACCTTGTACCTTTTTTAATTAGTGAAAACCTGTTTTGTTTTCAAAACAGCAATTTGAACTATCCTGTTGAGAAACAGGATCCAAATTATTAAACTCAGCTCTTTTGGCTGAAACTTATATAAAAAGTAACATTATGAATATTACTAAGCAAAAAGTTGACGATTTAAACGCAATCATTAAGGTGCAAATGGATCAAGCCGATTATCAAGAAAACGTTGATAAGGTGTTAAAGGATCATAGGAAAAATGCAAATATTCCTGGTTTTAGAAAAGGTCATGTGCCAATGGGAATGATTAAGAAGCAAGTAGGAGTGAGTGTGATGGTTGATGAGATTAATAAAATTTTATCAGAATCTTTACATAAATTTATTACTGAAGAAGATTTAAACCTATTAGGTAATCCATTACCAAAATTAGATGAACAGCATACAATTGATTGGACCAATCAAAAAGATTTTGAGTTTAGTTATGAAATAGGTATTGCACCAGAATTTAATGTTGATGTAGTTTCTAAATTGAAATTGGATTATTATAAAATTAAGGTTGCGGATAAGGATGTAGATAAATACATTTCTGATGTAGCAAAGCGTTACGGAAAGATGAGTAATCCAGAAGCTGCAGAAGCTGATGATATGGTTTTTGGAAAGTTTGAAGAGTTGGATGGAACTGGAAATGTAAAAGAAGGTGGTATTAGCCATTCTTCAGTTATCATTATAGAGGCGGTTACTGATAAAAAAGTACAAAAAAGTTTAGTTGGGGCAAAAGCCAATGACACTTATGAAATAGATCCGAAAGTTGTTTCGGCTAATCCTCAAGATCAAGCAGCTGCAATTGGAGTTGATGCTTCTAAATTAGATGGGATTATTTCTAAATTTAAATTTACTGTTGAGAAAATCAATAAAATAATCCCTGCAGAATTGAACCAAGAGTTGTTTGATAAGGTTTATGGACCAGGAACTGTTAAAGACGAAAAAGAATTTAGAGCTAAGGTTTCTGATGAGCTTGGGAAAGGGTTGTCTGCTGATGCTGATAGAAAATTAAAAGTAGATATTCAGGATAAGTTAATTGAAAAACTAAAATTAAAATTACCTGATACTTTCTTAAAAAGATGGATTAAAGAATCTAATGAAAAACCAATTACTGTAGAACAAGTTGAGGAAGAGTATGAAAACTATTCTAAAGGTTTGCAATGGCAGTTAATTGAAAACAAGTTGATTCAAAGTAACGAGATTAAAGTTACTCCAGAAGAAGTTGTTGAGCATACTAAAGGTTTATTGGTACAACAAATGGCAGGAATGGGATTGCCTGGAGGAACGAATGATGAGGAGTTAACTGAAACGGCTAACAGAGTGCTTCAAAATGAAGAAGAAGCTAGAAACTTATACATGATGATGTATGATGCTAAGTTAATGGACCATTACAAGAGTACTTTAAAGCTGAAAGAAAAAGAAGTCACTTATGAAGACTTTGTAAAATTAGCTTACGATAAAAAATAAAATTTAAAGCCTCACATTGTGGGGCTTTTTTTATGCTTAAAACTTGTTCTTAAAAAATCACAAAAACGAAAAACGGAATAACAATATTATAGTAAATTAGTCGTCTAATTTTAGGTTATAAATTAAAACAAAAGCAATATGTTCGATAAAGATGAATTCAGAAAATATGCTACTAAGCATCAAGGAATAAGCAGTACTTCTTATGATAAATATACTTCGATTGTAGGGAATTATATTTCTCCAACAATTATTGAAGAAAGACAAATGAATGTTGCATCAATGGATGTATTCTCAAGATTAATGATGGATAGAATCATTTTCTTAGGAACTGGAATTAATGATCATGTTGCAAATATTATTCAAGCACAGTTATTATTTTTAGAATCAGTAGATGCTAAGAAGGATATTCAGATTTACTTAAACTCTCCAGGTGGGGGTGTTTATGCTGGTTTAGGTATATATGATACAATGCAATACATTGCTCCAGATGTAGCAACAATTTGTACAGGGATGGCAGCTTCTATGGGGGCAGTTTTATTGTGTGCAGGTGCTGATGGAAAAAGAACTGCATTAAAGCATTCAAGAGTAATGATTCACCAACCTTTAGGTGGCGCTCAAGGACAAGCTTCAGATATGGAGATTACTGTTAATGAGATCAAAAAATTAAAGAAAGAACTTTACGATATTATTTCGAGTCATTCAGGAAAATCTTTTGAAGAAGTTGAGAAGGATAGTGATAGAGATTATTGGATGAGAGCTGCTGAAGCTAAAGAGTATGGAATGATTGATGAAGTTTTAATTAGAGAGAAAAAATAAATAGATGAAAGTCGAGAGTTGAAAGTTGAAAGACTTTTTACTTTCTACTTTCTCACTTTAAACTGAGATAAATGAGCTATATAGCGCAAATTCATGCAAGACAAATTTTAGATTCACGAGGAAACCCAACTGTAGAAGTTGATGTGGTAACTCAGAATGGTGTTTTAGGTAGGGCTGCGGTTCCTTCAGGAGCGTCAACTGGAAAGTACGAAGCTGTTGAGTTGAGAGACAATGATATGGGAATGTACATGGGGAAGGGTGTACAGAAAGCAATTCAGAACATCAATACCACTCTTAATGAAGAGTTAAATGGTGCTTATGTGTTAGATCAAACATCTATTGATAATGCTATGTTGGCTTTAGATGGTACGGCAAACAAATCTAATTTGGGAGCAAATGCTATTTTAGGTGTTTCTATGGCTGTTGCTAAAGCAGCTGCTGAAGAATCTGGAATACCATTATTTAAATATATTGGAGGGGTTAATGCTAATGTGTTGCCAATTCCAATGATGAATATTTTAAATGGAGGTTCTCATGCTGACAATAAAATTGATATCCAGGAATTTATGGTGATGCCTGTTGGAGCTACTTCTTTTAGTGAAGGATTGAGAATGGGGACTGAAGTTTTTCATCATTTAAAAGCAGTGTTAAAATCTAAAGGTCATTCAACAAATGTAGGTGATGAAGGTGGTTTTGCACCTAATTTAGGTTCTAATGAGGAGGCTATTGAAACTGTTTTAACAGCTATTGAAAAGGCTGGGTATAAACCAGGAGATGATATGTATATCGCTTTAGATGCAGCAAGTTCTGAGTTTTATAATGCAGATTCTAAAATGTATGAATTTGAATCTACAGGAGTTAAAAAGACTTCATCAGAGATGGTGTCTTATTGGAAAGATTGGACAACAAAATATCCTATTTTATCAATTGAAGATGGTTTGGATGAAGATGATTGGAGTGGGTGGAAAGAGTTGACTGCTGCAGTTGGCGATAAAGTTCAGATTGTTGGGGATGATTTATTTGTAACCAATACAGAAAGATTAAAGAGGGGGATAGAAGAAGATTCTGCAAACTCTATCTTAGTTAAAGTAAACCAAATAGGATCATTAACAGAAACTATTAATGCGGTAGATATGGCTAATAGAGCTTCATTTACATCAGTTATGAGTCATCGTTCTGGAGAAACTGAAGACAATACAATTGCTGATTTGGCAGTTGCATTAAACACTGGTCAAATTAAAACTGGATCAGCTTCTAGATCAGATAGAATGGCAAAATACAATCAATTACTTAGAATTGAAGAAATGCTTGGACATTCTGCAATTTATTTAGGAAGAGATTTTAAGTTTTTGAAGTAATAAAATTCAAATTTTCAAAAGGCTATCTGATTAGGGGTAGCCTTTTTTTATGTCAAATTTTATTTAAAACAAATCATTTAACTTCAAGTGTTTGGAAAATAGTCTTATGATTATTATATTCGCAAGACTCTGAAAATTCTCAGAGTAATTAACAAAAAAAAGAGGTAGAAAAATGGCAGAAGTAGCAAAGTTAGAATTGGATGGAAAAACGTATGAATTCCCAGTAATTGAGGGTTCGGAAAATGAAAAAGCAATTGACATTAGTAAGTTAAGGGCAAGTACTGGTTATATTACGATAGATCCAGGATTTAAAAATACAGGTTCTACAAAAAGTGGAATAACATTTTTAAATGGTGAGGAAGGAATTTTACGATATAGAGGTTATCCAATTGAACAATTAGCAGAGAAAGCTGAATTTTTAGAAGTTGCTTATTTGTTGATTTATGGTGATTTACCAACTACAGCTGAGTATGCTGAATTTAAAAACGAGATTACACAACATACATTAGTGCATGAGGATATGAGAATATTCTTTGAAGCATATCCTGCTAAAGCGCACCCAATGGGTATTTTAGCAGCTTCATTAAGTACTATCTCTACTTTTTACCCAGAGTCGCAAGACCCAAATAGACCACAAGAGGCTGTAGATTTAACAATTCACAGATTAATGGCTAAGGTACCTACATTAGCTGCATGGGCATTTAAAAATGCAATGCGTCACCCTGTTGTTTATCCAAATAATAATTTAGATTACTGTGAGAACTTCTTAAATATGATGTTCTCTATGCCAACAGATGATTATGATGTAGATCCAATGATTGCGAAAGCATTGAATAAATTATTGATTTTACATGCAGATCATGAGCAAAACTGTTCGACTGCAACGGTAAGAGTTGTAGGATCGTCTCAAGCTAACTTATATACTTCTATAGCTGCAGGAGTTTCTGCTCTTTGGGGTCCATTGCATGGTGGAGCTAATCAGGCTGTAATTGAAATGTTAGAAAAAATTAAGAACGATGGCGGTGATTTAGATAAGTGGATTGCTAAAGCAAAAGATAAAGAAGATCCGTTTAGATTGATGGGGTTCGGACATAGAGTTTATAAAAACTTTGATCCAAGAGCAACTATCATTAAGAAAGCTGCAGATGACGTTTTAGGAGCTTTAGGTGTTGATGACCCAGTATTAGATATTGCTAAAAAACTAGAAGAAGTTGCTTTAAATGATGAGTACTTCAAAGCAAGAGGTTTGTATCCAAATGTTGATTTCTACTCTGGAATTATCTATAGAGCTTTAGGGATTCCTACAGAAATGTTTACAGTAATGTTTGCATTAGGTAGATTGCCAGGATGGATTTCTCAATGGAAAGAAATGATTGAAGATGGTGCTCCAATTGGAAGACCAAGACAAGTCTATACAGGTGCTAACGATAGAGATTTTGTTGATATCGCAAACAGATAAAAATTATAAATTGATTGAAACCCCTGATTTTCTTCAGGGGTTTTTTTATGTTCAATTTTTTCTTACCATTCGTGTAAATTTTGCACTTAAAACAATCGAATAACTTACATTTGTTTTTATGGATTTATTACATGTAAAAAGGGTTTATAAAAGTTATGGAGAGCACAAGGCTTTGCATAATCTTTCGCTTCATGTAAAGGAGCAAAGCATCTTTGGTTTGCTTGGTCCTAACGGAGCAGGAAAAACTACGCTCATTAGAATTATCAATCAAATTACTGGGCCTGATAGGGGTGAAATAATTTTTCAAAAAGAAAAGTTAGCCCCTAAACATATCCCTCAAATTGGTTACTTGCCCGAAGAGAGAGGTTTGTATAAGAAAATGAAGGTGGGTGAGCAGGCGTTGTATTTGGCTCAATTAAAAGGGATGAATAAGCCTGAAGCAAAGCAAAAATTAAAGTTTTGGTTTGAAAAATTTGAGATTGATGGTTGGTGGGATAAAAAAATTGAAGAGCTTTCTAAAGGGATGGCTCAAAAAGTACAATTTATTACAACTGTTTTGCATGAACCTAAATTGTTAATCTTAGATGAGCCATTTTCAGGTTTTGACCCTATCAATACTAATTTAATTAAAAAAGAAATTTTAGAGTTAAGAGAAAAAGGATCTACAATAATATTTTCTACGCACAATATGGAATCGGTAGAAGAGATTTGTGATGATATTGCTTTGATCAATAAGTCGAAAAAGATATTGGAAGGGAAAGTTGTGGATGTGAAAGAGGCTTATAAGTCTAATGTGTTTGAAATAGTATTTGTAGGGAATATGATTGCTTTTTCAACTGCTTTGTGGACCGCTTTTGAAATCTTAGAAAAGAAACAGGTAGATAATAGAATTCATGTAAAGATTAGAGCGAATAAATCGAGTGATGTAAATGAATTGTTACAAGTTATCGTTAATCAAGTTCAAGTGATATCAGTGCATGAAATTACGCCTAGTATGAATGATATATTTATTCAAAAAGTTCAGGAAGTGATGCCGGAAACACTGGAAGAAGAAAAGGAGGTAGGTGTTGAATAAGATAAAATTAATTATAGCAAGAGAATACCTTACTAGAGTTAAAAAGAAGTCGTTTATAATTATGACTTTTTTAGGCCCGATTTTTATGGCTGCTTTAATGATGGTTCCTTATTGGTTGGCAACAAAGGATAGAGATCTTCAGCGTATTGAGGTTATTGATGAGACAGGTTTGTTTCTGGATGCTTTCGAAAATACTTCTGAGCTTCAATTTAAAGATGGGCATGAGCCAATAATTAAGGCAAAAGCAAAATTATATGAAAGTGACTATACTGCAATTTTACATATAGAAGAAATATCCAAGGGTTCTGAGGTCAAAATTTATTATAAAAAACAGCCTGGTTTCACTACTATTTCTAAAATAGAGCGAAAAATTGAGGGGGTAATTAGAAGTGCTGAAATACAAAGAAGATTCAATGTTAATAAGGATCAAATGAGTAAAATTCAGCCTAATATTTCTGTAAAACCTATCTCTATTGATGTTGATGGACAGGAAGAGTCTAAAAGTGTAGCAATAATGAGTGGTGTTGGATATTTTGCCGCTATTTTAATTTATTTCTTCGTTTTCATGTATGGTATTCAGATTATGAGAGGCGTAATTGAAGAAAAAACCAGTAGGATAGTAGAGATAATTATATCATCAGTGAAACCTTTTGAATTGATGATGGGGAAAATTGTGGGTATTGCATTGGTAGGATTAACTCAGTTTTTATTGTGGTCAATTTTAACAAGCGTTGTTTATTCCATTATTATGAGTGTTTTTGGTGGGGATGTGGAATCGGTATCTCAAACAACAGAATTATTAAAAGAAGCTGGAGCAAAAGGAATGGAGAATCCTTTGAAACTTTTAAAGGATGGGGTGCAGAGTCTTCCACTGGTACAGATATTTTTATCATTTCTATTCTATTTTATTGGAGGGTATTTGTTGTATGGGGCTTTATTGGCAGCTATTGGAGCTGCTGTGGATAGTGAGGCTGACACTCAACAATTTATGTTGCCCGTTACTATTCCATTGCTTTTCTCTATTATGGTAGCTCAAATAATAGTTGATGACCCTGATGGAGCCTTGGCTTTTTGGTTGTCTTTATGTCCTTTAACTTCTCCAATCGTGATGATGGTTAGGGTTCCGTTTGGGGGTGTAGAAGTTTGGGAGCTAATTTTGTCTATGATATTATTGATTTTAGGATTTTTGGGGACAACTTGGGTTGCTGCAAAAATATACCGTACAGGAATATTGATGTATGGTAAAAAGATAACGTATAAAGAGCTTTGGAAATGGCTTTTTTATAAAGGATAATCTAATGTGAAAATTCTTTAATGTGTTGATGTGAAAATGTATATTTACTGAACACTGTTTACTGAATACTTATAACTGAATTATGGCAAGCATATTAATTATAGATGACGAAAGACCAATTAGAAATACGTTAAAAGAAATTTTAGAGTATGAAAAATTTAAGGTTGAAGAAGCAGAAGATGGTCAAGCAGGTTTAGAGAAAATTAAAGCTGGTAAGTATGATTTGATTATGTGTGATATTAAAATGCCAAAAATGGACGGTATTGAGGTGTTGGAAGCTGCTGTGAATCAGGGGGTGGATACACCAATAGTTATGATTTCTGGTCATGGTACAATTGAAACCGCTGTTGAAGCATTGAAGAAAGGAGCTTATGATTTTATTTCTAAACCTTTAGATTTAAATAGATTGTTGGTCACTGTTCGCAATGCTATCGATAGAAAAGAATTGGTTCAGGAGACTAAAAAACTTAGAAGAAAAGTAAGTAAAGGTAAAGGGCAAACTGAAATTGTTGGGGAGTCGGAAGGAATACTTCATGTAAAAGAAATGATTGAGAAAGTTGCTCCTAGTGATGCGCGAGTATTGATTACTGGAGGTAATGGTACAGGAAAGGAGTTGGTTGCTAGAAGTATGCATGAGAAATCAGATAGAAACAAATCTCCATTTGTAGAAGTGAATTGTGCAGCAATACCATCAGAGTTAATAGAGAGTGAATTGTTTGGGCATGAAAAAGGAGCTTTTACATCAGCTATAAAGCAGCGTAAAGGTTGTTTTGAGCAAGCTGAAGGTGGAACCCTTTTTATGGATGAGATAGGGGATATGAGTCTTTCAGCTCAGGCAAAAGTGTTGAGAGCTTTGCAAGAGAATAGAATTACTCGTGTTGGAGGGGAAAAAGAAATCAAAGTTAATGTTAGAATACTGGCAGCAACAAATAAAGACTTGGTAAAAGAAATTGCTGAAGGAAACTTTCGAGAAGATTTATACCATCGTTTAAGTGTTATTTTGGTTCATGTTCCTTCTTTGAATGATAGAAAGGATGATGTGCCAATATTGGCAGAATACTTTTTGAATCAACTCTCTCAAGATCATGGAAGAGAAATTGAGTTTGATCCAAAAGCATTAGAAGAGCTTAAAAATGTAAACTGGACTGGTAATATTCGGGAGTTGAGAAATATCGTAGAGCGCTTAGTTATCTTGTGTGAGAAAACTATTACTGCAGCAGACATTAAAATGTATGCAAATCCAAAAGGGTAATCCTTTAGGTACATTCTAACAAAAGATTATTTAATAGTTAGTTATAGTGCACCCTGTCAATAAGCACTTATTCTATAAACGTTTTTACTATCAAAATAAAAAAAAGGCTATCTCATTTTTGAGATAGCCTTTATAAAATTATAATAACTTTACGCTTTAATAAATTTAACCGTTTTCTTCTCGTTAACTCCGTCCGAATATCTTAGGAAATATGTTCCTTTAGGAAGATTTTCTATATTAATAAGTTTATTTTGAGTAGTTACTGACTGTTTTAAAACTGTTGAACCTAAAATATTAATCAATTCAATTTGATAAGAACCAACAATATCAGTTTTAATAGACAGAACATTAGTTGCTGGATTTGGAAATAATTTAAATGAATTAGTTGTAAGTTCATTTTCAATTCCAGTAGCAGTTACTACTGTAATGCAGATGCTGTTCGGACACAAATTAATCGTTATATTAGGAGTGCCATGAAGACTGACCGTCTGAATTATATAGGTAGAACCTGTAGGAGCACCAGCAGGTACAGTTAATGGGCTTGTAGTTAAAGTTGTATCATCAACGTATGTAAAACCATTTTGGCCTACGATAAAATCAAAAGCTGATCCAGCACTAGATACAAATCGAATACTATCAACTTGTAGCCCTCCAAGATTTGGATTGTTGAATGGATTTGCACTGGTTCCGTCAATGGTAAAACTGTATGTTTGGCCAGCAATAATTTGGTTAGTAGTTACGGATTCAACTTCAACAAATCCCCCAGCAAAAGTGCTTTGTGATAGAGTAGAAAACAATAAAAAGAATAATAAGTAGTTAATTTTTTTCATAAGTAGTGATTTTTTTTCATTTAAATTATATAGATTTATTTAGTAGACGTTGATTTAAATAAATAGGTTGCCTAAGGAGGAAATAATTATTTTTTTATTTAACGTTCTCAATCTTAAATGATAAAGACTTATTTTTGTTCTTGTATTAAATAATGTTAATTATGAAACTTTTATTAGGGTTTTTATTCTTCTTCATTTTTTGTTCTATCCAATCAATAGCCCAATGGAGTGTTTTGCCAAATAGTCCAACAGAAAATTTTAGGCATGATGATGTTTATTTTTTAAATGTAGATACTGGCTTTGTTGTAAATAACCAAGGAGCCATATGGAAAACGGAAGATGGTGGAGGGACTTGGAATTTAAAATTGAATATGCCTAATACTTATTTTCGTTGTATTGCCTTTTTAAATGACACTCTTGGTTTTGTTGGAACTTTAGGAGATGCAGCTTGGCATGCAACAACAACAAATGATACTGTATTATATAAAACTTCAGATGGAGGTGAAACATGGTCATCTATTTATTCTGCTATTGCAGGTGATAAATCTGAAGGTCTTTGTGGTTTAAATAAAGTAAATGATTCTACTATTATAGGGGTGGGACGAATTGGTGGTCCCACGCATTTTTTAAGAAGTACTGATTATGGTGCAACATGGACTTCAAAAGATATGTCATCCTATCTTGGAAGCTTAATTGAGGCACATTTTATAAGTCCTGATACAGGGTTAATATTTGGAGGGACCGACATGGTTAATGGACCATCAAGGGGTATTATTTTGAAAACAGTAGATGCTGGACTAAATTGGGATACTGTTTATGTTACTTCTAAACAAACAGAATGGTGTTGGAAGGTGTTTTTTCCCTCAGATAGTATAGGTTATGTAACTTTACAAAGTGCTAGGAATGATACTATTAATTTTCTAAAAACTGTTGATGGAGGTGTTACTTGGGTGGAAAAACCCTTAGTCTTAGGGGAATACTGGGCTCAAGGGGTTGGGTTTTTAAATGATACTGTTGGATGGATAGGTGGAGATTTGAATCAACCACATTCTTATGTGACGAAAGATGGTGGTGAAACATGGGATTCCATTATGATGGGTGATCCAATTAATAGAATTCGAAAAGGAAGTGATGATATTCTTTATGCGGTAGGGCATAGGGTCTATAAATATGACCACTCTTTAGTTTTAGTGCCTGAAATAGAGAATAATAGGATTGATGCTAATCTATTTCCTGTCCCAGTAAATGATTTTTTGTATGTTTCTGCCAGCTTTACTTTTGATGAAGTTTATGTGTATGATTATGCTGGTCGAGAAATTATTTCTACTTTTTTGCAAGAAGGTAATTTGTGTAAGATAGATGTTTCACTATTGGGAAATGGAATTTATTTGTTGATCGCAAAGCAGGAAGGGTTGTTCTTGAAAAAAATGTTTATTAAAAAATAAGTTCTAATTCATTTAGTATCTAATGATCTTATGTGAGAAAACCATTACCGCAGCAGACATTAAAATGTATGCAAATCCTAAAGGGTAGTTGTGTAAACTCTTTTTAAGTATTTTAAATCTATGTATTTCTGCATTACATAAAAGTAAGTGTGGTTTTCCTCATGGGTTGAATTCTCAATAATTTTTAAATTCATTGGAACATGCTGTCAATACTTGATGGTTTACAGTTTTATTTGCTCTTTTTTTAATGTAATATTTGAAATAATTCACAATATATTATGTTTGCATAATAAAAATGATTAATATTACTATGTAAACATAAATAATGAGTAATAACAATACAGTAGATCATCATATAAAATCCACTTGGCACAACATGTTTAAGATGTATAATCAGGTGGCATCTAGGTATGGAACAACTCAGGCTACCGGTTTGGTTTTGTTAAGTATAGATCGAGAGGGAACACCATCAACATCTATAGCTCCCTCTTTAGGGATGGAAGCTACGAGCATGAGTCGTATTATGAAGACTCTAGAAGATAATAAGCTGATTTATCGTAAAAAGGATAAAAAAGATAAAAGGATGGTACGCATTTTTTTAACTGATGAAGGTGTTGAGAAAAGACGAATTGCTAAAAAAGTAGTTTCTGGTTTTCAGGAATTAATTGCCGAAGAAATACCTCAGAGTAAATTGAGTATGTTTTTTGAAGTGATGGGATCTATCAACTGTGTTATTGATAAATATAAAGAACAAAACGAATTGTAGTAAGCTTAATCCTTTCGTAAGTGAGGGTAAAATAAAAGATATGAATAGAAAAATTAATAAAGTAGCTGTATTAGGATCAGGAGTGATGGGGTCAAGAATTGCTTGTCATTTTGCAAATATCGGAGTTGAGGTGTTGCTGTTGGATATTGTTCCAAAAGAAGCTGAGGATTCAAAAGATGCTAAAGCCAGGAATAAGATTGTAGATGATGCACTAAAATTTGCATTAAAATCTAATCCTTCTCCTATTTATAGTAAATCTTATACCAATAGAATAACTACAGGGAACTTTAGCGATGACATTTCTAAGATAGAATCTTGCGATTGGATTGTAGAGGTAGTAATTGAAAGATTAGATATTAAACAGCAAGTTTTTGCAAATGTAGAGAAGCATAGAAAGCAAGGAACATTAATTACCTCTAATACTTCTGGTATTCTTATTGAGATGATGTTAGAGGGAAGAAGTGAAGATTTTCAAAAACATTTTTGTGGAACACACTTTTTTAATCCGCCAAGGTATTTAAGATTGTTAGAATTAATTCCATCTTCCAAGACAGATGCTTCGGTAATAGAATTTTTGGAAGACTATGGGCAACGATTTTTAGGAAAAACAACTGTAGTTTGTAAAGATTCTCCTGCGTTTATTGCAAATAGAGTTGGTGTTTATTCGATTATGGCATTGTTTCATAATGTTACGGAAATGGGATTGACTGTTGAAGAAGTGGATAAATTAACTGGTCCGGTTATGGGTAGACCAAAGTCTGCCACTTTTAGAACTTGTGATGTTGTTGGTTTAGATACATTGGTTCATGTAGCAAATGGAGTAAAAGAAAACTGCCCGAATGATGAGGAGAATGAATTGTTTTCCATTCCTGATTATGTTACCAAAATGGTTGACAACGGTTGGTTGGGATCAAAAACGAAACAAGGATTCTATAAAAAGGTAAAGGGAGATGACGGGCAGCGTAAAATTCTAACGTTAGATTTAAATTCGCTGGAATACCGAGATAAGAAAAAAGCCAAATTTCCAACTTTAGAATTGACTAAATCTATTGACGATTTAAAGGAGCGTACAAAGGTTTTAGCAGCAGGAAAAGATAAAGCGGGAGAGTTTTATCGTAAATCATTTTTTGGATTATTTGCTTACGTATCTAACCGAATTCCAGAAATTACAAACGCTTTATATAAAATAGACGATGCATTAGAAGCTGGTTTTGCTTGGGAGTTAGGACCATTTAAAACATGGGATATTTTAGGTGTTGAAAATTCATTGCCAGAAATAGAGGCTGGAGGATTTAAAGTAGATCCTTGGGTAAAAGAAATGTTAGCAGCTGGTTGTCCTACTTTTTATAAAGTAGAAAATGGTATTAAGTATTATTATGATATTGATTCAAAATCATATCAAGTCATCCCTGGTTCACAAAATATTTTAGCATTAGAAACTTTAAGAGACGATCATACTGTTTGGAAGAATTCAGGATCAACAATTGTTGATTTAGGAGATGGTATTTTAAACTTAGAGTTTCATACCAAAATGAATACAATTGGAGCTGAGGTTATTGAAGGAATTAATAAAGCAATTGATTTAGCTGAAACAGATTATAAAGGGTTAGTAATTTCTAATGATGGAGAACATTTTTCTGCAGGTGCCAATGTTGGAATGATTTTTATGATGGCTGTAGAACAAGAATATGATGAATTGAATTTTGCGATTAAGACATTTCAAGATACAATGATGCGAGTAAGGTATTCATCTGCGCCAGTAATTGTTGCACCTCATAGTTTAGCTTTAGGAGGAGGGTGTGAAATGAGTATGCATGCTGATAAAGTAATTGCTCATGCAGAAACCTATATGGGCTTAGTTGAATTTGGTGTTGGTGTTATTCCTGGAGGAGGAGGTAGTAAAGAGTTTGCTTTAAGAGCATCTGATGAATATAAAGATGGAATGCGATTAAATGTATTGAAAAATAGGTTTTTAACTATTGGTCAAGCACAAGTAGCAACATCGGCAAAAGAAGCTTTTGAATTAGGTTATTTAAGAGAAGGAATAGATGAGGTAGTTATTAGTAGAGCTCATCAATTAACAAGAGCAAAAGAAGCTGCACTTTCATTAGCAAATAAAGGGTACACGAAACCTATTCAGAGGAAAGATATCAAGGTTCTAGGAAAAGAAGGCTTAGGAATTGTTTATGTTGGTGCTAATTCTATGAAATCAGGGAATTATATCTCAGAACATGATCAATTAATATCAGAAAAGTTGGGTTATGTATTGTGTGGAGGTGATTTATCTGCTATAACAGAAGTGAGTGAGCAATACCTCTTAGATATGGAACGGAAAGCATTTTTGGAATTGTGTCAAGAAAGAAAAACCCTTGAAAGATTGCAAAGCATTATACAATCAGGTAAAGTATTAAGAAATTAAAATCATAATAATATGAACGCATATATAGTAGCAGGATTTAGATCAGCAGTTGGAAAAGCGCCTAAAGGACTTTTTCGATTTATGAGACCGGATGATTTAGCAGCAGGAGTTATTAAACATTTAGTAGATAGTATTCCAAACTTAGATAAAGAATCTATTGATGATGTTATTGTTGGTAATGCAACACCAGAAGCTGAGCAGGGATTAAATATTGGAAGAATGGTTTCCTTAATCGGCTTAGATACCGATATGGTTCCAGGGGTAACTGTTAATCGTTATTGTTCTTCTGGAATAGAAACAATTGCCATGGCTTCTGCAAAAATTGATGCTGGTTTGGCTGATTGTATTATTGCTGGAGGAGTAGAAACAATGAGCCCGATTCCTTTTGGTGGTTGGAGAATTGTGCCCAATGCGGATGTTGCAAAAGAAAACCCTAATTGGTATTGGGGAATGGGGTTGACAGCTGAAGCTGTTGCTAAACAGTATAACATCTCAAGAGAAGCGCAAGATGAATTTGCTTTAAAATCTCATTTAAAAGCCTTAGATGCTATCGGTGCAGGAAGATTTAAAGATGATATTGTACCAATAGAAGTAGGAGAAATATTTTTAGGGAAAGATGAAAAGAGAGCGACTAGATCTTTTACTGTCGATACAGATGAGGGGCCTCGTAAAGGTTCTAATATTGAAGGCTTACAACGTTTAAAACCTGTTTTTGCTCAAGGAGGAAGTGTAACGGCAGGTAATTCATCTCAAACTTCAGATGGAGCTGCATTTGTAATGGTAATGAGTGAGAAAAAAGTGAAAGAATTGGGGCTAGAACCAATTGCTCGTATGGTAAGTTATTCTGTTGTAGGGGTAGAGCCAAGAATAATGGGGATAGGACCAGTTAAGGCTATTCCTGCAGTTTTAAAGAGAGCTGGAATGAAAATAGAAGACATTGAACAGATAGAATTGAATGAAGCATTTGCATCACAATCTGTTGCTGTAATGAATGAGCTAAATTTAAATCCAGATATCGTAAATGTAAATGGAGGAGCAATAGCGATGGGTCATCCTTTAGGGTGTACTGGAGCAAAACTTTCGGTTCAACTATTCAATGAGATGAGAAAAAGGAAGCAAAAATATGGGATGGTAACAATGTGTGTTGGAGCAGGACAAGGTGCTGCAGGGATTTATGAACTATTAAAATAAGAATTATGGATAAAGATGATGTAATAAAAGGAGGGGAATTTCTAATTAAAGAAACGAAAGCAGAGAACGTTTTTATCCCTGAAGATTTTGATGAAGAACAACGAATGATAGCTGATACTTGTTATGATTTTATTGAGAAAGAAGTTGATCCAGTCATAGATCGAATAGAAAAACAAGAAGAAGGACTGTCGGTAGCTTTAATGGAAAAAGCTGGTGATTTAGGTATCTTAGGAATATCAGTCCCGGAAGAATATGGTGGATTTGGAAAAGATTTTGTAACCAGTATGCTAACGGCAGAAGTTATAGGTGGTGGACATTCATTTGCCGTTTCTATTTCAGCCCACACAGGAATCGGAACACTACCTATTTTATATTATGGTAATGCTGAACAAAGAGAAAAGTATGTTCCCAATTTAGCTTCTGGATTATGGAAAGCGGCCTATTGTTTAACAGAACCTTCTTCAGGTTCTGATGCTAATTCCGGAAAAACAAAAGCAAAGTTATCTGATGATGGAAAACATTACATTATCAATGGTCAAAAAATGTGGATTACCAATGCAGGTTTTGCAAATGTTTTTACCGTTTTTGCTAAGATTGATGATGATGAAAATTTAACAGCTTTTATTATAGAAAAAGATTTTGGAGGAATCACTTTAAACCCTGAGGAAGAAAAATTAGGAATTAAAGGATCTTCAACACGACAAGTATTCTTTAATGACTGTAAGGTTCCAGTAGAAAATTTATTGGGAGAAAGACAGGGCGGATTTAAAATAGCATTAAATATTTTAAATATTGGACGAATTAAATTGGCAGGATCTGCAATAGGCGCGTCTAAAAAAATCATTAAATATGCTGTTAATTATGCAAATGAACGCAACCAGTTTGGAAGACCAATTTCTAAGTATGGAGCAATTAAGTATAAGCTGGCTGAACAAGCAATTAAAGTTTATGCTTCTGAATCTGCAATATACAGGTGCAGTCAAAATATTGATGATGCTATAAATTCTTTAATTGAAGGAGGAATGGATAAGCAAGAGGCTACTTTAAAAGGAATTGCTCAATTTGCTGCAGAGGCCGCTATATTAAAAGTTCATGGTTCAGAAACGTTAGATTACGTTGTAGATGAAGGTGTTCAGATATATGGTGGTATGGGATATTCAGCAGAAGCGCCTATGGAAAGAGCTTATCGTGATGCACGTATCAATAGGATTTTTGAAGGAACAAATGAGATTAATAGAATGTTAATTGTTGATATGCTATTGAAAAAGGCAATGAAAGGTGATTTGGACTTGATGGGACCAGCACAAGAGGTTGCTAAAGAACTATTAAGTATTCCTGATTTTGGAGCTGGTAGTGATGATGTTTTTGAGCAAGCTTATGAAATGGTTCAGAAATTTAAAAAAGCAGTTTTAATGGTTGCAGGTAGTGCAGCTCAAAAGTTAATGATGAGTTTGGCTAAAGAGCAAGAAATATTGATGAACATTTCTGATATGGCTATAGAAACTTATGTGGCAGAATCATTGCTGCTTAGGGTTGAGAAACTGGCTAAAAGTAGAGATAAAGAAAGCATGTTAGAGCAAATAGAAATGATGAAAGTCTATTTTTATGATGTTGCTGATAAGATCAATAAATATGGTAAAGATGCAATTAATTCATTTGCTGAAGGAGACGAATTAAAGGTGATGCATACTGGTTTGAAAAGATTTACCAAGCAACATTTATTTAATGTAAAGGAGAGTAGGAGAGCAATTGCTGAAAAAATAATATCAGAAAATAACTATTGTTTTTAATGCAATGATTGTGTTTTGGATGTTTAACGATGAATTTGTTACTTTTGTCTAAAATTTAACAAGATTCATATGAGAAAAATAACAATATTACTTTCACTTTTTTTAACTGCACTATTTTCAAGTGATAGTGTACAGGCACAAGCATTTCAAAAAGGAACTATAAATGTTGATTTAGGAGTAGGCTTAGGTGTTTATGGGACTAGCCAGTCTAGCACATATGAAACCACAGCAACTATAGGAACAGTGCCTTTTTCAGAGACGAGCTCTCGTGATACAACAGATGGTGCAGCAAGTACAGTTATTCCTATTAGTTTTGAGTATGGAATTGCTGACAAAATAGGCGCAGGGATAGATATTATTTATAACAATTATATCATTAGTGATGAAGATAAAGTGAATTTATCAAGTGTAAAAGCTTTTGATTTTGGACCAAAAATTAGTTATCATCCATTTAATTCAGATTTCTATGATTTGTCTCTTGGTTTAGGGGTTGGTTTTACGTCAATAAAATGGAATGTTGTAGGTTTGAATAATGCAGAAAGTTACGGAGGTTCAGGTTTTTATTTAAATATTGATATTAAAAATAAATTCTGGTTCTCAAAACATGTTGGCCTATATACAAATATAGGTTATAAAGGTAATTTTTATGGAAACATTAATAGAGACACTTCATCTCAAGAAGCTACTTTTGAAGCTTTGCCCGGAGTTTCAAATGTTACTATAAAAGATGAATTTAAATGGACAATGCACGGTATGAATCTAGGAATAGGTTTGGCAGTTAAATTTTAAATTTTTCCTACAACAATTTCTGTTAAATCAGATTTATCAAAGTATTTAGCCCCTAAATCCAATAAGATTTTAGGGGTTATTTCTTTTATGATTTTGATGTAGTTGTTATAAAAATCATAGTCTAGGCCGTATTCATTTACATTCTCAAACAATGAAGCCATGTTAAAAGGACCATCACAAGACTTTAAAAGTTGCCCTAACATATAATTTTTAACTAATTCTAACTCCTCTTTTGGAATTTCTACAGTTCTAATAATTTCTATTTCTTTATAGATTTCTGTTAGTGCTTTTTGAGTTACATCACTACCAACTTCTGTCGAAATAAAAAAGTACCCGGCATTTTTAAGAGATAATATACCCGATCCTATTCCGTAAGTATAACCTTTATCTTCTCTTATGTTATTCATTAATCTAGAGCCAAAATATCCTCCTAAAACAGTGTTTAATATTTGTAATCCAAAGTAATCTTTATGTAGTTTGTTGGGAAAAACTCTTCCAATTCTTATAGCAGATTGTAAAGCATTTTCTTTTTCAATATAAATTGTAGTTGGCTTTTTCTGTAAAGCTAAGTCGCCTTTTATTTTTGAAGTTGATTTTGCTATTTTTTCTTTTCCAAAAAATGTATTCAGTTGATCTATGGTTTTATCGTTTACTTTCCCTGAAACAATAATATTGCAATTCCCTAGGTTGTAATTTTCGTTATAAAACTGTTTAATATCATTTAAAGAGAGTTCATTGTAGTCATTGATATTTACCGAGCCTCCGTAAGGATGTTGTTCAGAAAAGATAGCCGTCATAAATTCTTTTCTTGCTAAAAAAGATACTTTCTCTAAATTTATTTTAAAACGTTCAATTGCATTTTCTTTAAAAATTTCAAACTCTTTTTCAGAAAATTGGGGTTGTAAAATAACTTCTTTAACATATGGTAAAACACTGTTGAGATGTTTTGTTAGTGTGTAAAGCGTAAGTGTTGAAGTATCGTAAGAATTTTCAACTTCAAAAAAGGCACCGTATTTATCGATTCCTTCTGATATTTCGAAAGAAGAGTAATTTTTAGTTCCCTCTTTCATTAATTGATTTGTAGAAGAAGCAACTAATGATTTTGTTTGAAATAAGTTTCCGGCATTAAAAATAAAATCAATCTTTAAAATTTCTTGACTTCCCCCATTAATGTAGTTTACTTCAATACCATTGCTAAGTTGTGTTTGTTTAACATCAAGAAATTGAATGTTTTTTACCTGTTGAAATTCAGGAGCTATTTTTCGATCTAATACATTCATAATTATGATTTCTTTGAATAAATAAGGGTAGAGCAATTTGATTCTAATAAGACTTCATTTGCAACCCTTTTAATGTCGTTAGCACTAATCTTTTGGTATTTATCTACTTCTAAATTAACATCATTTGCATCGCCTAATAATTCAGCAAAAGATAGGTTCATGGCTTTATTTAGAACACTGGTTTCAGAAAACTTTGAGGTAGACTCAATTTTGTTTTTTACTTTTGTGAGTTCTTCGCTTTTGATTGATTCTGATTTAATGATTTTTAATTCATTAAGAATAGATTGTTCCGCATCTTCGAAAGAAATACCGTCCAATAGCTTCCCACTTATTGTTAATAAGCCGTTGTCAAAAGAACCAGAAATGAAAGCACTTATTTCACTAAAAAGCTTTTGATCTTTTACTAAAGATTTATAAAGCCGTGATGATTTTCCTAATGCAAGAATATCACTAAGCAAATCAGTTGTAAAATAATCTTGGTGCTTTTTATCACACATTTTATATGCTTTGTATATCGCGTTAGCAGGAACGTCACGTTCAACTTTTAGCCTCCTTTCTTCTGTTTGAATAGGTTCTTTAGGTAGACTTCTTTCAGTTGTTTTGCCTGAAGGTATATTTTCAAACCATTTTTCACAGAGCTCTTTTATTTTTGCTGTTTCAACATTTCCAGCAATAGTTAGTATTGCATTGTTTGGAAGGTAGTGTTTGTAAAAAAATGCTTTCACATCATCCATCGTTGCATTTTCGATATGGCTAATTTCTTTACCAATTGTTGCCCATTTGTAAGGGTGTTTTTGATATGCTAAAGGTCTTAATAGAAGCCAAACATCTCCATAAGGTTGATTAAGGTAGTTTTGTTTAAACTCTTCAATAACTACATTTCGCTGAACTTCTAAACTTTTATTGGTAAAGGCTAGACTTAACATTCTATCAGAATCTAACCAAAAAGCAGTCTCTAAATTATCTTTAGGTAAGGTAATGTAGTAATTTGTAATATCGTTAGAAGTAAAAGCATTGTTTGTTCCTCCAACTTTTTGCAAGGGCTCGTCAAAATTCGGAATGTTAACAGATCCTCCAAACATTAAATGCTCAAATAAATGAGCGAATCCGGTTTGATTTTCGTTTTCGTCTCTTGCTCCAACATTGTATAGTAGGTTGAAAGCAACAATTGGCGTTGACTCATCCTTATGTACAATAACTTTTAATCCATTTTTTAGTGTGAATTTTTCAAAATTTATCATTGATTAAAAGTTATATTTTTTAGAATTAATAGTGTTTAAAGCTTGTTTGTATTCTGTAATAATATTTTCAATAATTTTACTTACAGGTTCTATAGAGTCTATTAATCCAGCTACTTGACCAATTTCTAATTCTCCTTCTTCTAGATCACCTTCAAACATTCCTTTTTTTGCCCTTCCTCTACCTAAAATTTCTTTTTGTTGCTCAGGAGTTGCTCCGTTAGTAATTGCATCACTAATTTGATGATAGAATTTGTTTTTGATTAATCGAACAGGAGTTACATCTTTTAGTGTTAAAAGAGTGGCTCCATCTTTAGCTTTTACAATTTCGTCTTTAAAATTAATATGAGAAGAAGCTTCGGTTGTTGCTGCAAATCTACTTCCCATCTGAACTCCATCAGCACCTAAAGTCATTGCCGCCAACATACCTTCTCCTGTTCCGATGCCACCAGCAGCAATTAAAGGGATATTCAGTTGTTTTTTTACCATAGGAATTAAACAAAAAGTTGTTGTTTCATCTCTACCATTATGTCCACCCGCTTCAAATCCTTCTGCAACAACAGCATCAACTTCAGCTTCTTGAGCTTTAAGTGCAAATTTAACCCCAGGGACAACATGAACAACTGTTATTCCATTTTGATGAAAGAACTCTGTGTATTTTTTTGGATTTCCTGCTGAGGTAAAAACAATTTTAACTTTTTCTTCTATTATGATTTCAATTAACTCATCCATTTGAGGATAAATCATTGGTAGATTAACGCCAAAAGGCTTATTGGTTGCTTTTTTGCATTTTTGGATATGTTCTCTAAAAGTTTCAGGGTACATAGATCCAGCACCTATAAGTCCTAATCCACCACTATTACTGACAGCAGAGGCAAGTTTCCAGCCACTATTCCATATCATTCCACCTTGAATAATTGGATATTTTATTTTAAATAAAGATGTGATTTTATTTTCCATAAACGATAAATTACGATATCACGAAAGTACTAAATACTAGGATTTAAAAGGGATATAAAATATAAGATAAAGTTGCAATGATTAGTAGAAGTTTTATATATTTGCAACCATGCGGAAATTGCTACTAACATTAGTGTTTGGAATATCGTCTTTGCTTTCAGGGTATGGACAGTACAATATGGATTATGGCTTTTCCGTTGGAGCATCTAATTATTTAGGTGAATTTGGTGGTGGAGAAGGTGTGGGAAGATCTTTCGTTTCTGATTTAGAATTTAGTTATACAAGATGGACATTAGGAGGATTTTTTAGATATAGGATTTCTCCTAAAATTGCTACAAAAATCTCCCTAAACTATATTAGATTATCTGGGGATGATGTTAAATCTGATAATGTAGCGAGAAGAGCTAGAAACTTGAACTTTAAAAATGATATGTTTGAGTTTTTGTTAAATGGTGAGTTTTATATTTATAAAGTTAATGATGTTGGTGGGACTGGAAGGTACAGTACAGATTTTAACTTGTATTTATATGGAGGAGTTGGTTTGTTCTATAGTAACCCAAAAGGTCAGTCAGTTACTGGTGAATGGGTAGCCCTACAACCATTAGAAACTGAAGGTGTATCATATAATAAGTTGAACTTTACAATTCCATTGGGAATCGGATTTTATTATACGATGCAGAGAAAATATAGACTTGGGTTAGAGATTGGTTGGAGAACAACTTTTACAGACTATATTGATGATGCTAGTACAAGGTATGCTCACGATGAAGATGGAATATCTAATAAAACAAATCAAGCTTTAATTGATGGGATTAATGCTAAAAATGGTGCCAATCCTGGAGATGACAATTTTATTCCTGATGCTGAAAATTTTTATGGAGAAGGAAACATAAGAGGGAATCCTGAGAATGATGATGCTTATATGACTGCAACAGTTAACTTTAGTTGGGCTATACGAGGGAAGAGTAAATTTTACAAATCTAGACATAGTTGGGTTCTTGGTAAGAAGAAACGAAGAAGAAGAAAGTCCAGAGCTAAGTTTTAAAATGATAAAAAATAAAAAAAAGCCTCAAGAGATTGAGGCTTTTTTTTATTTGACATCTTCTATAGATAACCTATAACTTTGAATAAGAAATAGAGCCTCTAACTTTTAGTGATTCATTCCATCTTTTTGGCAACAATCAGGCAAATCATCATGTGCTTTTTGATTCGCTTTTAGATTATCAGCATCGTAACCAATACTGCTTATTGCCAGCCTTATTTTATCTGGATCAGTTTTATGTGGTTTGTACGTAACCGTTAATTCAGCTTTATCTATATTTAAGTTAGAAGATACAATGCCTTTTTCATAAGCCATTGCTTTTTCTATTCTCGTTTTACACATTCCACATTCAGTAGACGTTTTTATAATTACCGTTTTTGTTTTTTTTGCCTTTTGTGCGATAGCAGTATTAGAGTTTATTGCTAGCAATGTGATTAAGGTGATGATTAAATTTTTCATATAGTTCAATTTATATTTGATTAATTATTTTCAAAGATATTCTGTTATTTTATTTTATATCTCAATCCAAAATAGATGTTTCTCCCCATTACAGGACCCCAGATTAATGATGCATCAAAATTTGAGCCATTTGGGTTGTCTGCAGCTATTATAGGATTATCCTGTCTGTAATTGAGAATGTTTTCTACACCTCCATAAACTTCAAACTTTTTAAAGGCTCTTGTAATTTGTCCATTTAAAGTATAATAAGGCTTTGATTTAGTATCTATAATATATTCAGTAGAGTTGCTTGACGTACTAGGAATCCTGCTTAAATCAAACCAGTGAGCAGTTAAATCAAATTTCCATTTATCAAAATTGGTAACATAACCAAGGTTAACTAGTGCCCGGTTTTTAGGAGTTAAAGGTTTGTCTTTTAATTCTCCATTATAAGTGGTTTTGATGTTGTACCATTTATACGCAGCTTTTAATTCTAACACTTTGGTTATCTCAACAGAATACTCAGCTTGTAAACTGTGTGAAAATGATTTTCCATCTAAATTATAAAAAGAAATTTCTCTAGGGTTTTCATAGTCAACAACTACTTGATTGGTAAAGTCTGTATAATAATAATCAAGAGAAAATCCCATTTCTTTTTTAGCCAATTCAAACTTGTGTGTTATACTGGTTCCATAATTCCATGCAATTTCTGGCTGTAGGTTAAGATCGTTTAGAATAATGTTTCGAGTACTTGCCATGGCAGGACCAGAGTTCTCTATAATAGGATTAGCAGTTCTAAATCCCCTCCCAGCAGATAATCTAAAAGCGGACCTATCAGTGAAGTTATATTTGTAATGGGCTCTAGGGGTTAAAAATGCTCCAAAACTATTGTGATGATCTCCTCTTAATCCTAATACAACTGATGTTTTTTCTTCATCACTGTAAGCATACTCAACAAAGGCTCCAGGAACCATTTCAATCTTTCCGAACTTATAATTTTCATTTAATATTTTATCGTAATTGTCATACACAAAACTTCCTCCAATTTTTATTTTATTATCGGTAGTATTGATTATAGTTTGATAAATTACATTTAAATAGCCACTATATTGTTGAGCATTATATGATTTTTGGCCATAAGAAGATTGGTGGTCATGAAATCTAAAACTATTAAGGATACCGATACTTTTATAAGGCTTTTCAGGGAACAAAAAACCATTCTTAGTAAATACTTCAAGTTGTTTTGTTTGTACATCTATATAGTATAATGGCTCTCGTTCATTTGCTTCTATTTGTCCAGCACTTAAATCATCATAAACGACTCTAAACCCTGCTTGAAACATATGTTTTTTTCCAACATATTTCCAACGGTTAAATAGATTATATTGAGTTCTGATTGGGTGATCATGAAAATTGTCATTGTTGTTATCATGTTTAATACTCTGATTACTAGAATGTAACATTGTCATTGTACTCCATTTATTATTTATTTTTTGTGGAGCTTGTAGATTGATTTCTCCTCTACTCATTGTATTTCCATAAATATTTAAATACAATTTGTCTGCTTCATCAGGTTTTTGAAGTTCAATATTGATTTGACCTGTAATAGATTCATATCCATTTACAACCGATCCTGCACCTTTTTTTATTTGAATAGAGTTTGCTTGAGTTCCTGGAACAAACGTTAATCCATATGCATTAGACAACCCTCTAATTAAAGGAAGGTTTTCGTATTGAGTTTGAGTATAAATACCATCTAGTCCTAACATTTGAATTTTCTTAGTTCCGGAAACGGCATCTGTAAAATTTACGTCTACCGATGCATTGGTTTCAAAGCTTTCAGAAATGTTACAACAAGCGGCTTTTGCTAACTCCTTAGTAGTGAGTGTTTCAGTATGTATAGGGTCTATTGTGTTTATATATGTTCCAGATTGTCTTTCAGTAACTTGGAATTCGTCTAGCCCTACTACATTCTTTAGTGTAATATTTACTTTTTTCTGATAAGATTTTAATAAGACAGTGTCTGATTGGTATCCAACAAAACTTACTATAAGTTGAGCTGGATAGGTTGTAGGTTCTGTAATTTTAAATTCACCATTAGCGTTTGCTACAACTCCTGTGGTAGTTCCTTTCCAATAAACGTTGGCTAAAGGAATAACTTTGTTGTTGTCTTCTGTAACAGAACCAGTAATGCTTTTTTGGGCACTAACAGACATGAAAGCTAACAGAAGCGTAAGTGTTGATATTATTTTATTTTTCATAATTCTTTTTTAGAGGATGTAATTATCTCATAAATTGTTATGCCGAGCACAACAAATTCTAATCTAAATAGATTAGAAAAAAAGAATCTATATTCTGAATATTTGAACTAGCTTAAGCAGTTCATAACCACCTGGAGGTGGGAGGTTGGTGTAAAAATGATAATCTGTAACTTTTGCTAATTTATTTGATATAGACGAGTTTAGATTTAAAGCAAATAATAAAGGAAGTAAGGTTTTAAATTCATTGATATTGCTGCTTTCGTAATCAAAATCAAGTATTATATTATTAGAATCACAACACTTCTTATTAAGGTCGCAACATGTTTTATCAGCATCACAACATTTTTTAATAGCAGCTGTATTGTTCTTAACTATTTTCTCGCAATCATCAAATTTGGACAAGCTTATTTGAATGTCTCCACTCATTAGACATTCCATTTTATACAAACTTATTTGCATGGTTGACACTAGAAGAACTAGTATCATAGAAAAACTAAATATGTATTTAACTAATGTTTTCATAAAATGTCTTATCCAAAATTACTAAAAAATGAAGTATGTATTTTGAATTTGAAGTAATAGACCTTTATTCTTTTATAATCTTTGCGATCTTACTTCCTTTACTATTGTTGAATTTTAGAAGGTAAATCCCCTTAGAATATGTTTCTAGGTTTACAATAATAGAGTTACTTTTTAGTGGTTTAGACATTACAACTTCACCAAGTAGGTTTGAGATTACTAAAGAAGAATTTTCAAGATCATTGTTTCCTAAATCGATATGAATTTGATCAGAAGTAGGGTTAGGATAAACACTTATTTCATTTAATTTATTGTTGATGATATTGATGTTTGTTGCATCATAACCTTGATAAAAAGCAAGACCTCCAGATAGGTTTCCAACAAGCATGTCGAGATAGGTATCGTTATTAATATCAGCCAAACTGATATTTGATTCAACTCCTTCCCAAATACCTAAATAAGTGGAATCTATAGAGAAAGTTCCAGTTAAATTCCCTTCAATGTTTTCAAACTTATAAATGTATCCGTTAGCTGAACCAGACAACATTTTGTAGGTTCCATTATCATCATAAATAAAAGGACTACTGCTACCCTGGAAGTCTGTATATCTTTTAGTGTTCACGTTTCCTAATGTAGTTGTTATAAGAGTAAATGCGGGAGTATTGATCGTTCCTGTATTCTCATAATAAGTAAAGAATCCATTTTGAGTTCCAATTACTAAGTCAATTTTTGAATCTCTATTTAAATCAATAAGCTGAGGTGTAGAAGAACCGCCAATATCAATGTTGTTGTATTGAGCTTGATTCAATACAAAGTTTGGTACATTACCTACACCAGCTGTATTTTCAAAATAATGTAGATAACCAATATGGTCTCCTAAGATCATGTCGTCATCCCCATCCCCATCTAAATCTCCAAATGTAGGATGTAATCCTAGCGTTTTTCTATTGTTTAGCGCATCCAGATTTAAGCTAGATACGTTTGCATAATTAGAGTCAACCAATTGGTAATATGGAGCATTTGCAGTTCCTTTATTTTCATAAACCCATAAAGAAGAAACGTAATATTCTAAAACAGTGGGATCATATAAACCATAATTCCCAACAATAATGTCTAATAATCCATCGGCATTATAATCAAAAAATGCAGGATGGTTACCTTGTCCAATCTCTATCATTCCTTCTTGTAGGAATGATTCTGTAGTTAAATTAAAATCAGGATTATTTGTTAAATTATTGTTTTCGTAAAGCCATACATTATTTGTGTTTTCAGTAAATGAAGGATTGTTGGTAGAGCAGATTAAATCTTTAATTCCGTCATTATTTACATCAGTATAAAACCCTGCAACAAAATGTTCAATATTGATAGGTGTAGTACTTAAATTGTTTGCCGGGAAAGCAGTGTCTTGGGTCGTAATAGATGATGAGTTGAGATTGGGACTAACATCGTCATTAATTAATAGTAATAAATTTGAATAAGCGTTTCCACCTAAAAGAAGGTCTTTATTGTTGTTTCCATCAATATCTAAAGTTAAAAAAGAAGAACCTCCTACATGCTTGTTTGTTGCTTCCATTTTTTCAGGATTACCAATGTTTGTAAAGCAGGTATCGTTAAAATCTACACTATTGTTCGAAGGAGTTTCTTTAACAAATCCCCAACATTTGTTGGCCAGTTGAAAATCCAATTGACTACAGTCTCCATTTCTTTCCATGGATAAGTTTTTATGGTATTCAATTCTACCTCCAGTAATACTTAAGGTAAGGATATCAATATCTCCATCATTGTCTATATCATCAAAAGCAGGTAAGTTTGCCGTACTAATAAACAAGTTGGTGTAGCTGGCGTTGGTAGAGTCAGGATGAACATCAGAATGAACTTGATTGGTATCCAAAACAAAACTAAGTTGACTTGTAGAGTTATTTTTGTAAGCTCCAATTCCTCCTGATGAAGAAGTGAAAATATCCATTTTACCATCACAATTATAATCTCTTAATAAAACCCAATCGTGTAAACCTTTTGGGAAGTTTTGAATGTAACTTGGATCATGTGTGTATGTAATTTGATTGGCTTGACCAGCGTTGATAAAAGTTGATATACGATTTCCTGTTCTGTCAAAAACAAATAAATCTTTTATACCATCTAGGTTAAGGTCTATTTCCGAAAATTGAACGGAGTTAAAACCACCTGACCATGGGTTTTTTAGGGTGTCTCCATTAACAGATAAGATAGTGAGGTTGTCATTTCGAGAAAACCCTAGCTGAGCTTTAGAAAGGTTAGTTAATAGTAAACCAGTAGCTAATAATAATAGGGGTATAAAGTTTTTCATAATATATTTATAATGAATAAAATTACTTAAAAAACTAAATCGAAGTATTATTCTTAATTACCTTTGTAGTCTAAAATAGATAAAAATGGAAACAACACAAGCACCATATACAATTTATGCAGAGAGTACACCTAATCCTAATACAATGAAGTTTGTATCGAATAGGTGGCTAATTACAAATAATAAATCTTATGAGGTTTTAGCAGATCAGCGCATGGGTAGTTCTTCTCCTTTAGCTGAAAAGTTGTTTAGTTTCCCTTTTATTAATGGTGTATTTATTTCGGCAAATTTTGTTACTGTAACAAAAGCTGAATCTATTGAGTGGACAGATGTGATGATAGAGTTAAGGGATTTTATCTCAAATTATCTAAACACTGATGGGATGGAAATTATTCGTAAGGAGTTTTTAGTTGAAGATGAAGTGAATGAGAGTGAAGAGAACTCTAGCGGCATTCAATCTTCTTCAAAAAAGGACCTTACAGACTTTGATAAGAAGATTGTTGAGATATTAGATGAATATATTAAACCAGCTGTAGAGAGTGATGGTGGAGCTATTGAGTTTGATTCTTATTCTGAAGGTACTGTGAAGGTTATTTTAAAAGGTGCTTGTAGTGGTTGTCCTTCATCTACTGCTACTCTTAAGGGTGGAATAGAATCTTTATTAAAAAGTATGCTTCCTGAAGTAAAAGAGGTAGAAGCAATTAATGGTTAATCTAGTCTTCTTGTTTTTTATTTGAAAAGAGGAAAAGAAATTTTCAAGCTTTTAGCTAAGAAATAAGTGATAGATGTTTTAATTACACCAATACCATAGATAGTACTTCTTTTAAAATTTATTGAAGAGGCTTCTTTAAAGTATTTTGTTGGGCATGTGATTTCGGCAATTCTAAAATTGAAAAAACACATTTGAGCAAGAATTTGATTGTCAAAAACAAAATCATTTGAATTACTTGAATAATTAATCTCCTTTAGCACTATAGAAGATATGGCTCTATATCCGGTATGGTATTCTGATAGTTTTTGATTCATCATAATATTTTGGAAAAGAGTGAGTACTCGATTAAAAAAATATTTATAGATGGGCATACCTCCAGTTAAAGCACCTTTCCCTAATATTCTAGAACCCAAAACAACATCATAAAGATCATTTGCAATTAAATAAGACATTGAATGAATTAGTTTTGGGGTATATTGATAATCAGGATGCAGCATTATAACAATATCTGCACCTAACGCTAAAGCTTTGTCATAACAAGTTTTTTGGTTCCCTCCGTACCCTAAATTTTTAACATGTCTAATGGTATGTTTTATGTTTAATGCTTTAGCAATTTCATATGTTTTATCGGTACTTTGATCATCAACAAGTATAACATCATCAACAATATCAAATGGAATTTCTTGATACGTTTTCTCTAATGTTTTTTCAGCATTATATGCTGGAAGAATAACAATGATTTTTTTGTCGTTTATCATTCTTGTTTATTGTTAGTTTTTTTTAGGACATATAGATGCTTTAAATTGTTTGGAAGCCAAGTTGAATAGTTGTATTCAGCTTGAATATTGTACCCTTCAATTATTGTTGGTGCAATAACATAGTGGTTGTTTTCAACCCACCACCAGTTACCTGTATGACTAGGGTTGTAGCTCTTTGATCCATATAAGTGCCAAGCATTAAATTCAAATCCTCCATCAATATTTGATGGTGCAATAGCAAGTTCTTCTGTTAGATGATTTCCTGCTTTCCATCTGGTTTTATGAAAACTAAAATAGTCGTGTGTACCAGCAACCGAAAAGTAAGTGAGTACGCTAAATGGAATTAGAAATAATATTTTTTTAAACTTAAGACTAAATGAGATAACGTATATCAAGAGTAAAAAAGGCAGTAAAAAAAGTAAATAACGATCATTAGCAAAACTAAGGCAAATAGGGAATAGGTAAAAAATGAAAAGTAATAGAATAAGATGGTGTAGATAGTTTTTTTTATTTATACACTTTGTAAAAACATTATTGAAAATAGAAATAATAAAACAGCAAAAACTAATTCCCCCTAATAGGTTAAGGCTTTGCCAAAATATTTTTAGAATAAGCGACATGTTTTTGGTTTCATAAGGCTGAAACTCAGCTAATATTATTGGGCCTATCCCTGATGAATAAATTATATTACCCACAGTTGGCAGGATATTCTCACTAATAATAACTTTTATTAAAATTAGAAATAAATATATAGTAGCTACTATTAGTAACTTAAAATTATTTTTAAGTAATGTTAAATGTGTTTTAATGTTACTTAATGTAAGGGGAAGTAAAAATATCCCAATGCAAATTGTAGAGGTAATAAAGTAGTATAAAAAAGACTTTATAAGTGCTAAGGTTGGATGGGAAATAACATGAATTATTCTATCAAATTGATAGTTAAAGGTAACGGTCATATTCCCAGTAAATTTTAATATGTAAACATAAATGTACAAGATTAGGATGTTAAGTATGAATGGGCTAAAGCTGATTAAAATATTTTTAAACTTAACAGGATAAATAACCAAGTATGTTATAGCGAAAACAAATGGTAATATTATGCCAGTTTGCCTAACTAAAGTTGCTAATAAAGTAAAGACAATAAATAATACATAGGTATGCAGCTGGAAATTCTTGATAAGCCTAATCATAAATAAAAAGGCAACCATAGTTAACATTAATATTAAAATGTCGGGCATAAAAGTGTTAGATAATGATAGAACTAGTGGGTTGAATAAGAAGACTAGAAGGACTATAAATCTGATCTTTGAAACTACTTCATAAAATTTCAAAATTTGATTAAGTGTAAGAATCATAATGATAGTGGAGAGGATTGATACTAGTCTTAATGAAAAAAAAGAAGTACCAAAAATTTTGCAAAATAATAACCCTAAGATTTGAAGAGTAACTCCAGGGATTGCCTGCCATTTTAAAAATGTTATTTCTCCAGTGTTTAAAAATGAAAAGATTGGTTTTGTATAAGCCCAATCATCATTAAGAGGAAATTCACCTAACGGGTAAATTAATATCTCTGAAATAATAAATAATAGAATTACAATAACCCAGTTATATTGAATGACTTTTTTCACTGACTTAAATTAAATACTGGATAAATGAGTTTTAAAAAAATCTAATAAGCAAAAATGTCTTGTTAGTTGAAGTAGCTGACTCATTATTAAAAAAGTAAAGAAAATAATGGTGAGAGAATATTGGTTCGCTTTTAAATTGCTAATTAGGTTGTAATTGAGCAACCAATAACAAATCATAAATATACAAGGAATAACAATTAACAATTCAATAAAATACATATGTATTGAGCTGAATTGTGGAAAGAATATTATTGTTGTTAGTAGCGGTATTAAAAGGAATATGAATTGATTGAAATATAATTTTGATTTATCGTTGAGTACTTTTCCAAGTAGGACGGTTGAGGTTATAAGGATTAATGTGCTTAGTGTTTGTTGAGAAGATTTTGGAGAATAAATTACAGATAATATAGAATCGAAGTAAGCAGATGAACCATCAAGTCCAGACCGATATAAAAATCCTGAAGCAGAACTTCTCAGGTTTAGAGAATTTGCTGCAATTAGAGGTAGGATGTAATTTACTATGTTTGATATAATTATCATAGAAATAATACCAAGCATTTTTTTTCGAATTTTCAATTCATTCTGTACATATATATAGCACAAAATCCATGCGGGGAAATAGATTGGAGTAATGAATGAAATCATTAACCCTATGATTAAAAACAACTTGTCTTTTTTTTCTGTTTTATAATTGTTTACACAGGTTAATGAAAGTAGACAGAAAAGTATTGAAATAACCATATGGAAATTTTCTAGGTTATTTCTAAGCATAGATGACCATGGAAGAGAGTTGGTGATGAGAAGGCCAATGATCAGAAATATGATAGTTAGAAAATAACTATTACCTGATTGAATCAATAATTTTAACTCTTTTAATTTTACTCGGTAGATAACGAAACTAAAGAGTAAGACATTAATGTAAGGTAGGATATTTTGAGCTTTTTCATAACTAATATCAAGTACATGATGAAGTGGTGCAAGAATTATATAATTTATAAAATAAAAAGGATAGGTATAGGTTGTATACACTGTTCCATTAGCAGTTTCATTTTTTAAATAGTTACCAAGAAAAAAATGGTTTTTTATTGAGGTACTTTCCCACCAATTAAATGTAAAAGGTAATACTCCATTCTTTGCAGTAATAGAAGACTCATATACTCCTAAACTCATAACAACAATAAGCCAAAGAATACAACAAAGAATAAAAAAAACAGATGGGTATAAAAATTGAATTCTCTGTTTCATTATGAATTAAGGGAAAAGTTGTATTTAATTAGGTTTATAATTAATACCAAAGTAATTAAAATTTCTAAGCTATATATCTTTAAACGAGAAGTAACTTGATTAAAAATGGTTCAACTATTTTAAATAGTTTTCTTTGAAAGATAACTTATTTAATAAGGTTTAGTGTAATGTTTTCTTTTTCATCACCATTTATAATTAAGGTAATTTTATGATTTCCAGGATAGTGTTTTCTTGTAGAAAGTTCTTTAAACCACTGTTTTCGTTTAAAGTGCCTCAAAGAATTTTTCTTAAGTGTGAATTCTGAAATTTGAAATACCTTATTAGAAGTACTTCCGCTTGCTTTTACATAGGCTATCTTATATTCTAACCTGATGTTTCTTTCTTGTTTTGATTTGTTGATAAGGTTGAAATCAAAATGAATAAAATCTCCAATATTTATTTGGGGTTTAGAGAGTGCTAAATCAGCAATGTTTATGTTTTTACTGTTGTCTAATCCAAAAATAGAAAGAGCTTTTTTATTTCCTTTTTTTAAAAGTGTTCTCAAAGCATGTTTAACGATCCAATTCGTATTGGTAGCGTTTCCATACCATTTTTTAGCTATTTGTAATACTAAATCAGGATGATCTTTAGAAATGTCATTTATATGATTCGCAACACTTTTTTTTACATAAAGTGAATTGTCGTTTTTTAGATTTTCTAAAATAGGTAGGGAAGGAGTTGGGTCAGATATAAACCCCTTTAAGGAAGGAGCCCAAGGAAGTTTTGGTCTAGAACCTTCACTGGCTAATCTTCTTAAATGATGGTTTTCATGCTTGCTCCAAACTAGCATTTGGTGCATAGTTGCATCTGAGTACTTCTCAATAAAAGGACGTATTGCAAATTCAGCTGTAGAGAATTGTGTGAATAATTCTATCGCTTTTAAAGATACTTTTAAATCATCTAAACCATAAACTTGAATAAAGTCTGGAAATACCATTCCTTTTAACCCACTGTAATCTGAAACAATACTGCTTAATATTTCGATTTGTTTTGGGTATGGGTAGTTAAGATGAGAATGAATGCTCATTGTTATAAATCGCATTCGATCTTTTAATTCTCTATTTTTCCAATCATTATTAATAATAGTGTTAGAAAAAGAATCTTTGTTAAAAGAAGTAGCTATTGCTGAAAGTTTATTCCCTAAATCTTCAACAAATTCTTTATCATATTCATCTTTTAGGTTCATTGGTATAAATAAAAAAGTTCCCGCATAATACGGGAACTAAAATAATTGTAATTGATCTTGTTACTTACCAAATGGTAACTCTTAAACTATCTGGAGCTATCATAGCGCCTTCTTTACAACCAAAAGCAGTACTAAACTCATGTAGATTTGTTAATGGTCCGTTTGTTCTAAATCTAGTAGGCGAATGAGGATCTGTTTTAACTTGATTAATTAAGAAAGCATCTTTAGCATTAGAGTGCCATACCTGAGCCCAACTTAAAAAGAATCTTTGTTGGTAATCAAAACCATCAATCATAGGGTCTTCTTTACCTTCCATAGCTTTTTCTAGCGCATAATAAGCAAGTGTAATCCCTGCGATATCAGCAATGTTTTCTCCTAAAGTAAGTTGTCCATTTACGTGGTTTCCTTCTGCTACTTCATATCCATCAAATTGATTAACTAGTTTAGCAGTTCGCTCACTAAAGTTCGCTAAATCTTGTTCAGTCCACCAATTGTTAAGGTTACCTTCTCCATCAAATTTACAACCTTGATCATCAAATCCATGAGAAAATTCATGACCAATTACACCACCAATACCACCGTAATTCATAGCATCATCAGCTTCAGGGTTGAAGAATGGAGGCTGTAAAATAGCCGCTGGGAATACAATCTCATTCATAGTAGGATTGTAGTATGCATTAATTGTTTGAGGATTCATACCCCATTCACCCTTGTCAATAGGTTGACCTAATCTATTCATGTTCTTTTTGTATTCAAAATAGTTTACGTTCATAATATTTTGAGCCAATGTATTTGCTTGAATATCTACAGAACTATAATCTTCCCATTTATCAGGGTAACCAATTTTATAAGTGAATTTGCTTAATTTCTCCATAGCCTTAGCTTTGGTTTCTTCTCCCATCCAATCTAATTTTTGAACTCGTTCTTTAAATACAAGATTGATGTTATCAATTAAGTCTAGTACTTTTTGTTTTGATTCTTCAGGAAAATGCTTTTCAACAAATAATTTACCGATTTGTTCACCAACTTTTCCGTTAGCTTTTGATAGTGCTCTTTTCCATCTAGGTTTCATTACTTCCGTTCCTCTTAAGGTAGTAGAGTAGAAAGAGAAAATTTGCTTTTCAAAATCATCACCTAGGTTTCCACCCATGTCATTAAGTAAATGCCATTTAATATATGTTCTCCAGTTTTCAATAGGGATAGACTTAAAAATAGTATTGTATTGTGCTAAAAATTCAGGTTGACCTACAATTATTTCTTCAATGTTTTTTAATTCTGCAGCAGCAAAAACAGCTTCCCAATTAAAATTAGTGCATAATTCTTGTAATTCTTTAACGGACATCTTATTGTACGTTTTTTCAGGATCTCTACGTTCAACTCTATCCATACAGTTTTCAGCTAATTTAGATTCTAAATCAACAGTTGTTTGAGCAAAGTCTGCAGCAGTAGCTTCATCTTCACCAGCTAAAACAAATAATGCAGCAATGTGTTTTTGATATTCAGCTAAGATATGTTCACCTCTTTCATCTTTTGGAGTATAGAAACTCTTATCAGGTAAACCTAAACCACCTTGAGACAATTGTAAAATATATTGAGAACTATTTTTAGAATCTATTCCAACATAGTAACCTAACATAGACCCTGAACCATGTTTTCTTAACTCAACCATAGTTTCAATTAATTCTTGAGGGTTGGTTATGGAATTAATTTTATCTAATAAAGGTTGTATTGGTTGAATACCCAACTCGTTTTTTGTGATAGAATCTAAAGCTGAAGCATAAAAGTCTCCAACTTGTTGAAGTGCAGTTCCTTTTTCTGCTTTTGCATTAACAGCTTCATCAATAATTGCTTTTAATTTTATTTCGTTGGCATCGTGTACAACATTAAAACTACCCCAACGGGCTTCAGATTCTGGTACGGGGTTGTCTTTTAACCAGTTTCCGACAGCATATTTTTCAAAATCTTCACAAGGATTAATGGTAGAATCTATTTGACTAACATCAAAAGCGGGAGTGCTATTTTTTACTTCCTCTTGTTTTGGCGTTTCATTACTTCCGCATGCAACTGTTATCGCCACTGCAGTAATCCCAAGTATAGTTTTATTGATTTTATTCATGATAATTAATTGTTAGGGTTTTAATGGTTTCGAAAATAAATAAAAAAACAAAAAGAAATTTTATAAAATGATAAACGGTTAAGAATGAGTATGAATAGAAAAAAAGTTGTTAAATATTTATGGAATATTAAAAGTAATAACATCTATAAAGCAAGAATTCTAATAAAGACATGTTGATTTAATAATATTTACTTAATTTAAAACTTAGAAGCTATGAAAAAACTAATAACATTATTAATAGGAATTTTCTTTATATCGAGCACTATTTTTGCTCAGTTAGGAGAAATAAAAGGAATTGTAAAAGATGAGAAAACAGGAGAGCCATTGCCTGGAGCAAATGTTTATATTGAAGTAGGTGGTGTTATGCATGGAGCTGCTTCAGATGCGAATGGGAAGTATACAATAAAGCCGGTAAGGCCAGGTACTCATGCTGTTTATATTTCTGCATTAGGGTATAAAAAAGCTAAGACTTATGATGTTTTAGTAACGTCAAGTAATATAGCTTATGTAAACTTTGATATGGATATGGTTGTTACTGAATTTGATGAGTTTGTGGTAGAGGAAAAAATGCATGAAATCGATTTGATAAATAAATCTGAACCAGGGGTACAACATATTATCCCTAAAGAGTTTAAAAAGAATGTGCATAAAAATGATCCCTTAAAAGCAATAGAATCTATGTCAACTGGAGTTACTGTGGCTCCAAATGGAAAGGATGTTTATATAAGAGGGGCTAGGCCAATTTCAACTCAGTATATTACTGATGGAATGAAATCTATTTCTGGAGAAATTGGAATACCTGGTATGGCAATAGGTAGTATCAAAGTTTATACTGGTGGTGTTCCAGCAATTTACGGAGATGTAACCGGTGGTGTAATTGTTGTAGAAACGACTAGCTATTTTGATTTAGCTCAACAATATAAATAGGAAAGATCTCCATTGATGCGATTATTTAAATCAAAAAATATACAATCCTTAACAGATAATGAGTTAATCATCAGGTATAAAAAATCTGATGATAACTCGTTAGTGGGAGAGTTGTATAAAAGGTATTCGCATTTGGTTTATGGTGTTTGCCTTAAATATTTAAAAAATGAAGAGGGAAGTAAAGATGCTGTTTTACAAATATTTGAAAACTTATTGACAGATTTAAAAAAGCATGAAATAGCGAACTTTAAATCATGGTTGCATAGTGTTTCTCGTAATCATTGTTTAATGTATTTAAGGAAGCAACAAACACAACTTAAGAGGGTAAATGAGTACGAGGCAACTTATCAGCATGAGGAAACATTTCCTACACCTTTTGCAGTTGACGAAAAAGAAGAAAAAGAAATTGCGTTAACAAAGTTAGAAACCGCAATGTTGAGTTTAAAAGAGGAGCAACGCGTTTGCATTGAACTCTTCTTTTTAAAAGAAAAATGTTACAATGAAGTAGTTGAAATAACTGGTTACGATATAAAAAAAGTAAAGAGTTACATACAAAATGGAAAAAGAAATTTAGCCAACATTATGTTGGATTAATGAGATATTAAAATGAAAGAATTACATAACCATATATTTTCGAACACGACTTGCATCTCGAAAGAAACTATGCTTAGGTATATTAATAAGCAGCTTTCTAAAACTGAGTTACATGAGGTAGAAAAGCATATGCTCGATTGTGAGTTATGTTCTGATGCTTATGCAGGAATGGAATATGCAGAAAATTCTTCTATACTTTTTGCAATAGATAATCAGATTGACAAAAGAGTAGTTGGAGGAAATTCAAAAACTACGCTTATGAGAAATTTGATGTTAGCAGCATCAGTTTTACTAATTGTTTTTGGGACATATTCTACGTTTAACTTTTTTAATAAAGCAGTAAATACAGAAGCGGACTTAGCAATTATTGAACCAGTAGAAGTTTTAAATGAAGAACGAGTTGAACAGGATGAAACTGTTTTTGAAGATCTTTCTAATTCGCCTTTAGAAAGTGATACTGATAAAAAGAAAGAAGTAGAACCTATTGATACTAAAGAAAGATTGATAGCTGATAATAAGTACAAGATTGAAGAAACTAAGATAGTTCCTGTTCAAGAGAAGGTAACTGATTCAGAAGTCTTTGTAGAAGAATTGGTTGTTGTTGAGGGTGAGATACAAGAGGTTGAAATAGAGGAAGAAGAGCCAACTATAGAAAGTGATGATTTTGCTAATAATGACTATTCCATTGAAAATGAATTGCTAAAAAAAGAAGAAAGTAGTAAAAACCGGAGCAAGAAGAAATCTATTGCTAGTGCACCAGCAAAATCATCAAACGAAAGTTTAGGAAATTCAAGAACTCGTAGAGCTCAAAATCAAAATGGAATTTTAATTATAGACTCATACAAGGTGATAGATTACCTTGAAGAATATCAACGAAAATATGACTTAGAAAGTGCTGCAGAACATCAGACAAAATCTATTCCTCCTGCATTTGAAAGTAAGGCTGATAAGAATTTTGCTGAAAATAAAGATGAAGGAATAATTGTTGAAATTACTTATAAAGAGACTTTGGAAAAAGCCATTAAACTTTATAAGAATCAAAAATATAGAGATGCAATTCAAGAGTTTGATATGATTTCAGCTAAACATCCTGAAGAAGTTAATGCTCAGTTTTACTCTGGATTATGTTTTTACCATTTGGGTCAGAATGCTTCTGCAATAAAAAAGTTTGATTTTGTCTTAAAGAATATAAAAACTGAATTTAACGAGGAAACGCAATGGTATAAATCTTTGACCTTGATTAAAATGAAAGATATTAAGAAAGCAAAAAAGTTGTTAAAATCAATTGTTCAGGAAGACGGATTTTATAAAGTTAAAGCAGAGGAAAAGTTGAGTGAATTATAATATTCCTTCAACTACATATTTTAATTCTGGTAAAACTTCTTTTTCAAACCATTCATTTTTGGCTTTCCAAATGTTATTTCTTGGAGAAGGGTGAGGTAAAACAAAATACTTTGGGAGGTATTGTTTAAAGTTTCTCACTGTTTCTGTAAGGTTTTTTTGAGCACTTTTTCCAAGGTAATAATCTTGGGCATATTTTCCTATTAGAATTACTAATTCAACTTCATTCATTTGACTTAATACAGGGTTGTGCCATAGTGGAGCACATTCTTTACGAGGAGGTAAATCTCCAGATTTTCCTTTTCCAGGATAACAAAACCCCATAGGGATTAGTGCAATTTTTTTTGGGTTGTAAAAAGTTTCATTATCTATATTTAACCAATCTCTTAAGTTTTTTCCACTTTTATCATCCCAAGGAATACCACTTTTGTGCACTGCAGCTCCTGGTGCTTGACCGATAATTACAATCTTACTTTCTTTGTGAGCAGTAAGAACTGGCCTTGGTCCAAATTCTAAATGATTGCTACATTCTTGACAATGAGCTATTTTTTGTAAAAGAGGTTTCATAATTGATTAAAATAACAAAAGGGTTATCAATAATTTTGATACCCCTTTTGTTCCGTATTTCTATAATTAGTTGTGTGTTTTACTCAACTTTTCCCAGTTATTATCTGCAGTGCTTTTTAATTTGTTATGGTTTTTTTCTGCCATCCATAATTGTTGAGCATCTAACTCTACATTGTATAAGTATAGGAAATATTTTCCATCTACTACAATAAATTTATTTGGATCAGTTCTAAATTTTGCTCCAGCGTAAATTCCAAAAGCACAAAAACCACCATACTGAGGGAGATATTTTGTAGGATTTTTATCAAAACTAGCTTTTTGTTCTTTTGATGTAAAATAGTATGCTATTTTGTTATGTTCTGATTTGAAGTTTTTATTACCTATTTGTGCTAAGTTTAAATCTAAGTAAGAGACAGGACTGTAACCTTGTAAAGCAATGTTGCTATTGTCTATATTGTTGGCCGTTTTATTTTGAGCAAATGTTGTCGTTGTTATTAATAATGCAATTATTGCTATTGTTAGTTTTACTGTATTTTTCATAATGTTTGTAATTTATTTATTGTTTATAAAATTTATTCTGCGTTAAAATATTCTTCTTGAACTACTAGTCCTTGGTCATTCCAAACTCTACGAATTATTTCATGCCAATAAATTTTACTGCCATCTTTCATATTGAAATCAAAAGTGAATTCTGAAGCAGAAATATTTCCATCTACAATAGAATGGTGGTGTGTAATTCCGTTTACTTTTTCAATAGCTCCGGCAAATCCTTCCATTTTGGAAATCATTTCAGATTTGCCTGTTGTACCTCCTTTACCATAGTCTTTTGTGATTACATTATCTGCAAAAAAGCCTTTTACAGCATCTACAATTGCACCAGTGCTTACTACGGTATCAATTTTTGTTACTTGTTCTCTAATATCCATTATTTTTGTTTTAGTGAATTAATACACTACAAAGATGGATGGATCGAGTTGTTAAAAGGCTACAAAAAAGGCGCTATAAGTTGGACTTTTGTTTTTGAAAGCTGGTTGGTGTTAATCCGGTATAGTGTTTAAAGAAACTAGAGAAATGGTTGGCTTCTTCAAAGTGGAGATAATCTGCAATAGACTGAATGTTTTCTCCATTTAACAACATTAATTTGGCAGTATTTATTATTTCTAATCTAATTAATTGACCCAACGAAGTATTCATTTTAGATTGAACTTTCTTAGAGAGGCTTTTAACAGATAGGTTTACTTTATCTGCATAAAAATTAAGGTTTCTTTCTTTGTTGTGATGTTCTTTTAGTAGTGCAAGAATATCTTGAGAGAAGAGGTCACGATTTTTATAATCAAAGTTTTCTCTAAATTGAATAGGGTTTTGTCCAAGAGATTTTTTAAATACTCGATTAAAATAAGCAACATCTTTAAAGCCTAATTCAAAAGCAATTTCTTGAATGTTTTTATCCGTAAATGCAATTTCCTTTTGACTCTCTACAAGCCTTTTAGAGTTCATTAAGTTTTTTACAGATAACCCAATTTTATCTTTAATTAATGCTTGAGAGTTGTATCCTTTCTCATTAATTAGTTTAGCCAAATCAACATTGGTAAGACGGTTTTGAAACTCTTTGTCTATGATATCTTTAATGTCAAAAATTACTTGATATTCTTCTTTATTTGCTTTAAATGGATTTTGCCAATACCATTGTTTTGATGAAAGGTCAATAATATCAGCAGTATTTTTTGTGGTGATGGATTTAGACAAGAATTTTTGACAATCTTCACATTCCATCAAGTCAATGTATCCTAATGAAATTATATGTTTGAATAAAACACGTACTTCATTGTTGTAAAATTGTTCTTTATTCTCAAATTCAATTTTTCGAATAGTAAAGTTGTCAGATAAAAATTTAATGTACTGTCCTTTTTCAAGAAATATAGCTTTGTCTTGCCAATCAAAATAGTTTTTAAAGTCAACCTGAATAGATCCTGAACCCGATAGGATATGTATTAAAGTATGGTTTTCAATAAAGTAAACCTTGTTGAGCTCTGGATTTAATTTTTCAACTATCAATGGTTTCCATAATTTTTAGAAAACTATTTTCATTAGAATATTCTCGAGTTAGAAGTACTTTTCGAGCTTCAATTTCTTCATCTGTAATTTCAATATTAAACGTTTCTTGAATTACTTTTTTTAACTCTGTAATATTGGCATCCATCAAACAGATTTTACCTAATGAAGTTCCTTCAACCATTTTAGGGTTGACGATACAATGTCTACCATTATAAAGTACGTTCAGTAACTTTAATTTTAAACCAGTAGCTTGAGCAGTATGCAATAGATTGATTTGAGCATCTTGAATAAGTTCAGTCATTTCCTTATCGGTAGGATTCTGAATTAATTCAATATTGGGATACTTTTTAACTAGGTTAATTAAATCTTTAGTGGGATTTAGTCCCGCAATCTTTAAAGGAAGAGAACTGTCATTGAAAAGCTTCTTAATGATAAATTGAGCGGCATTATTATTTTCAGCAACACTTAAATTTCCGTGATACAAGATATATTTTCCTTTACCTTTTTTGATATTAACACTTTCACCAGAATGGAAACTAGGTACAAAAAGTGTTTTGTTATTTGGGTATTTGTTTTGGAAATGTTTTAAATCAGTTAATGAAACAACACAAATAGCATTTGCATGTTGAACAATTGATTCAAATTTTTCTAATTTTTTTGCTTCAGAAGTATAATATTTCTTTTTTAAGACATTTTTTTCAGCCTTTGCCAAATGATTATAGTAATCATGTTCGATATTACTTTCTCTAAATATTTTAAAACGATTTGCAAAAGCTTTGTCATCAAGTAAGAAACAAGAATGTAAACCTTCAAACAAAATTGGAAAATCATTTTTTAAAAGATTTTCTCTAAGTCGTTTCGATGTCCTAGATTTAATAATATATGGAGTAGTAGAAATTTGAGACCCCACACCAGTTTTCCTTTTATAATAATTTACTGAAGTACAGTATTTGTTTAATTCTACTTGTTCTCCTCTTCCGTATTCAAAACAATGTAAATGAATTTTAATTCCTTTACTATGAAAATGTTTTATTTTATAAAAAACATCAATTACTCCTCCATAGTTTGCAGGAAAAGGCACGTCAAATGATATGATATTAATTTCAGTCAAAGAGATTTGCAATTACGTGTTTTTCTTGCTCCCAATTTAATTCTAACGCTGCTTTTTTTGCATTTTCTTTCCAAATATTCATTTGCTGTTTATCATTTAGCATAGAATTGATCTTTTCAGCAATGTGTTTAGGATCATGCTTTTCTATAGATTCTCCCAATTGATAGTGATGAACCAGACTTTTCATTTCTGGTAAGTAAGAGACTAGTACAGGAAGTTCTGCTTGGATGTAATTGAATAATTTATTGGGTAATGCAAAACGATAATTTAACCCCATATCTTCTTCTAAACTCAAACCTAAATCGGCCTGTTGAGTATACCCGTGAAGTTTTTCTAAAGGAATTTCTCCTAGCATTTTAACTTTATCTTCTAATTTTAAAGCAATAATTAATTGTTGAATTTCATCAGAAATATCTCCATAACCAGCAATGTACAAATAGGTGTTTTCTAGATTTTTCATGGCTTTAACCATATATTCAATACCTCTATTTACATTTATTGCTCCTTGATATATTATTATTCTTTTTCCTTCAACCTTAATGTTCTCTACGTCAACAATGTGTTTATTTAAAGCTGGTACATTTCTTAATAATTTCACATCAATTTTATACTCTTTTTTGTAAAGTTCTGCAATTGACGAGCTCACAGTTAAAACATGTTTTAATTTTGGAAGTATATTACGTTCAATTCGTTTCCAAAACCATTGTACTTTTGGTCTATTAACTAGTTCAGGAACTTCTGTGAAATACTCATGGCTATCAAATACTAGCTTTTTATTTTTCCATTTAGAAACAATATAGTTTGCCCATAATGTATCTAAATCATTACTCCATAATGCATCACTTTTATTAAAGAGTAAAAAGAAAAATAATTTGATATTGTAATTGGCATAAAATAAAGGCCCTTTATTAAACCATAAATTAAACCGTTTGGTTTGATAAGAACGAGTTACCTTTTTGCTGTGAGGAAGTACTCTCCCAACCAAAAGAACATCAAATTTAAGTTCTAGTAGTGTGTTACAAATTTTATCTACTCGCTGGTCGGTAGATAAATCATTGGTCACAGAAACTATTATTTTTCGTTTTGACATCGAGCGTAAAAATAACTCATAAATACAAACCTATCAACAATAGAATATGAATATTATTTTATTTGTAATAAAGAAATAGTGTGGTATTAAAATAAATTTGAAGAAGAAAATCTTATAAGAATGAAAAATGTTGCAATAATTGAGGGAGGCTATAGTCATGAGAAAATAATTTCTCTACAAAGTGCTGAAACTGTTTATCAAAATATTGATAGAGAAAAGTATAACCCAATTAAGGTAAGGATAGATGAAGAAGGATGGTTTGCTTATGAAGGTGATAAAAAAGTAGAAATAAACCGGACTGATTTTTCATACAACAGTATTAAGTTTGATATAGCTTTTATTGTAATACATGGTACACCTGGGGAGGATGGTAAATTACAAGCATATTTTGATATGTTAAATATTCCTTATTCTACGTGTAGTCATTTAGCTGCTACTATTACATTTAATAAATTTGTTTGTAATCAATATTTAAAAACTTTTGGAATTAAAGTAGCTGATGCTGTTTTAATTCGTGAGAGTGATACAGTGAATACTGCTGAAATTGTTGAGAAAGTTGGTTTGCCTTGTTTTGTGAAACCTAATGATGGAGGGAGTAGTTTTGGAATAACTAAAGTTCAAAATAAAAATGAGTTAGAACCTGCAATTAAGTTAGCATTGGAACATGGAACACAGGCAATTATTGAAAGTTTTATGAGTGGGAGAGAAGTTACCAATGGGATTTATAAAAATAAAAACGAAATAATTACTTTGCCTATTACAGAAATAGTTACAACTAACGATTTTTTTGATTTTGATGCTAAATATAAGGGAGAATCAGATGAGATTACTCCTGCTGATTTAACAGAAGATATTGTTAATAGCGTAAAAGATGTAACAAAACAGATTTTTGAAATATTGGATTTAAAAGGAATAGCTCGTGCTGACTATATTTTACAAGATGGAGAGCCTTATTTAATAGAAATTAATACAGTTCCAGGATTATCTAAAGAGAGTTTAATACCTCAGATGGCAGCTCATGAAGGTATTTCCTTAAAACAACTATTTAATGAGGTGTTGGAGGTTATAGATTAGAGAGATGTTCTATTAATTTATTAGTTGCTTTTCCTCTGTGACTGATTTTATTTTTTTCTTCTAAACTCATCTCAGAAAAGGTGATGTTATGGTTTTCAGGTTTGAAGATTGGATCATAACCAAACCCTTCTAGACCACTTTTTTCTGTAGTAATTTCTCCTTTAGCAATTCCTTCTAATAATGTTTCTTTACCATCAATAATTAATGCGATAACAGTTTTGAAATGAGCATTTCTATTGGGTTTATTTTCTAAATTTTTGAGAACTTTATTCATGTTGTCATGAGCATCTCGTTGAGGTCCAGCATATCGAGCTGAGTAAATTCCAGGTTCACCATTTAGTGTTTCTATTTCTAAACCAGTATCATCTGCAAAACAATTATATCCGTAATTATCATATACATATTTCGCTTTTTGCAATGCGTTACCGGCAATTGTATCGGAAGTTTCTGGAATATCTTCTTTACAGTTGATATCTTCTAAGCTTAATAAATTTACAGAATCATTAAGTAGACTTTTGATTTCTTTAATTTTATTGCTGTTATTTGTTGCGAAAACTAATTTCATAGATGATTTTGATATAATGGTTACTCTCCCAAATATAGGATTGTTTGATTTAGGCTTAGGAGTAACTTACCTTTTTCTTATTTATTTTTTTGCTTTTCGTTTTCAAAGGTCTAAGGTAGAAATGAATAAGAATTATCGTTTTTTTTTAATAGGACTAAGCTCTAAAATTATTGGGTCACTATGCTTTATAGGTATCTCATTGTTTTATTATGAGAAAGGAGATACTTTTTTGTATTTTCAAATTACCCAAGATATTCAAGAATATTTATTTTCTAATCCTACAGAAGGTCTTCAATTAATTTTCTCTCCATACTCTAAATTAGCAAGTCTAAGTTATAACCCTTTAGAGGTATATGATTATAATTATGAGAGGGGGAGTACATGGAATTTTTCTAGATTATTATTGATTTTTAATCTCTTAGGTGGAGGCTCTTATTTGGTGACTTCTATTCTTTTGTCAGTAACATCTTTTTTTGGATTATGGTTAGGATTTATTAGCTTAACTAAGCTTTATAAGGGAGTTTCAAAATATATGTTAGTTCCTTTTTTTTTAATTCCAACAGCTGTAATATGGAGCTCAGGAATATTAAAAGATACCATTGTTATTGGAATCTTAGGTGTTTTTATCTTTGCCTTTATTAATTTGATTAACAAAAAAAAGGTTTATTTAAGTGCAGGGTTACTTGTTTTTCTATTTTTTATTTTACAGGTTATAAAACCTATTCTGGTAATTGTATTGACACTTTCTATTATTCTTTGGTACATTCCTCAAATAGCAAGTTCAATAAAAAAAATAACACATAGAATTGCAATTAGGTTAGTGTATATATTTATAACTTTAGTAGTAGGTTATCAAATTAATGATGTGTTGGTAGATGGTAATTCTAAATATAAAATAGAAAATTTATTTTCGACTTTAAAAGGTTTTCAAACCTTTCATAGCATGGATGTTTTTGTTGAAGGACAGAGTAATTACACTTTAGGTAAAGTAGATTATACATTTTTAGGGGTTTTTTTAAAGATTCCAGAGTCTCTTAATGTTGTTTTTTTAAGACCTTATCTATGGGAAGTGAGAAATTTACCAACTTTATTAGGAGCATTAGAATCTTTGGTGTTATTTTTATTTTTTATCTATATTTTCTATACGGTTAGAATCTTTTTTGTACGATATCTTTTATCCGATAGAATAGTTTTATTTATGATTATTTTCTCATTAATATATTCAATTGTTGTGGGTATAAGTGCATATAATTTTGGAGCATTATCTAGGTATAAAATACCAGCTATATTTATGTTTATGAATTCAATTGTAATTATTATTAGTTATAAAAATAAATTTAAAGTAAATAGATCTAAATGAGATATGTTCCAGATATATGGGCTCTTGATTATGTATTAGGTTTTTTTTACATTGTATTTTTACTATTAATATTTCATTCGTATAAGAATAAAAAAATAGAAACAGATATAAACTATCAATATTTCATAATAGCTTTTTGGGTTAAAATACTTGGAGGGCTAGGGTTTATGTTTTTGACTGTGTATTATTGGGGGGGAGGAGATACTTATTCCTTCTATAATACTGGAAGGGATATGTTGTCTTATATTATGGAAGATCCCCTTGAACAATTTAAGTTGTTTTTTAGTTCTGTTGATAATATGAACTGGTATCAATACAAGTTCGCTTATGAACGACATAATTTTCTTAAGTCTGGACCTAACTTTACGACTGTAAAGTTAACTGCTATAGCTAATTTTTTGAGTTTTCAGTCGTATGTAGTTAGTACAATTATTTTTTCAACATTATCTTTTTTAGGTATTTGGAATATGTATTATGTTTTTTGTAAAATTTACCCTCATTTAAGAAAACAATTGTTTTTTGCTTTCTTTTTAATACCATCTGTCATTTTATGGGGATCTGGAATATTAAAAGATACGATTACTATAGCATCAGTTGGGTTGTTAGTTTATTCATTTATTAATATTATAATATTTAATAGGAAAAAATTAATCAGTTTTATATTGATAACATTGTCTACAATAGTTATAGCTTCAATAAAACCATATATTTTATATGTTCTTTATCCATGTTTATTTATTTGGGTACAAGGAAATTTGAAGAAAGTAATTACAAGTAATCTAATACGAAAATTATTGGCCCCATTTATTGGATTAACTTTGGTAGTTAGTACTTATTTTTTATCTCAAGAAATTTCTAAAAGTGCTGGTAAGTTTAATATTGATCAGTTAGAAAATACCTTACAGGGTTTTCAAAGTTGGCATACAACTGTAAGTGAAACTAAAAATCAATCAGGATATACATTAGGAGAAATGGATTTTAGTACTCTAGGATTAATTAAAAAGATACCAATGTCGATTAATGTTACATTTTTCAGGCCTTACTTATGGGAGGTAAGAAACGCTTCTACTCTGTTAGGTGCGATGGAATCTTTAGTACTATTTGTTTATACCTTATGGTTGGTGTTGAGACTTAGATTACAGTTGTTTAAAATTATTTATAAAAATAAAGATATTCTATTTTTAGTTCTGTTTTCACTAATATTTGGAGCCGTAGTTGGAATTAGTTCGTATAATTTCGGAGCACTTTCAAGATACAAAATTCCAGCTCAAATGTTCTATGTGATAGCTTTAGTAATGATTAACGATAAACAAGTTAAGAAAAAGGGCTATTCATAAGTTAAAATTAAAATAGCGAAAAGTTGGACTATAAGAATAAATAGTGCTTTTATTATATGAGGAGATTCTAATATGTAAACAAGGAAAGAGGGAAGTCTAGTTTTTGATAATTTGGTTAAAATAGAAATTTTATTAAATATTTTTAACCTACAAAAATCAAGGTATGGATTGTTAGGGTAAGTGTTTGGGTATTTAGAAATATTTTCACTTAAAATTTTAGTTACATGAATATCTTTAAATAGTGTGTTTTTATCAAAATGCCCGTCAAACATGTACCATTTTTTTTCAAATTTATGTTCAATTAATACGTGTTGCCATTTTTTTCTGAATAAATAAATTCGATTTGATTTTATTCCTCCAATAAGCATTAGCTTAATTGCAACCCGAGCATTTTCGCCACAAAATCCATAATTAGATAGAAGAATTTCAGATGCGGTATGTCGTAAGAGAGGTCTTTTCTGAGTTTTCAATTCTGAGTTATAGGATATGTTTTTTTGAAGATAGTTTTTAATTTTAATTAGATCTTCGATTGATGTAATCTGAGGTTTATTAATTATTTGATTTAATACTTTTTTGAGAAAAGTTACTTCATTAATTTCTTTAGAAATAAAGTAGCAAGCTGCGAAGAAGGAAAGGACTAATATAGTTATACTAATAATTTGCATTAGTTAATTAACTGGTTAAATAATGTCAAATATTCATTCTTGTTTGCTTTCACTGAATACTGATTCAAAGTTGTTTTCCTTCCGGCAATCCCTGCTTTATTTCGAAGGCTTTTAGAGTCTATTAATTGAGATATTTTCTGAACCCATTCAGTTTCGGATTCTGCTAAAAAACCATTAATTCCATCTTTAATAATTTTTGTATTTACGCCTACGGGTGACATTATAGTTGGAATTTCTAACGCCATATATTGGAGTCCTTTTAATCCGCATTTCCCGTTGGCCCATTTATCGTTTGGAAGGGGCATTATTCCAATATCAAAACTAGAAAGTTCTTTTATTTCATCTTCTTTGCTCCAAGCAATACCAGTTATATTTAATTCTTTGTGAGTATAATTTTTGTCACCTATTACTTTAAACTCAATATCATCACCATATTTTTCTTTTAATCGGAGTAAAAAAGGAATAGCATACTCAAAATGTTGGATTGTTGTAATACTTCCACTCCATCCGATACAAATTTTAGAGTTGTTTGAAGGGATTCTTTTATACTCTTCTGTATCAATCGTTGTCGGGATAATTACAACGTTATTATTAGCTTGTTTTGCATAGTCTGCTAAATATTGATTTCCTGCAAAAACTATATTCGAAACGGAGATAATTTCTTTTGTTTTATTTGGGTTTTTAAGCCAATTCCATTTTTTATTAGCATCAGATACATTTGATAACCAAATTGAATCATCAAAGTCATAAATTATTTTTGCTTTGGATGAACTAAATTTTTTCTCAAAGAAAGTTGTTCCTGTAATAAAAGCTTCTCGTTGAATAAATATGATGTCATATTTTGATGATCTTAATACATCTTTCCAACGAATATTAAAAGCTTTTAAAATGATGATCAGTTTTTGAAAGAAATGACCTTTTTTATAAAAGATAGTGTCATCTTTTTCAGAAATTAAATAAGAGAAATCATAATCCCATCCATTTTCTTTAAAAAATGTTAGATATTGTTCAAAACGGAATCGTTGACTTGGGGATCTGTTTGGGCGATGATTGGCTATAAATAAGACTTTAGGCATATATTATTCAGACCAAGATGGAGGAAGCTTTTCAGTAATTTCTATATTTTCAAATTTAGAACTTTCTTTAGATCCTACCTTCTCTGCCCAGTTGGACATTTTTTTAATTCCATCTGTTAATGATGCGAAACTGTTTATTCCAAAAACTTCTTTTGCCTTATTATGATCTGCATGAGCATGAACGACTTCGTTTCTTGCTTCTAAATGCATTATAGGTTGATTCAATTTCATTGCATCTTGAATACTTTCTGCCAATTCTAAAACAGTGTATTCTTGATCAGCTCCTATATTAAAGATTTCATTTTTAGAAGCCGATACATTAACACAATTAGCTATGTATGGAGCAACATCTCCAATATAACTGAATGCACGAGTTTGTTTGCCATCACCAAATACTGAGAGAGATTTTCCTTGCATCAATTGATTCATGAAAATTCCAACAACATTTCGGTATTTGTCACCTATATTTTGATATTCGCCATAAACGTTATGAGGTCTAAAGATCGTGTAATTTAATCCAAACATTTCATGTGCAGTTTTTAAATCTAACTCTACTGCATACTTTGCGACACCGTATGGATCTTCAGGTTGAGGACTCATATCTTCTCTCATTGGAGGTTTCAGGGCTCCATAAACAGCAATAGAAGAAGTAAAAACAAATCGCTCAACTTTATATTTAATAGACTCATTAATAAGATTAATACTTCCCATTAAATTATTATCATAATTAAACCTTCTGATAAAATGACTTAAACCTTCTGCAGCATAGGCAGCTAAATGATAAACGTAATTAAATTTATATTTTGAAAATAGGCTTTGAACCAAATCATTATCAGTTACAGAGCCTTTAACGAAAATGGCCTTTTCATTAACATAATCTTCAAACCCTCCACTCAAATCATCTAAAACGATAACCTGATGTCCTAATTGAATTAATTCATTGGTGACATGAGCTCCAATAAAACCTGCTCCACCTGTAACTAAAGAAATCATAGATAATTTTTTAATTTGTAAAGATATTTAATTCTTTTTTTATAAAGAAATTCATCATGAATATATTTCTTTATATATGTTTTTAGCAATTTTAAAACTTCGATATTGGTCTGCAATAGAGGTAATTTTAAAATGACTTTCTTCTATATTTTTTTCTAATAAGCTGTTAATCTTTTCGCAGGCATTGTTGTATTCTTGATTGCTTAAATTTTTCAGCACATATCCAATATCTTCTTTTTCGATGATGTTAGAATCATCTGAAATATTTTTTGTAATAACAACTGGTAATCCCATTGCCCAATATTCACCATCTTTAATTGAGGTGCAATATTTTTTTGAAGGGACAGGTTTTACAGGGTTGATAGCAAAATCAGCTATTTGATAATAATTTTGAATTTCTTCATGATTAACAAAAAGTGTTTCTATACAATCTTTTGGTATTTCTTTTTGTTTGAGATAGGCATTTACTTCATTTATATTTTTATCTGTTAAAAGATAAATCTTAAGTTTTTCTCGCCAATAATTATGAGCTACTTTAAAAAAATCAAATACTTCTTCTTCTAAATATATACCACCAAGTTTTCCTGAGTAAATACAAACAATTTTGTCAGATAAGTTTTGTTCTGCTCTCATTTTTTTGTACTTATCTAATTGCCAATTAAATTTATTGAGATTAACCAATGCGGGTTTAATGTAATAATTTTTGAAATTAGCATTGTACTTTTTCTTTGCATAGTTTTCCATGCCTTTTGTTAATGCAATCACTGTATTTGCTTTTTGGCTTTGTTTTTTTTCAAGCCAAAAGAGTAATTTAAATTTAAAATTTGATTGTAACCAAGTTCCATTTTCTACCATTGATTCAGCATGAGGTTCATAGCTATCAATGATTAAAGGTTTTGATGTTAATAATGAAAGGAGATATCCAAGAGCTCCTGCAGTCATACACCATGAGTGAATTACTTCTATTTTTTTTTGTTTTATTAACGTAACTAGTTTAGGGATGAATCTTATAATCCGAAGTGCCATTTTAAAGCCGAAATGATCATATTTAAAGCGGATTAATTCTATATTTTCTTTTTTCAATTTAGAAGACTCAATTGACCATTCTTCATCGTTCATCTTGTGGAATGGCTGTTCTATAGTTACAAGAAAGATTTTATTTTTTGGATTTTGATCACGAATTATTTTGACATAAGGCATCGTGTACGTTTGTACTAATGCATCTTTATAGCTCCAATATGTAAGGATTAGTATATTCAATTGATGAACTTCCTTGTAACTTTAAAAAGTGTTGGTGGATAGATTATAATTGCTTTGAAAATATAATAGATCCCTTTTAATTTGTTTTTACCGTCTTTCCACCAACTACCAGCAAGAATAAGGTATAGATTACTAAAGCATTTTTGCCTAAACCAATAACTACTTAAAGCCCCAATTTCTTTAGCCTTTTTAAATACTAAGGTGTGATCTTTTTCCATTACGGAAATGTTTGAATGCATATTGTTATCGTGAACTCTATAATAGAATAACACTTTATCAATTCCAATAATTGGTGATAAGGATGAAATTCTTACATGAAAATCTTGATCAGCAGCGGTGCTGAGTCTTGGATCGAATAATCCAGCTTTTTTGACTATTTCTCTAGTGTAAATGGTACAGCCCATAGAAGCTACATATCCTTTTTTCCATTCTAGAGTATCTTTAACAGATTTAATGGTATTAGCATCTATATATTCGTCTTGTTTTTCTGATTTTTCATTTATCACTTGAGCTTTAGAGTATATAGCTTGGATATTATCGTCAGAGTTGAATTTTTCAATACAATTTTCCAAGAAAGTAAGGTCCCATAGATCATCAGCATCTAAAAAAGTGATATAATAACCTTTTGCTTTTGACATACCCAGGTTACGAGAGTCACATACTCCAGAGTTAGGTTTGTCTAAAACGGTTATTCTTGAATCAGTTAGTTTTAGTTGTTCTAAGATTTCAAGCGTATTGTCTTTACTTCCATCATTAACAATAATTAATTCTAAACAATTATAGGTTTGTTTGAGAACAGTGTTAACTGTTTCTTCAATATAATTTGCAGCATTGTATGCCGGAATAACTACTGTTACTAATTTCTGTTCTGCCATCTAAAACCTTTTTTTAGGGAAAATTCGATTATAAGTTTTATAGATAAAATTAATTAGTTCCTTGTTATTTGGAAAATCAACATAAGTTTTAGGAGGCCTGCTTAAATATTCTTTAAGTTCCTCTTCTGTGATACCATATTTTTTGGCAATGTATTTCTTGTCTTCTTTTATCTTGGCCTCATCATATGATGGGGTCTTTAGTTGTTCTAGAGCATCTTCTCTAGTGATTTGATTGGAACAAATTTGTGATGCAAAAGTTGTTCGCCTATAATCCATGTTATACTTTACTGGCATTGCGTAAGACTGCCAGAAAGCGGTAATTTTAGATTCATGGTGTTTCCCTCCATAATTCTCCCAATCGTAGTTTTCTATTAAAAATTCTCTGGCTTTATCTTTATCAAACGGAATGTAGTTAAGCGGATAAGCTTTTTTAATTCCTTTTACAAATTTGTAGTAAAACTCTTTTAAAATGCTAAAAGTAGGAACAGTTTTTAATCGGGTAGAAGAGTATTTTTTAACGATATGCTTATAAAGTTTCATATCCTTATAAGTGTGGTAACCCATCTGCAGTGGTAAAACACCTTCAGCAGTGTAATTTCCTCCAGGTAGAATAAATTTAATATTGTGCTTAATAGCTGTTTTATATATTGAAGCAGGTATAGCGATATCCGTAGGCATTTCTAAATCTACGATAGATGACTTTAAGAAAGCTAACTGTATTTCTCTAAATTCTTGCCAATCTAAAACATAACTCACATAATCAAACCCGAGCTTTTCAACCATGGTCTTCACATTTTTTACAGATATTTCAGTGTTCCATCCATTATCCATATGTATTAGCAATGGTCTAAGTCCATGTTCTTTACAAAGGTGGGCGGTGTAGCAACTATCAACACCACCACTAATACCAACAATACAATCGTAAGGGTTGTTTTTACCTTTTTCTTTAATTCTATTAAGAATAAAACCCCATTGTTTTTCAGATTCACCAGCAATATATGTTTGTTGGCTAATTCTGGTAATATAGTCTTCACAATGATTGCAGTTTCCCTTCTCATCGAAAATAATATCAGGATCAGAAGTGTCCATTACACATCTGTTACAGATTTGATAAGGTTGTTCTTTCATTGTTTGAAGTTATAATTTTTAACTTGTGGATACTGTATTAAAACCCCTCTGTGTTTTCCAGTAAACACAAAAAAGCTTCCAGCAGCTAAACCGTTAGCGTAGGCTGATTTATATCCATCTTCGATGTCTAAAGTTGATCCAGCACCACCAAGAGCTATTACGGGAATAGTAACTTTTGAGGATACTTCTTTAATTGTTTCCAGGTCGTATCCATCCATAATGCCGTCTCTATTAATAGATTGAATAATAACTTCTCCAGCCCCAGCATTTTGAACTTCAGTTGCCAGAGTTGCAATGTCTTTTTTTGTGTTTTTTTTACCAGATTCGATGTAAACTTGTTTATTTCCCCAAATATTTTTTTTGTAATCGATACATACACAAATCGTGGATGCTCCAAAGTTGTTCGCAGCTTCTTTTATAAAATGAGGATTTTCTATGGCGTAACTACTCAGTATAACTCGTTCAGCTCCAGCACTTGTAATTTTTTGGATGGTTTCTATATCTTTAATACCTCCACCAACAGAAAATGGCATATTGGCTTCTTCTCCTATTTCTTTTACTAAATCTATAGAAATAGATCGGTTTTCTTTAGTAGCGTCAATATCTAGTAATACTATTTCATCAACCTTTAGATCATTAAATATTTTAACAGCATTAATAGGATCACCTATGTAAGTGCTTTTTCCAAACTTTACAGTTTTTACGAGACCGTTTTTATGCAATAATAGCACTGGTATTACTCTTGGACGATACATTATAGTTCAATAAAATTTTTAAGAAGTTGCATTCCAGTATCATGACTTTTTTCAGGATGAAATTGTACGCCAAAAACGTTCTCATGCTCAATTGCTGAAATGAATTCAGATTCATAGTTTGTACTGCACAATGCATCAACATTATTTTTACAATTGAAATAATAAGAATGAACAAAATAGAATTCTGGTGAATCTGTTAGTCCATTTAATAGTTTAGAATTTTTTATTCGTTTTATTTGATTCCAACCGGTATGCGGAACTTTATATTTTAATTGATCTGTTATACTAAACTTTTTTACTACAGCATCAATCCAATTTAATCCTTTTGTACCTCCTTCTTCGCTAGAAGTAGCCATCAATTGCATCCCTAAGCATATCCCTAAAATAGGTTTCTTTTTTTGAAGAACTTCTTTGTTTAGAGTCTCAACAAGATTTAGTTGATGAAGGTTTTCCATGGCTTTTCCAAAATGACCAACACCAGGTAAAATAATTTTTTCAGCATTACTAATTAGCTTAGCATCATTAGTAACTAATGCGTTATAACCTAATCGATTCATTTTTTTTTGAATCGAGAAATGGTTGCCCATACCATAATCTATAATTACTATTTTTTTTGACATTTTAATCCAAATATAATTTAAGGTGATTTTTCCACATAGTTTCAATAGTGTATTTTTCCATAGCAGATTGGTAAGCTTTTTCAGTAAATTCTGAAGAATCATTTTCTAAAAAGTAGCTAATACCTTTGGCTAACTCTACTGGGTTGTTGTAAGGTGCAATATAACCACTTTTCATATGTTTTAATCCATCAGCAGCAGAACCTGTTGGTGTAGAAACAATTGGAATTCTATTTACCATTGCTTCAGGTATAACAAAACCAAATGGTTCCATAAAGGCAGCATGTAAATAAACATCAAGAGACTGAAATACTGATGGGATGAATTTTTTTTCTATCCATCCGGTTAGGATAAATTGATCTTCAAGGCCTTTTTGTTTTATTAACGTTCTTAACTCTTCTTCTTGAGAACCACTTCCTATCCCAATAAAAATAACGTCTGGATATTTATTTTTGATAAGGTTAGCTGCTTCAATAAATTCAATATAGCCTTTCCATTTAATGTATCGACTAACTGTTCCAACAACACGTTTACCTTCCAATTGATATTGTTTTTTAAAAGCTTTTATTTCATGCTCATTTGCTGTTTTAAGAGTTTTAAAGGATATGCCGTGGTGAATTAGATGTACTTTTTTAGGATTAGCTTTTTCTTTTTCAATTAAAAATTGTTTAGACTCATTAGATACTGCTATTATATGAGTTGCAGATTTATTAATTAGCCGGTCTAGTAATACAGCTTTTGGAGCATAAAACCAATTGAAAGAGGTGCAGCCTTTTGTATGAATCCTTTTTTTTATTCCAACATGTTTGGCTGCGAGCATAGCAGGAACTCCATCATCAAATAAATGAGAATGAACAACATCAGCATTTAATTTTTTTAATAATTTTTTTAGCTGAAAATAAGCACTAATCCAACTTTTAATTCTTTTGGTATTATCAAACTTAACTAAGTAACTATCACAACCTCTTTTTTTCATGTCTTCCATCATAGGGGTTTTGACAGAATTGAGACATATAAAAGAGAGTTTTATTTCAGGATGATTTTTGGAAAGTTCTGCAAATAAATTGAAATAGGTAACACTTAATGGATCTGCCATTACTTGAACAATATGTGTTACCTTGTTTTTCATAATTATCTTATCGCGAATATAACGTTATTTTTTATTTGATTTAATTGCTTTAGAATATTGAATAAACGGTTGTTCAATATATTTATAAAACAAGTAGGCAAAACAAATTGCGATACTAGTGTATATTAAAATCATAATAATTTTCCCAAAAGGATATTCGTGTAAATTAGTTATTCTTTTTAGTACTATTTCGGAAATTGAACCTACTGCCCAATGTGTGATGTATAGACTATATGATATTTTCCCTAAAAGATTAGTTACTTTATAATTAAGGTTGAATTTTGATGAGATAGCTAAAAATGCTAAAAGACCAAATATTAATTCAACTAATCCATTTTGAAAATAACAAAAGGTTATAGTTATAAAAAAAAGTAAGATTATTAAGTTTTTATGAATTAATTGTTCTCTTTTTAAAAATAATAATATGCCTAATACAAAGAAACTTCCATAATCAAAGAACCATTCAAGATCTAAAAAACCTAAAGAAAGTATTCCAATCAAAGATAGACTGGTAAGGGTGTTGTTTTTAGTTTTTATTAAAGGTAATAATAGCCCAATTATTATATAAAATTGAAATTCTATTGATAAGGTCCAAAAAACAGGATTATACCAAGTGGTATCAAAAATAGGGACAGAATAAGAAAGGTTAGCTAAAATTGCTGTTAGATTAACTCCAGGCCAATCCATACCACTGATTGGACGATTTATTATAATAATAGAAGAATAATATAGGATAAAAGATAGTAAAATAGCTACGTACGAAGGTGGATTTATTCTAACAAACCTCCTTAATAGATTATTGAAGTAATCTGAAATCATGTACTTTGATTTCATCATTGAATAGGGGATTACAAATCCAGAAATAACAAAAAATATTTGCACACCGTATTTACCATAAACAACAATGTTTGATAAATAGTTCTGTTTTAATGTTGGTAGTGCTGCATCACCAAAATGAAATAAAACTACAGCAAGAGCTGCAAAACCTCGTAAAAAATCTAATATTTTAATATGTTCTTTCAATTTAAGTGCTGTTTAAACGGTTTAAAATATTTTGAATTAAATTTTCATATCTATGTTCGGAAATGTAAGATTCAATTTTATCTGTATCAACTGTTAATTCTGAGGTAAGTACTTTTTTTAATAAATCAATATATTCTTTACTATTGTAGCCTCTGTAGATACTGTTGTTTTTTAACGAATTTATTTCAGAGTCTAATGATGTAATAATTGGTTTGTTTTGAGCTAAGTAATTAAGAGCTTTTAGAGGAGATCCACTAATGTGTTCTTCTTTACAATTAAACTTATAAGCAATTAAGCATGCTTTTGCACCTGAAACATAATTATTAAGCTCCTTAGCATGCATTTCCCCTAAATAAAAAACATTAGGCATCTGTTTTAGCTGATTCCATTCTTTAGAAATATGGTTTTCTGAACCTATGATTACTAAATTAATTTTCTCTTCTGCTATTTTGATGAATAAATCAATATCTACAAAGTTACTGATAGCACCAATACTTATTGCATAATTTCCAAACTGCTGTTTGATTTTAGCTATTTTTTTATCATCCAAATTGAATTCTTCTTTAGAAATTCCATGAGGTATTTGAATAATGTTAGGATTTATGTTTGTATAGTGATTTATATATTTAAGACTGGTAGATACAATTAAGTCAGCTTTCTTGGCAAGAGTTCTGTCTTTTGGTAGATGCATGTATGGATCTACAACATGATATATTGTTTTTCCACTTTTTAAAAAGTAAGGGAATGAGAACCTAAAAGGATCGAATTTCCACCAAATAAATTCTTTTGAATTCAATATATTTTTAATTTTTAAAGAGTTTAAAAAGTCATTTAAACTTGAAAAAAAGCGTTGAGGTAAATTGTTCTTATATTCTACAACAAGAAGATTTTTATTGATTTGTGTAAAGGATGTTTTAAAGGATAACAAATGAGATATAGACCATTTGTTTGTAGGGTTGATAAAATATACTTGGTAGCCTATTTGAGATAATTCATAAGCATAATGTTGTTTGGAGTACCATGTCTTGCCCCAAGGCTCATTAGAGGTAACTAGTATGGTAGGACTGTTAAATTGTGACATTTGTTTAAGGTACTCTTTAATTATTAAGCCAAATCATTATTAAACATATAGAATTTTAAAAGGTATAAATTCCAAATTAATTTACGGTGGTTTCTTTTTTTATTAAAATGTTCGTTTAATATTTGTTTAATATATGTTTGGTTGAAATAAAAATCTTCAGTTAAGAGAATAGCGGTTATTTCTTCTTTAAGATCTTCTCGTATCCATTGAGATAAGGGAATTCCAAAACCTTTTTTTGAACGATTTGTGATGTTTTTTGGGAGATTATTCTCCATCACTTTTTTTAACAAATATTTACCATTAAAACCTTTGAGTTTGTATTTTTTAGGAATGGAATTTATAAACTCTACAACATCTTTATCTAGAAATGGAGATCTAACTTCTAACGAATTTAACATACTTGCTCGATCTACTTTTACTAAAATATCGTCAAGTAAATAGGTTTGATAATAGTAATAAGTGGTTTTATCAAAATTTGACCAATTTTCACTAGTACTATTGAAATGGTCATCTATAATATTTAATCCAGTATTATCATGTAAACTATCGTAAACTTCTGGCTTGAAAAGTTGTTTTTTTTCATTTGGAGTAAAGCTCCCCAGCCAAAGTTGATGGGTGTGATTTTTCTTACTTAAGAATCCCCTTAAATATTGTTTGACTTTAAAATCTAAGCTTATATTGTTGTCGTTTACCTTCATTAACCCATTAGTGATTTTAAGAAGGTTTGAAGAAACTGAACTTGGTAGAGAAGCTAAAGGCTCTTTAAAGTAATTAGAAACAAATGTAGGGTAACCGGCAAGAAGCTCATCACTACCATCTCCACCTAAAGCAACAGTTACATGCTCTTTAGTGAATTCGGATAAGAAATAGGTAGGAATAAGAGATGCATCTGCAAATGGTTCGTCAATATTAGGATAGATTTTATTGATGAGTTCGAGTGTTTTACTTTGTGTTAGTATCCCAGTATGATGGTCTGTACCTAAATGTTGAGAAACTTGTTTTGCGTAGTCTGTTTCGTCATAACTTTTATCTTCAAAACCGATCGAAAAAGTTTTAATTTTATCGATAGAGTTTTTTTGAGCATAATAAGCTATAGTGGAGCTGTCTAACCCTCCGCTAAGAAAAACTCCCAATGGTACATCACTCATCAAGCGTTTTTTTGTGGCATCATTTAAAAGAGAATCTAATTTTGTTGTAGCATCATTAAATGTTATTGTGTTATTCTTGGAAAAGTTGTGTTGCCAGTAAGGCTTTTTTACTACTATTTTATTATCTTTTACAATAAGGAAATGTCCTGGTTCTAATTTTGATACGTTTTTAATAATACTGTTTGGAGTAGGGACATAGTCAAAAGTAAGGTATTGATTAACAGCTTCTATATTTAGTTTTTTCTCAATTCCTGGATGTTTTAAGAGTGATTTTAGTTCAGATCCAAAGACAAAACAATTGCTTGAAGCAGTATAATATAAAGGTTTTTTCCCCATGATATCTTTAGCTAAAAATAGAGATTGATCCTTAAAGTCATATAGTGCAAAAGCAAACATGCCCTCAATCTTATTAAGTAATTGAGTTCCATATTCTTTATAAAGATAAAGAAGAACTTCAGTATCAGTATTAGTTTGGAATTCATATTTGTTTTTGAGTTCATTCTTTAGAGAAGCATAATTGTATATTTCTCCATTAAAAACAATAGCAACTTGTTTATCGGAACTAAACATTGGTTGATTTCCTGTAGAATTAAGATCTAAGATTGAAAGCCTTGCGTGAGCTAAGCCTAAGTTTGGTTGAATATAGATGTCTTGTACGTCAGGCCCTCGATGTTTGATTGAATGAATCATCTGTTTTAAGGTTGATTCATTGCCCTCTCCTGTATAACCTGCAATTCCACACATTGTTATTTTTTTACCTTGAAATGAAATTCAATTTCTTCAAAACCACCAACCCAAAAACACCACAACCTTGAACATACAAATGGAGAAATACTTGCCATTAAGTCAAAGATGTTTCCTAAAAAACTAGCAATATAAAATTGAGGTTTTGATAGGACTGTTTTTTTAAAATATGGTTGAGCAAACCAGTTTAATTTAACTTTTTCAATTTTCAATTCAAAACCTTGATAACCACCTTTAAAATCTTTGTTAAAGTAATAGGGGAAAGTAACATCAAAACCTGCTTTATGTTCAGCATGAGTAAAACCTCTACTGAAGTGAGGAACTCGAATTATAACTGTTGCATTGTTTTTAGAGATTCGATGAACCTCCTTCATTACCATAAAGGGGTTTGGTAAATGTTCAAAGCAATGATCACTTTCAACCCAATCAAAATAGTTATCTTCAAAAGGATATGGAAACTGACTCAAGTCATGTTCTACATCAGGCTTTGTAACGGAATAAAAATCAACATTAATAAACCCTTTTTTTAAAAATTCGCCACTACCAATATTTAATTTATTCATCTAGATTTAATTTATTTTTTATTGAAAAAGGTGGTTTCTCTTGAGATTCATAATAGGTTCTCATTAATATTTCAGCAATTATACCCATTAAGATCATAAGAACACCTATAATAAAGAACATAGCAGTTAGTATAGGAAGAGGTGTTTCAACAAAATCTTTTTGGTTAGTGATTTTAAAATAAAGTGAAACAGAAAAAGATAGAAAGCTCATGATGAAAAATAAAAAACCAACTCCTCCAAAAAAGTGAATAGGTCTTTGCATGTATTTTTCTAAAAATCTTATTAAAATCAAATCTAAAAGTACTTTGTATGTACGTGAAATACCATAATTACTTTTGCCATACTTTCTTGGTTGGTAATTAACAGGTATTTCTATTACTTTTCCTCCTTGCCAGTTGCAATAGACAGGTATAAATCTATGCATTTGACCATATAAATTTACATCGGATAATATATCTTTTTTATAAGCTTTTAAAGTACATCCATAATCATGTAATTTAACTCCTGATACTTTACTTATTAGGGAGTTGGCCATTAATGAAGGTAACTTTCTTGTTAGAAATTGATTCTCCCATCTTTTTTGCCTCCATCCACTTACAACATCATAACCTTCGTTTATTTTTTGAATAAGCATTGGTATATCTGATGGTAAATTTTCTAAGTCAGAATCCATTAATACTATAATTTCTCCAGAAGAGTTTTTTATACCAGCACTTATTGCAGCAGTTTGACCAGAATTTCTTTTGAAGTTAACAACTTTAATTCTCTTATCTTTTATTGCGAAATCCTTTAAAACCTCATAAGAGTCATCAGAAGAACCATCATTTACAGCTATTATTTCGTAATTAAAGTTGTTAATAGCATCTTCGATTTGTGTTAGTAATTCTGGAATTCCTAGAGCTTCATTATAAATAGGAAGAATTATAGATATATCAAGCATTCATAGTAAATTTTCGCCTAAAATAAGCATAAAATTTAAGGATTAAGAAACAGGCTGAGATTACGAAAAAAGGATATGCAGGAGCAAAGTATCGATTTTCATCAAGTTTAAATAATAGAGGATATGCCAATGCTAAATAGAGTCCAACTGATGATATAAGAAAGTAATCTATATTTCTTACTTTTCTATAAAAGGCTAGCATGCTGAAGTTTCCTAAGAATCCTAATAACACAATGGATAGATATAATCCACTATAGAATATTTTAATTAATAAGTTAATTAAATTTAATTTAGAACTTTCTTTTCGAAATAAATTTTGTGTACCAGAAGTAATAAAAAAAGATTTTAAAACTTTAATTCTAGATCCAATATAGTAAAGAAATGGTTTTTCATCTTTTATACTTTTAGTAAAAGTATTTAACATTATTTTTATTTTATTATCTATATTATTTTTGGTTTTAGTGGATATGTTTTTTGAATCTAATTTTTCAATTAAATCACGAACAACAATAAGGCTATCATTATTAAATTTACTAGTGTATATATAATTGGGGAGTGTCACTTTACTCGTTTTTATATTTGGGGAAGTTTTAAAGAAGCTCATCTCACTACCTGGTCTCCACCATACAATAGAACCTCCAAAAGAAGTTGTAAAATCATATAGAGAACCTAAGTAGCTGTTTTCTGTTTCAGGATAGTAGGTTGTTTTTGTAATTGGAATAAACTTTTCATATTTGTTATAATTTCGAATTGACCATAGGCCATCCATTACAATTAGAGGTAAAAGGAATATTATAAGATGATTCCAATTGTACTTTTTTAAGTTAAAAAGAGAGTTTTTATTTCTTAGTAAAATGTATACTGAAAATATTAAAAGTAAAGGCGCAGTAATTGGTTTTAAAAAAAATGACCAAGTAATAAATAATCCTGATAATAATAAATTTATTATAGGGTTTCCATTTCTTCTTACTAAAAAATAGCAAGTAAAAACTAAGGAAGATGCACCAAAGCTTTCAGTAAGAAGTTGATAGTCGTAAAGGGAAACGTAGATACTAATTAAGTAGGCTAAGAAGGTTAAATAGAAATATATAGTTTTCTTAAACACTGCTATTGAAAGTAGTGATAGGGCATATACTGAAATTGAAGATAGTATCAGTTGTGTAATAACTAGTATGTTAAGAGATAAGCCTTTGTTAAAAAACAATCGATATAAATAATATATCCAGCCGTATCCAGGCATTCTATAATCGTCTTCGTAAGAGTTTTTTTTGAGAAGATTTTCTATGGGTTCAATATAAGTTTTAGCATCTCCACTATGTCCAGCAAATGTATTAGAAGATAAATTATATGCTTCAGCAGGATCTACATTAAGAATGAATATGAGTGACTTAAATATTATAGCTATAAATATCCAAGCCTTCCAATTGGATAATGAGGGCAAGGAGTTGTAGGCAAGAAAAAGAGTGTTAATTATTTTCTTCATACCATTTTTTAAAGAGATGTAAACCATCTTTCATTGAGGTTGACGGGCTATAATTAATCAATTTTTCTGCTTTTTTAATATCAGCATATGTTCTATTTACATCTCCCTGTTGCATAGGGAGATTATTCTTTTTAAACTTTAACTTGGTAGTTGTCTCAATAAGATTAATTAATTCAGAAAGTGTTATTGGGGAGTTATTTCCTAGGTTGATAACTTCATAAATATTTTTTTCATTTTTAAGTTTCTCTAAAGATGAAGTAATTCCTGAAATAATATCATCTATAAATGTATAATCTCTACTTGTTGAACCATCTCCATATACATCAATTGGTTTATCGGAATATAATAGTTTGAAGAATTTATGGATGGCAAGATCTGGTCTTTGTCTAGGGCCATAAACTGTAAAAAATCGAAGGTTTATTATATCAATATTATATAATTTGTGAAATGTATAATTTAGTAGTTCTCCAGCTTTTTTTGATGCAGCATAAGGAGAAATAGGGAAATCTACATTGTCATTTTCATTATAAGGAATTTTAATATTGTTACCATAAACAGACGATGAAGAAGAGAATACTAATTTTTTAACATCAAACTTCTGCATTGTCTCAAGAATGTTAACAGTACCATTTACGTTTACATCAAAATATTCTGATGGAGATTCAATAGAAGGTCGGACTCCTGCTTTAGCAGCTAAATGGACAACACTAGTAATGTTATAAGTTTCAAAAATAGTATTCAGTAATGAAATGTTTCTAATATCACATTCTATTAAAGTAAATAGATCTGAGCTTTCTGCATGTTTGATGTTTAATAATTTATTTTCTTTTGAGTAGAAATTGTCAAAATTATCGATACAGATGATTGGTTGATTTTGCTTTATAAGCTGGTCAATTAAATGGGATCCTATAAATCCACACCCTCCTGTTATAAGCGTGTACTCAGTCATTATATATTGTTTAACATAGATTAGCTTAGAAAAATTATCAAACAGTAAATTAACACATTATTATTATTATATTTAGGGAATCTAAAGGTGAAATAGCTTGATTTTTTACTTTTTTCTAAGGTAGAAATTCTTTGAGACAAAATTAACTAATATTTGATGTTTTAACGTGTTTTAGTGTAGTTTTGATGGTTGTAAATTTATTCGAAATTGTTTTATAAATTAAATCAGTCTTGCTATTTTGCAGCACTTATAATGAGTAAGTATATATTAATATCTTAAAACAGATTAAATTGAACTTAAGTAAACAAAATATTCTCACAATTTTAATTCTAGCTATGATTATATATACAATAGTTATGTTAGGACCCTCATACTTAATTGGAATACCTTTTCTCTTCTTATTTTTGATAGTTTTTCTATTTTTTAATAAAAAAAATAAGGAATTGAAAAAAAACTTTGAAAATGAACTAGAAGCTAAGTATAAGCAGCTCGAGATTCTATCGTCATTTTATAGCGTTTTGGGTATTGAAAAAAGTTTACCAGCTACTGGAGGATGGGCAGCCTCTCCAGATTTTTTACAAAAGATTTCAGAAGTAATACTGCAAAGAGAACCAGGAGTTGTGGTGGAAGCTTCTAGTGGTATCTCCTCACTTATTATTGGTTATTGTTTTAAAAAGATAGGAAAGGGAAAAGTTATTTCTTTAGAGCATGATATTTTATATGTTGAAAAAAGCAAAAAAATGATTCTTGATCATAATTTAGAGAAATATGTAGAGGTTATTCATGCACCTTTGATTGAATATGATATAAAAGGTAAAAAGTGGTTGTGGTATGATATTAATTCACTTAAGAATGTTTCGGAAATTGATATGGTGGTTGTAGATGGCCCTCCTTACTATGTACAAGAGTTTTCTAGGTACCCGGTTATTCCTTTGCTTTATGATGTTATGTCAAATGACTCAGTTTTAGTGATTGATGATGGGAATAGAAAAGAAGAAAAAGAGATAATAAAAAGATGGGATAAGGAGTATGAATATATTTCTAGCGAATTTTTCAGTTTTGAAACGGGGGCATTTTTAGTTAAAAAAGACAAGGGGGATAAAAAAGATAAAACACTTTTAGCATTTACCACTGCTAACCAATTAGAATACAATATAAGAGGTGTTAGAAGTATTATTGAAAACAAACCAGATTATGTTGATTTAGTTGTTTTTGATGATGCTTCCAATGATGGTACAGTAGAATGGTGTAAAGATAATGCAATATCAATTGTTACAAAAGAACAGTCAAAAGGGTTGACAAATAGTTGGAATTTAGCGTATGCAAAGTTTAAACAAGAAAATTATAAACATTTAATTTTTGCAAACAATGATATTATAGTGCCTAAAAATGCGATTCATCAGCTTATATCTCAAAATGATGAATATGCTATTGTATCAGCTTTAAGTACAAAAAAAGGAGTAGGACATCAAAAATTACAAGATATTAGGAAGTATTATGATTTTGATTTTGATGAATATGATTATACAAACACTCAGATTGTACAGAACTTTATAGATAATGCCTCATTACCGGAAAAAATAAAGGATATTGAATATATCAATGGCTTTTTCTTTTCAATTAATCGTAGTATAATTGCTTATGAATATAGTGAAAATCAGCTTTTTAATCCAAAATCGGTTAATGTAGGAAATGAAGATGAGTTGTGTCAAAAAGTGAAAGAGCCTATAGGGGTCGTTTTAAATTCATATATTTTTCATTTTAAAGGAGTTTCTTTAGAAATTTATAATCCAGATAATCTTTCTTTTGATTATAATATTTATAGGGATTTTAATTGGCAGAAAGTGAATGAGTTAAAAAATAGCACTTTAAAAAATAGATGGTTTAAGATTAAGAATAGATTTAGTTCATAGACTAATTTAATGAGAAGCCTTACTAGTAATATTCTTCGTACTTTTTCTACTCAAGTTCCTTCACTTATTATAAGTATTGTTTCTGGCATTTTTTTAACCCGTTTGTTGGGTGCTGAAGGGAAAGGTGTTTATGCTATATTTTATGCTAATATTGAGATATTAGTTATGTTATTTGCTTTTGGGGCAGATATGGGAATTATATATTTTGGATCGAATAAAAATATTTCTAATTCAAAATTACAAGGAATATCTCTCTATATATTATTGATTTCTATTCCATTTATTGCTTTTTTTTTATTTGTTGTCGATATTGATTTTTTATTTCCAAAAAATTATAATGCGTTATTTTTTCGATTTTTTTTATTTGGAATCTTTAGTCTTCAATTGGTAAATACTTTTTTTACGGCATTTTTAAAAACAACGAAATCATTTAAATATATAAATAGAATTAGCTTGTTAAATAGTGTTTTTAATGTTTCAACTTATTCTTTATTATTTTATTTTCAGTCGATTGGGTTGGTTGAAGTTTCAATAGATCTGATATTTAAAGTAAGTCTGATTATACTATCTTTAAATAGTTTGTTATGGCTGATTAGTTTTTTTAAAGAAGTAGATTTTATTCCAGATTTAAAGCTTTCTTATAGGTTAGATATTTTTCCTTTTTATAAGTATATATTTTTTGTATTTGTGAGTGTTATCATTAATTTTTTAAATTATAGGTTTGATATATGGTTAGTTTCTTATTACGAAGGAAATTCTCAATTGGGAATCTATGCTTTGGCAGTTAACTTTGCAATGTTTATTTTGCTATATGCTAAAATTATAGGGGGAGTGATGATGCCATATTTGTCAGAAGATAATGATGGGCAACGAAAAAAATACTTTACAACATATTCAAGAATAAATTTTGCATCAGTAATAATTATGGTTATTGTTTTAGCAGTTGTAGGTGAATCGTTTTTAACATTGTTGTATGGTAAAGAGTTTTCTAGTTCTGCCGAGCCGTTTAATATATTATTAATTGGAATGGTATTTACAGCTATGAGTCAGTTGTTTAGTATCATGTTGTTTTCAAAAGGGAAAAATAATATTGCTTTATTAGCTAATTCTGTTGGGTTAATTTCTACAGTACTTTTTGATGTTTTATTGATACCAAAGTACGGGATAATAGGAGCAGCAATAGCTACAACAATTTCTTATTTTATTTTGTTTAGTGTACTGTTACAGTATTTATTGAGAAAAGAAAAGTTGAAAATTTCTGAAATATTCGTAATTAAAAAGAAGGATTTGATTCAAATTTTTCAAAAAGATTAATTTTTAGTATACCAAACTTTCATAGAATTTCCTATACCAAATATTGTTAATGTCCAGTTAATAAGAGATTTAATTTGTTTTTTGTAACCAGATTCTAATGAAACTCTTAGAGCTTCGTCATTGTTGATGTTATCTTTATGGGAATTAGAATCTTTATTTAAACTATTTTTAATACGTGAAATACTAATGCCAGTGGTTTTAATCTTAACCTTTTCAAAGCCACTTTTTTTCAAAAGCAAGTCGATTGTTTTTGGGGTGTAATAGGATAAGTGTTCTGGGTAAATAATGATATTGTATTTACTTTTTAAAATAAAACGTTCAATAGCATTGAAATTTGGAGTAGTGATGTAGGTTAATCCTCCGGTTCTTAAAAATGAATTAAACATTGCCATTTCCTCGATTGGATTATTAATATGTTCAATAACCTCACTAGAGATAATCACATCAAAACTTTCCTTTTCAAAATTGTCTGGAGTAAGTTTTCCAAGAGACGTTTTTATCCCTTGTTTTTTGAGGTAGTTAATTTGCTCAGTAGTAAATTCTGTACCGTAAACTTCCCAACCTCTTTTTTTTGCTTCAATTAAAAATAATCCAGGACCACAACCAACATCAAGCATTCTATTGGTTTTTCGATACGGTTCAAATCTATCAAGCAATTCATTGATTCTAATTCGAGTAATTTCAGAATCAGCATTGTACCCTACAGGGTAAGAACTATAGTAGTCCATTAACTCTTGTTCTGTAGCAATTCGAGAACAGAAAACAAATCCACTTGATTTACTTTTTACCAAATAATTATTTTCGTATCCTTTTAAAGGGTACAAGTCTTTTTTATTTGTAATTAAGCACCTTTTGAATTCTTGATAATCAGACATCTTTTTGAAAAAAATCTTTTACGAAAGTAGGTTTTTATACATTCTGATGCCAAATTATAATTCTTATTTTTGATTTCTAAAATTTGAAAATGAAAATACTCGTTACAGGAGGAGCAGGATATATAGGCTCTCATACTATTATTGAAATACTACAAAATACAGATTGGGAAGTAATTTCTATTGATAATTATTCTAATTCTTCAGAAAATACATATGAAAGAATCAAAGAGATTACAGGGAAATCTATTAAATATTATAATGTCAATTTAACTGATTTAGCAGCTACAGAAAGAGTTTTTGAAGAAAACCCAGGGATAAAAGGTTTGATTCATTTTGCGGCATTTAAAGCAGTTGGAGAATCAGTAGAAAAGCCTTTAATGTATTATGATAACAATATTAATTCATTGAATAATATTTTAAAATGTCAAGCTAAATTTGACGTTCCGAATTTAATATTTTCATCCTCTTGTTCTGTATATGGAAATGTTGAAGAATTACCGGTTACTGAAAATACAAAGCTATCGAAAACAGAGTCTCCGTATGCGTATACTAAGCAAATAGGAGAGGTGATGGTTGATGATTTTATAAGAGTAAATAAAGAGTTAAAAGCAATTTCATTGAGATATTTTAATCCTGTAGGAGCACATGTTACTGGACTAAATGGAGAGTTGTCTATGTCTAAACCAAACAATTTGGTTCCATTTATTACGCAAACAGCAATTGGAAGATTAAATGAATTAACGGTATATGGTAATAATTATGAAACTAGAGATGGTACTTGTATTAGAGATTATGTACATGTAAGTGATATTGCTAATGCACATGTTTTAGGCTTGAAGTACCTTTTAGAAAATAAGATAGAAAAATCTCATGATATTATCAATCTGGGAACTGGCAATGGTATTACGGTTTTAGAAGCAATAAATGCTTTTGAAAAAGTGAGTGGTGAAAAATTAAATTATAAAATTGGAGATAGGAGAGAAGGAGATATAGCATCTATTTATGCCAATAATGAAAAAGCAAAAAGTGTACTAAATTGGATTCCAGAAAAGAGTTTAGATGACATGATGTTATCAGCTTGGAAATGGGAAAAACAATTAGAAAAAAATAATTTTTAATTAAAAGCTTGTATTAAATTAGATTTAATATATATTTGCAGCCGCTTAAGGGCGATTAGCTCAGTTGGTTCAGAGCACCTCGTTTACACCGAGGGGGTCGGGGGTTCGAATCCCTCATCGCCCACAAAAGGTTTTCAAGAAATTGAAAACCTTTTTTTATTCCCTTTCATTAAAAGAATAAGGACAATATTGTTGTAAAACAGTTGTAAAACAGTAGTTTTGTATTCAATGAAATTTAGATCATTTATATACTTAATTATCTTGCTTTTTACTTTTGAGATTCAAGCTCAAGAAAGAGTAACTACCTTTGGAATACAGTTAAAGCCTATAATTCCTATAGAATTTTTTAATGCAGGAAAGTTAGAACAAAAACAAAACAATATAGAGTACATAAATCAGCCAAAATTTGGAATGAGTTTTGGGATGGTTATTAGAAAAGGATTAACAAAGTCTCTTTCTTTAGAAACAGGGCTCAATTTTTTAAGACGGAACTTTGATTTAACTATTAATGACCCTGATTCATCTTTTTCAGGAACTTCAGATTTTAGTATAGTTAACTATGAGATACCCGTTGTAGGTATGGTTTATGTTCGTTTAGGAAGGAATATGTTTATGAATGTAGCAAGTGGTGTTTCATTTGATATTTATCCAACTCCATTGTTTGTTGAAGACGATTATTTTGCGAATGCTGTAAATCGAACTTATTGGGTTCAGCCTAGTTTGTTAGCAAATATAGGGTGGGAGTATCGATCAGAAAGTAGTGGTTACATATATCTTGGAGCATCTTTGCATAGATCTTTTTCAAATATTTTTGAAGAATTTGTAACTTATAAAGGGCAGAGTGGAACTCGAGATGAAGAGGTTACGTTCGACCTAGTAGGAAATTATTTAACGATAGATATTCGTTATTTCTTTCATGAAGAAAAACAAAAAAAGAAGAAGAAAAAAGGAGAAAAGAGCCCAAAAATTAAATATAAGAATGGGCAACGTGTCTTTACAGACCCTAGAAAAAAGTAATCTACTTTTCTTTAAACTGAAGGGATACTGAATTGATGCAATACCTTAACCCTGTTGGTTCAGGTCCATCTTCAAAAACATGTCCTAAGTGGCCACCGCAATTGGCACAATGCACTTCATTTCTAGAATATCCTAAATCATTATCAGTTCCAATGGCAATACCATTTTCAATAAAAGTGTAAAAACTAGGCCAACCCGTACCCGATTTAAATTTAGTATTTGATAAAAAGAGCTTTTGTTCACATCCAGCACAAGAGTATGTTCCCTCTTTTTTATTGTCCCAAAATTTACCTGTAAAGGGACTTTCAGTACCACTTTTCCTTAAAACGTTATACTGTTCTAGAGAAAGCTTTTTTTGCCATTCTTTATCTGATAATTTGAAGTTATAAGTTTGTTCAGTATTCTTTGTTTTTTGTCCACAAGAAATAAGCGTAAATAAGGTGATTGAAAAAAATAAAAAAGATAGTCTCATAATTTTAAAATATGGTTATACAAGGTTAACTATATTGTGGGTTTAATTATTACAAACACATTCAATTTTAAGTACTTTTGTCGCTTAAATTACAATAAGAATAGAGACATGAAAATTTCTTACAACTGGCTAAAAAACTACATTGACGTTGAGGTTAACCCTGAAAATATTTCAGAGATATTAACTGATAGTGGTTTAGAGATTGATGGAATGGAAAAAATCCAAACGATTAAAGGAGGATTAGAAGGTTTGGTTGTAGGTGAAGTGTTATCTAAAGAAAAACATCCAGATGCCGATAAATTGAATTGTTCTACCATTGATATTGGAGGTGAAGAACCATTGAATATCGTTTGTGGAGCATCTAATTTAGATGTTGGGCAGAAAGTGGTTGTAGCTACTATCGGAACAACTCTTTATTCTGGAGATGATAGTTTTAAGATTAAGAAATCAAAAATTAGAGGACAATTGTCTGAAGGTATGATTTGTGCTGAAGATGAAATTGGTTTAGGGCAAGGTCATGATGGGATAATGGTTCTTGAGCCTGATACTGCAGTTGGAACTTTGGCAAAAGATTATTTTAATATTGAGGATGATTATGAGTTAGAAATTGGATTAACACCAAATAGAGCAGATGCTACTGGTCATATAGGTGTGGCAAGAGATTTAGTTGCTGTTTTAGGTCAAAAGCAAGAAATTAATTTAGTAAAACCATCAGTAGATGCTTTTAAGATTGATAATACAGATTTAAAAATTACTGTTGAGGTTGAAGATTCAAATTTATGTCCTCGTTATTCTGGGCTTACAATAAGTGGATTACAGGTTAAAGATTCGCCAGATTGGTTAAAAAATAGATTGTTAAGTATCGGATTAACTCCTATAAATAATGTAGTTGATGTTACTAATTTTGTTTTACACGAAACAGGTCAACCCTTACATGCTTTTGATGCTGAAAAAATAGCAGGGAATAAAGTTGTGGTTAAGACGCTACCCGCTAAAACAAAGTTTATCACACTTGATGATGCAGAAAGAGAATTGTCAGAACATGATTTGATGATTTGCAATGAAAAAGAAGGGATGTGTATTGCTGGAGTATTTGGTGGTAGTGATTCTGGAGTATCTAATAATACAACAAGTATTTTTTTAGAAAGCGCATACTTTAATGCTGTTTCTGTCCGTAAATCAGCAAAAAGACATGGATTGAACACAGATGCTTCTTTTAGATTTGAAAGAGGTGCAGATCCAAGAATTACTATTTATGCTTTAAAGAGAGCAGCAAATTTAATTAAGGAAGTTGCTAGAGGTTCTATATCTTCTGAAATAATTGATATTTATCCAACAGAGATAGAAAATATTCAGATCGATTTTTCTTTTGACAATTGTGATCGTTTGATAGGTCAAGCTATTGATAGGGATGTGATTAAAAAGATTTTAACAGATTTAGAGATAGAAATAATAGCAGAAAATGGAGATGAATTAAAGTTGTCTGTTCCTCCATTTAAGGTAGATGTTCAAAGAGAGGTGGATGTTATAGAAGAAGTATTAAGGGTTTATGGTTATAATAATATTGAATTGCCAGAGGTTTTAAAATCTTCTTTATCCTATAGAACAAAACCTGAAAAGGAAAAAGTAACCAATATTATTTCTGATTTATTGGTTTCTAAAGGATTTAATGAAATGTTATCTAATTCATTAACAAAGTCGGGTTATTATCCAACTGCAGAAAATACGTTGGTGAGAATTAAAAATCCATTGAGTAAAGATTTAGACGTTTTAAGACAGTCTATGTTGTTTGATGGATTAGAAACTATTGTCTATAATCAGAATCGTAGAAATAGTGATGTGAAGCTATTTGAATGGGGAAAAACATATTTCAAAACAGAAACAAAATTTAAAGAACATAGTCATTTAAGTTTATTTATTTCTGGAGCATCAGTTAATGAAAATTGGGATACAGCTAATGCTGGTGATGTTAACTTTTATCAGTTAAAAGGTATTGTAAATACCATCATGGAAAAGTTTGGGTTGAATAAATTTAATGTACGAATTGAAGAATCAGAATTGGCTTGTTTAGATTACGGTTTAAAGTATAAGGTTAATAATATTGATTTAGTGGATTTTGGTAAAGTTGATGCAGCTACTCAAAAACAATTTGATATTAATAATGAAGTATTCTATATCATCTTTAATTATGATAATTTGATTAAACTGATAGGAATGAATAAAGTTGTTTATAAAGAAGTTTCTAAATTTCCTGCGGTACGCAGAGATTTGGCTTTATTAGTTGATAAGGCTGTTACTTATAGCTCTATTCAGGAATTAGCATCTAAACAGGACAAAAAGCTTTTAAAATCGATTAATTTATTTGATGTTTATGAAGGTAAGAACTTGCCAGAAGGTAAGAAATCTTATGCTTTGAGTTTTCAATTCCAAGATGAGCATAAAACGTTGGTAGATGCTCAAATTGATAAAGTAATGTCTAAGGTTATTAATTCTTTAGAGAAGGAGTTTGATGCTCAATTGAGATAGTTTATCTAAATATTTGAATAAAAAAAGGCTAGAGTAAATTTACTCTAGCCTTTTTTTTATCTCTTTGTAAAAGCAAAAAAATCCCGTCCTTCAATTGAAGGACGGGATTGTATTTTTATAATTACTATTCTTATTTAGTAAGTATTACTTTTTGAGTTGTAGAACCATTCTCAGTATTGATAGTTACAAAATAAACACCTTTAGCGTTATTTGAAAGATCAACTGTTGTTTGGTTTCCGTTAACAGTGTTTTGAGCAACTGTCTTACCAACAAGGTTTATAACTGTATAGTTAAAGTTGTTAGCATCAGTATTGATTGCTAGAACTCCATTTGTTGGATTAGGGAAGATAGAAACGTTAGTTTCTTCTATAACAGGTGCATCATCACCAAGTACTAATACAAAATCAGAGTTGTCAAAACCAACTTCTCTTAAGTAGTGCCACTGTGGAGCAGTTAATGGATCTGCTAATGAAGAACCTCCTGGAGCTGTTCCATATACGATTGGCACTTCATAATCTTTAACATTGTTTTCTATTGTTTCAACTGCTGCAGTAGGATATCCAGCAACAAAATCAGCTGGCGTTCCATCAGTTAAGTTTACGATGAAAGTCCATAAATCTGCAACGATATCATGACCTTTAGCCCAAACCTGAGGATACTCTCTGCTTGTACTAAGACCAGGAGCAGAACCTGTCCAAGTATAAATCATTTTGTTTCCATCTTGGCTTCTAGAAGCTTGTGGTCTTACGTTGAAAGTACTGTTGTTTGGAGCTGTTGTATACCATTCGAAATCATCAACATGAACAGAATCAATGAAATTAACATCCCATCCTGTACCATTAGTAGTAGTTTCAAATAAGAAACCAGCTTGTCTTGCAGCAAATGTGAAACCTAAAGAATCTGGATGTGCAGAAAAACCTGAATTGATTTCTCCAAAAATTCTTAATTCATCGTTAGCATCTACAACTACATCAAAAGAACCAAACTGAGGTCTTTGAACTGCAGGGTTACTATTTAATGGGAAAGTGTATTGTTGTAAAGTTGGGTCAGTAGAAAAATCAAAATCATTTACATTAGCCCAATTTGCACCAGCATCAGTTGTTTTCATTACATATGGTCTAGTCATTGTGTTAGCACCCCAAGATCCCATAACTACCATGTAACCTGTGTTTCCATCAACTGACCATGCCATGTTAGGTAAACCAGCTAAGTTGTAGGTATCTCCTGCGTTATCAGTAGTATTCCATCCTGGAGTAATTGTATCAACAACAGTCCAATCAAAGTTGTTATTACCTGAGTTAAAATCACCTCTTACGATAAAGTATTTAGAGTAGTTATCAGCAACATCATATGCAGCTACTGGAGTAGCTCCAGAGTTGTTGTTGTTAGTTGATACATACCAAGCAGTACCTTGAGAAGTAACATATAATCCAGCAACTCCCCACTCATTAGCATCACCTAAAGTAGAAATTGAATTACTGTTGTATGTTTCATCTAATAAAGTTCCATCAAGTTTGAAAGAAGCTCTAAACGTTTGTGCCCAACCATTATCAGCAGCACCAGCTCCTGTTTCTAAAGCAGGACCAGCTTGTACCATAAAAGCGTTAGCAGGATCTGTATTTGTAGTAGGGTTGTAAATACCCATGTTTGGATATCTGTTTCCGTTCCATGTTGCTCCACTTCCTGTTGGAGTTGTTTGGTAAGGATTGATTGTCCAGTTAGCACCACCATCAGTAGAATAATCTAAAGAGATAATTCCTGTAGCGTTTGTTCCACCTGCACCACCATCATTTTGTCTGTGTACAAATCCAACAGTGTTGATGTCTTTGTTATAAACTACTTGATTTTGTCTATCACCAAGAATAGAATAAATGTTAAATGATGTTCCAATATCAATTGTAGAAGCAGCTTTAGCATTTGGAGCAGAAACTGGATTAGCTAATACATTGTTTGAATTTGAATTTTGATCAATTCTCTCTTGCCCAGCAGCATCACGGATTACCGCTTTGCTTCTATCTTGAGCACTAGCAGATAACGTAAAAACAGCCGCAGAGGCTAATAGTAAATATTTTTTCATGTTTTTAATTTAGTTAGTAATTTTTAATTTTAGTTAGTATCGCAAATGTAATGAATAAATTAAATTATTCGATCAACCATTTCATAAAAGGTACGATTCTCTATAAAAAGGTGTTGAATGTTGGTTTTAATCTAGAAATAGTTGTTCATTAACAATGTTTGGAAGTGTAATTTTTAGCTCTGGATTTCTATCCATTTCACGTTTAATAGCAAAAATAGCTTCATCATTTCTAGCCCAGCTTCTGCGAGCAATTCCATTGTTTACATCCCAAAATAACATTGATTTTAATCTTCTGTCAGCATCTTTAGAGCCATCTAGAGTCATACCAAACCCTCCGTTAATTACTTCTCCCCAACCAACTCCACCACCATTGTGAATTGATACCCAGGTAGCTCCTCTAAAACTATCACCAATAACATTATGAATAGCCATGTCTGCAGTAAACTGAGAACCATCGTAAATATTTGAAGTTTCTCTATAAGGAGAATCAGTTCCTGAAACATCATGATGATCTCTTCCTAAGTTTACCGGTGCAGAAAGTGTTTCATTTGCTACAGCATTATTAAATGCTTCAGCAATTTTACTTCTTCCTTCGGCATCAGCATATAAAATACGGGCTTGAGAACCAACAACTAATTTGTTTTCTTGAGCCCCTTTAATCCAAGTAATGTTGTCTTGCATTTGTTGTTGAATTTCTTTCGGAGATTCTTTCATAATCTCTTCTAATACTTTGCAAGCAATATCATCTGTAATTTTTAAATCTGCTGGTTTACCAGAAGTACAAACCCATCTAAACGGTCCGAAACCATAATCGAAACACATTGGTCCCATAATATCTTGAACGTAAGAAGGGTATTTAAAATCAATTCCATTTTCAGCCATTATATCAGCTCCGGCTCTACTAGCCTCTAGTAAGAAAGCATTTCCATAATCAAAAAAGTAAGTTCCTTTTGCTGTGTGTTTGTTAACTGCAGCCGCATGTCTTCTTAAAGTTTCCTGAACTTTTTCTTTAAATAACTCCGGGTTATTGGCCATCATATCATTACTTTCTTCAAAAGGGATTCCCGCTGGGTAATACCCTCCAGCCCATGGGTTATGTAATGATGTTTGATCAGAACCTAAATCAACATAAATATTTTCTTCATCAAATTTCTCCCATACATCAACAATGTTTCCATCATAAGCAATAGAAACTATTTCTTTAGCTGCTTTTGCTTTTGTAACTCTTGCACATAATTCATCTAAATCAGAAATAATTTCATCTACCCAACCTTGTTCATGTCTTTTATATGAAGCATCAGGGTTTACTTCGGCAGTTACAGAAACTACTCCAGCAATATTTCCTGCTTTTGGTTGAGCTCCACTCATTCCTCCTAATCCAGAAGTCACAAATAGTTTTCCTGCAGTTCCTTGATCATCGATCTTACGGCAACCGTTTAATACTGTAATTGTTGTTCCATGCACGATTCCTTGTGGTCCTATATACATGTAAGAACCAGCAGTCATTTGTCCGTATTGTGTAACACCTAAAGCGTTAAATTTTTCCCAATCATCCGGTTTAGAATAGTTAGGAATCATCATTCCATTTGTAACTACAACTCTTGGAGCATCTTTGTGCGATGGAAATAATCCCATAGGATGACCTGAATACATTACTAATGTTTGTTCATCTGTCATTTCAGACAAATATTGCATACACAATAAGTATTGCGCCCAGTTAGAGAAAACACCTCCATTACCACCATAGGTAATTAGTTCATGTGGGTGTTGTGCAATAGCATAATCCAAGTTGTTCTGGATCATCAACATTATTGATTTTGCTTGAACAGATTTTCCTGGGTACTCATCTATCGGACGAGCATATATTTTATAATCAGGACGAAAACGGTACATGTAAATACGACCGTAAGTTTCTAATTCGTCTTTAAATTCTTTAATTAGAATTGGATGGTGCTTTGCATCGAAATAGCGTAAAGCATTTTTTAAGGCTAGTTTTTTTTCATCAGCAGATAATATGTCTTTTCTTTTTGGTGCATGACTAACTGTTGTGTCTAATGCTTTAAAATCAGGTAGTTCATTAGGAATACCTTGTTGTATTTCTTCTTTAAAATTTAACATGAAAGTTGTTGTTGAGTGTGAATAATTAGTTTTTGGAGATTTACTCTAAAACTAAGGGTAGCGAGAGTTGCATCTAAAATCTATTTTGCTAATAGCAATTTGATATGTTAAATTATTTGAGATCATTTCTTTGTTCTTCTTCCTTTCGATTTATCAAAACCATATGGACAATGTCTGCATCCATTTTCACAACAGTATCCTCTTTTTAAAAGGTATTTTTCAGTAAAAACGCGATAACCTTCAGGTGTGAGATAAAAGTCATCGCTATCCAATTTGTTTATTTTTGAAAAATCGTTCATTCACTACAAAATTAAGAGATAAAATGAACTTAAAGCCAATCGAAATAATATTATAATTGGAATTTAATGAGAGTTAAGGTTAATTACTTTTAACTTGGTTAAGCTTGTCCTTTAATTGAGAAATAATTTCTTTTTGATTTTCGATAATCTCATTAAGAAGTTCATTTTCACGCTCTACTTTAGTTATTCTTTCAGCTAAACTCGAATAATTACTTTGATCTTCATTCGTAGTGTTTTTATTCAGATTATCTTCAGTGAAGTAGGCAACAGAAACTCCTAAAACATTCGCTATTTCAGTTAAAGTATAAAAATTAACTTTTGAAGTAACCTCTATATGAGAAATTAAGGCTCTTGTTTTGTTAATTAGATCAGCTAACTCTTGCTGACTAATACTTTTTTCTGCTCGTAATACTTTTATTTTTTTTCCGATTTCCACGCTAACAAAAGTGAATAATTTTAGGTTATCGAAAAGATAAATATGTTGTCATATTGATAATTTATTGTATATTTGATAGTAGCAATAGTTAATTGATAATTTCACGAATAATATGAAAATACTTTTAGTAGATGATAATAGCTTAGTAAGAGAGTCTTTTAAATCAATATTAAAATTCATACCTGAAGCAAATATAGTCGCAGAATGTTCTGATGGGAATGAAGTCCTTTATCAATTAAAATCCAGGAAAATTAATATTGTTTTTATGGATATTTTGATGAAGCATACTGATGGATATGAAGCAACTAAGATTGTTAAAGCCTATGACAGTAATATAAAAGTAATTGGATTTTCATTTTTAGATTATACCGCAGTTGGGGATAGAATGAGAGCGTCTGGAGCAGATGGCTTCATTTCAAAATGGCAAGTAACTAGAGAGTTGATTATTGATGAAATAAAAAAAGTATCAACAAATCATTCAAATATTAGCTTGTGAACAAAAGTATCAGAGGCATTACTAATTTTTACCATATAAATACCGTTTGCAAATAAATTACTATTTAAAGTGAATAGTTTATCACTAGTAATTTCAGTGAATATGTTTTGCCCTAGGTTGTTATACAATTCGATTTTGTAACCTTTTTTATCCATCTGTAGATTTACAAACCCTTTTGTTGGATTTGGGAAAATCTTTACTTTGCTTCCAGAAACTGAACTTATTCCTGTTGATGTGTTAATTGTATATATAACATTTTTAATACAATTGTTTATATCTGTAATAGTTAGATTGTAAATTCCAGGAAGTAAATTAGTTTGATTTTGATTGTTAGATCCATTAGACCATATAAAATTATATGGTGGAGTTCCTCCGCTTACTTGTAAAGTAATGTTGCCTATATTATTATCAATTGAACTAATTACAAGAATACTATCGCTAGAATTTAATTCTAGTGTATCGGCTATATTTAAACAGTGGTTAGTGTTAGTGTATGTGTAGTATATTCCTTGATTAAGGTTAGTTAATAGAGAACTACTTACTGCATTTTCAGTTAAGATGGTATCGTAATTAGTGTTCAGCCAATGTATGTTAAATAAAGACTTATCTGATTGACTAAAATTTAAAGATCCATCATTACCGTTATAACAATTTGGGTTATTTTTTTGAATAATCGTTTCAGGGCCTAGATTTAAAATAAAGCGGGGTATAGTTGTAGTGTCCGATATGAATAATGTTATAGAATTTGTTGTTAAAAGGTTGTAAGAAGTATTTGTAAAGATATCAACTAATGTTACACAATTCTTATTTAGAATATTTCCTGATAGGGTAAATTTAAGTTGATGAATTCCACTAGCCCCTGTTGTTAATTTTATAGGTATTGTGGTTGTAGATGTTGGGGTTTGATTAATGGCATATTCTAATCCATTACTTATGCTGCTTATAGATGGATAGTTTGCATTTTTACTATCTATTTTATGTGCATCAAAGTTATGATCGAATTGAGCAGTAGCGGTATTGTTTAAATTTATAATGCTTTGATCTCCTCCAGAATTATTAGTTACATCTATTAATAGAGATGGTATATTGCTCGAACTTTTAAGAAAAGCACCAGCACTATTTGTTTTGCAACTTTCTGAATATTGAATTTGACCAAGGTTTGAAGTTGCTTGTACAAAAAACGCTTGAGAGGAAGGTATTATAGATGAACCTCCATTTGTTCCCATTCCATTTATGTAAGTTGCATATTGTTGAGCGTCAGGATCCCAAATATAAGTAGCATTGTTCATGGCTACCTTATTAATGTTAGGAGAGTCCCAATCGATTGCACTGGGGTAAGGATTTCCAACTAAATTCCATCCATCATCTAAATTTGTTCCGTTAGAAAAACTAAGTATTGTATTTGTACTTCCAGTATTAGGAGTGCCAGAAACATCAATTACAAAAGGTTGAGTACCAGTAATCGTATCTCCGCACCAAACAGAAACACCTCTTCCTAAACCAATTAAATTACTAGTATTTGTTGCGGCTTCATATCCATTATCTGCAGCACCGGCTACACTTTCATTATAAAAGTACATAGACGGCCATCGGTTTGTTGCACTTGGCCAATCTGGAGCATCTGTTCCTAAAAAACCACTTGTTTCAAAATCGTCATTCCAATCTTCTAGAGTAGAGTTTAAAACTGGTGAAGTAAAAAACCTCCAATTGGTTTGACCAGCATCTATATATCTTTCCATTGTAATTGATCCAGAGATAGATCCACCAGTTATTGCAGCTATATTGGCTGTTCCAGAAGCATTAGAAAGTAATGTTAGGGAGTTATTAGTATTAAATACTCCGTTGGTTAATGTTAACGTTCCTTGTAAATTAATGGATGAGCCAGAAACATTTACATTGTTTGAACTATTAATAGTAAGGTTATGAAATGTTGTTTCTGAAGAGTTATTAAAAGAAACTGTAGTATTACAGTTGTCAGTAATTGATAGTGTACTAGTGTTTGCAACAAAGCTTCCATTGTTTGTCCAGTTTCCACTAACAGTTAAAGAATTACTTCCACTTATGGTTAGTGTGGCTCCATTATCAATTGTTATATTGTTACAGTTTGCAGAAGAACTAATGTTAGGGTTATTTGAAGTAGTTGGTATCGATACTGTAGTGTTAGCATCGGGAATACCATCTGTCCAATTGGAAGCGGTATTCCAAGCGGTATTGTTACCAATCCATGTTGTGGATGAAACAGGAGCATTTAAGTTAAGAGCCGCATAAGATCCACCTCCAAATTCTCGAGTTCTAAATTCAACTGTGCTAGAAGATGTTAAAGTTCCTATCCAAGCTCCATTATGTACATCACAACATCCGTTATGATTCCATACTTGAGCACCATCAATAAAGAGTGTCGCATAATCATCGTGTCCAGCAATATCTATTGTATAGGTACCACAAGCAAAATTTGTTCTTTTGTAACTGTAAGAGTGTTGATCACTTGGGATTATACAACCGGCATAACCGGAAGCATCAGAAGGAGTGTTGTTACTTCCCCAACGATTTCTAGAATCAAAATCTACATCTCCTTCAGTATAGTACCCACTATAAGTGTTGAAATTATTCCCATCATAGCAGAAAACGGTCCATTCTCCATCTCCAAAATAAGTTGTAGGATCCAATGTTAAATGAGATGGTGATACGGTAACTGTTTCAGTTGTTGATAAGCCATTACAGTCGGATATGCCAGTAACTGTATAGGTTGTAGTTGTTGATGGTGTAGCAATTACACTTGTTCCTGAAGTAGTGTTTAGTCCGGTTGCTGGAGACCATGTAAACCCAGAACCTCCATTGGCAGTTAGAGTGGTTTCTCCTGTAGAACAGTTATAAGATGATGATACTGTGAATCCAGGATTGCTATTTTGTTGAACAACTGATAATCCAGAATGTGAACCTCCTCCTCCTTCTCTTACCCTAAGTTCAACAGTACTTGTAGGGCCTAAAAATCCAGTATAGGCGCCACTGTGAGAATCTCCCCATCCGGCATGAGTTAGGGTTGAGACACCATCTATTAAAAGTTCAACATCATCATCGTGATTGGTTATGTCTATAATATATTCTCCACATGCAAAGTTTGTTCTTTTGTGTGAATAAGAGTGTTGATTGTCAGGTATTGTACATCCATTATAGTCAGATGCATCAGAAGGTGAGTCATTTGCTCCCCATCTATTTCTTGTGTCAAATACTAAATTCGGTTCAGTGTAATACCCATTATAGGTATTAAAATTATTTCCATCATAACAGTAAATGTACCATTCACCATCACCATAATCAGAATTCGGATTTAATGACAGATGAGAAGGGTTAACAGTTATTGTTTCAGAAGAGCTTGATCCATTACAGTCAGAAATACCGCTTGCAGTATAGGTTGTAGTTGTTGTTGGAGTGGCTATTACAGTTAATCCTGAAGTAGTATTTAAATCAGTTGCTGGAGACCAAGTAACACCTGTTGCCCCAAATGCAGAAATTGTTGTTTCTCCAGTAGAACAGTCATAGGATGAAGAGATTGTGAATCCTGGATTGGTATTAATTTGAGTAATGGAAAGTCCAGAGTGTGAATGTCCTCCTCCTTCTCTTACTCTTAACTCAATTGTGCTAGTTGGGCCTAAAAAACCATAGTAAGCACTAGTATGAGAATCTCCCCATCCGGCATGAGTTAGAACAGATATCCCATTAATAAGTAATTCAACATCATCGTCATGATTTGTAATGTCAACTTGATATGTACCACAAGTAAAGTTTGTTCTTTTATGTGAACAAGAATGCTGATCATTAGGAATAACATTTCCAGCATATCCTGAAGCATCTGATGGAGAATTAAAGACTCCCCATCTATTCCTAGTATCAAAAGTTAAATTAGGCTCAGTGTAAAAACCACTATAAGTATTAAAATTGTTCCCATCATAACCATATACAATCCATTCTGTAGTGCCAAAAACATTAGGATCTCCTGGTTGAGCAAAAATGTTTATGTTTATTAAAAATAAAAGAAAGAAAAGTAAGTAGCTTTTAAACATGGGTGTAAGCACTGATAGTATTTAAGTAAATATACTCATCTATATTGATAAATTTTAAGTTTTGAAAGAAAAAAAGATCAAGAGTCCTATAGAAAAATTGAGTAATACTCTTTTTACTGAAAAGAAAATAGAGTTCTATATCTTACGAGAAGACTTAATTCATTCAACTATTTCTGGGAATAAATGGAGGAAACTTAAATACAATGTTTTGGAAGCAAAAGCAAAAGGGTTTAATACCATTTTAACTTTTGGTGGAGCTTATTCTAATCATATCGCTGCTACAGCTGCTGCAGGGAAGGAGTTTGGTTTAAAAACAATAGGAATAATAAGGGGGGATGAAGTAAAAAATCTAACATTAGATTTAGCAGTTGAAAATGGGATGGAATTAAAATTCGTTTCTCGTGAAGTATATAGAGAAAAGGATGCAAGCCAATATTCAAATTGTTATGTAATTCCTGAAGGAGGTTCTAATGCATTAGCAGTTAAAGGGTGTGCTGAAATTGTAGATAGTATTGATGTTGATTTTGATGTTATTTGCTGTGCCTGTGGTACGGGAGGTACAATTGCTGGAATAATAAGTTCAACAGATAAAAAGGTTTTGGGTTTCCCAGCCTTAAAAGGAGGCAACTTTTTGGTCGAAGATATTGAACGCTTGTTGGATGATTCAAATGTGAAAGAAAGAACTACAAATTGGCAATTGATTACTGATTATCACTTCGGAGGATATGCTAAAGTGAAACCTGAATTAATCGATTTTTTAAGAACATTTAAAAAGGAAAATAATATTTTACTAGATTTTATTTATACAGGGAAGATGCTGTTTGGATTGTATGATATGATTGAGAACACGAATCAGTTAAATGGTAAAAAAATAGTGGTAGTCCATACTGGAGGAATTCAAGGTAACAAAGGGTTTGAAGAACGGTTTAATATCGTATTGTAATCAAAAATAAAATGTTCATATCTTGTTAAGGCATACAATTTGGTTGTAATAAGAATATTAACTTTGTATTCGTAATGAATAAAACGCTACTCATATCTTTTTTTCTGATTTTCAATTGGATTTATATTCAAGCGCAACCAGCTGAAAGACGCATTACTCGTGAAGAATATATTGAAATGTATAAAGGTGATGCTATTAAAGAGATGTTGAAATCTGGTGTTCCCGCTAGTATTACTTTGGCTCAAGGAATATTAGAATCAGGAGATGGAAATAGCCCTTTAGCAGTTTATGCAAAAAATCATTTTGGAGTAAAATGTCATTCTGGTTGGAAAGGAAAATCAATGCGATTGGATGATGATGAAAAAGATGAGTGCTTTAGAAAGTATGAAACTGTTTATGAGTCTTATAGAGATCATTCTGATTTTTTGGTAACACGTTCTAGGTATGACTTTTTATTTAAACTAAAGATTACAGATTACAAAGGTTGGGCAAAAGGATTGAAAAAAGCAGGATATGCTACCAATCCCAAATATGCTGATCTATTAATTATGTTGATTGAGAAAAATAATCTCGATCAATATGATAATTATGCTAAGGTTCCGCCAAGAAAACCTACTAGAACTAGAACTTCTAAAGTGTTGGCTTCCAGTTCACACAATAGAACAATAAAACTTCATAATCATATTAAATACATAAGGGCTAAAAAAGGAGATACCTTTTATGGGATTACTCAGGATTTTGATATGAATTTATGGCAAATATTTAAATACAATGACTTAAACAAAAGTGATGTTTTAAAAGTTGGAGATATCATTTATTTACAACCTAAAAAGAACAAAGCTAAAGAGAAGTATCATATTGCCAAATCTGGAGAAACTATGCGAGATATATCTCAATTGTATGGTGTAAAATTGAAGAAGCTGTATAAGAAAAACGGTATGTTTATGGGGACTCAACCAAATGTTGGTGACAAGATTTACCTGAAACATAAAAAGCAATAGTTCAACGCGTTTACTTCCTGTTCAGTCGAAAATATTTCCAACTAATTTATTTAATGTTTACCTTTCGGTAAAAATTGGTTTTTGTTTAAAAAAGATATTTTCGGTCAGTCTATAATGCTTAGAAAACTTGTAATACGAGTTTTCGGCATAGTAACCTATATTAGATTTAATAAAAAGAATGTTCCCAAAATTAAAGGAGCAGAAATCATTAGAGATTTGCCAAAAGAAAATATTCTTTTTATATCAAATCATCAGACCTATTTTGCTGATGCTGCTTTTCTTTTTCATGTTATCCATAGCTCTTTAGATAATCATCCCAATAAAATAAGACTTAGATCTATTCTAAAATGCATGAAAACCAATTTGTTTTTTGTTGCTGCAGAAGAGACTATGAAGGCTGGAATATTACCTAAATTATTAGGCTTTGCTGGAGCGATAAGTATAAAAAGAACCTGGAGAGAGGCAGGTAAAAACATTAAAAGGAAGGTAGATGTTAAGGATACCGAAAATATAGAAAGGGCATTGAATGCCGGTTGGGTTATTACTTTTCCTCAAGGAACAACAAGAGCTTTTGCAGATGGGAGAAAAGGAACAGCTCACATTATTAAAAATTACAATCCGATTGTAGTACCTATTGTTATTAATGGGTTTAGAAGAGCTTTTGATAAAAAGGGGTTGTTTCTGAAAGTAAAAGGAACAGCGTTACAAGTAACAGTTAAACAACCTTTAGAATTAGATTATAGTGATAATGTGGATAACATCTTACATAAAGTAATGGATGCTATTGAACAGAGTGAAAAGTTTGAATGGCGAGCTAAAAATGCTAATCCAATGATTGAGTCGGGTCATTAGATATTTCAATCATCTTAGCATATTGTTCTGGTGTAAGATCATTAAAATAGAAATTTACGGGATTGATCGGTTTGTCATTTTTTCTTACCTCATAATGACAGTGAGGTCCTTTTGATTTTCCAGTATTACCTACATAACCAATAACATCACCTCTTTTTACTTTTTGACCAACAACCACATTCATTTTATTCATGTGTGCATAAAGTGTAACATAGCCATAACCATGATTAATTCTAACATGATTACCATAACCTCTAGATTTCCTATCTGCTCTAATTACTTTACCATCACCAGTTGCGTAGATAGGAGTACCTCTTTTAGCAGTAAAGTCCATTCCTGCATGAAATTTTAAAACTTTGTAATGCGGATCGATACGGTTTCCATATCCACTAGCCATACGAGTTAAATCTTTATTAGATACAGGTTGAATAGCAGGTATAGCTGCTAACATTTCTTCTTTTTTCTTCGCCATTTCAAAAACTTCATCAAAAGATTTTGATTGAATGTAAAGTTGTTTAGAAAGTTTGTCTAGTTTTTCAGCAGTTTTAATAATTAATTCAGAATCATTATAACCTTCTAGTTCTTTGTAACGGTTTATTCCTCCGAAACCAGCTTTTCTAATTGCTTCATCTATAGGTTCTGCTTCAAAAATTACACGATAAATGTTGTCATCTCTATGTTGAACATCTTCCATTACAACAGCTAATTGTTCCAGCTTTTTATTGAGAATAACATATTGAGATAGCATTTGAGCATTGTCTCTTTTTAATTGTTTCTCCTTTGGAGAATCAATAAATGTATAAGTTAATCCATAGATCATAACTCCTATTACCAAGCCAGCACCAAGAAATGTTAAAGATTTTAGCACCTTTTTTTGAAGTGTAAGCTCGATTTTATCGTAGCTTAAGGTGTGTGGATTATATCTATATTTTGCTTTAGCCATTAAAGGAATTATCCTAATTTTGAGCTCAAATTTAATCATTTTAAAATAATAGCTGTTTTGATCAATTGAGTTAACGGTTATTTAACATTTTTTTTACAGTATGATTTCAAGAGATATACGAAGCAAATTTTTAGCGTTTTTTAATAGTAAAAACCATGAAATAGTTGCATCAGCACCAATGGTAATTAAAAATGATCCAACGTTGATGTTTACTAATGCTGGAATGAATCAATTTAAAGATTTGTTTTTAGGAAACTCTGAGGTAAAGAATGTTCGATTAACAGATACTCAAAAATGCTTAAGAGTTTCTGGAAAACATAATGATTTAGAAGAAGTAGGTGTAGATACATACCACCATACCATGTTTGAAATGCTGGGGAATTGGAGTTTTGGTGATTACTTTAAGAAAGAAGCAATAGAATGGGCGTGGGAATTGTTGGTAGATGTCTATGGAATTGATAAGAACAAGCTTTATTTTACTGTTTTTGAAGGGGATGAAAAAGATGGTACAGCAGTGGATCAAGAAGCTTATGATTTGTGGAAAACCATTTTAGAAAAGAATGGATTATCTACCGATAAAATTATCAAAGCAAATAAGAAAGATAACTTTTGGGAAATGGGAGAGACTGGTCCTTGTGGACCTTGTTCGGAGATTCATATCGATTTAAGAAGTGATGATGAAATAGCGAAAATTCCAGGATTAGAATTGGTAAACGAAGATCATCCTCAAGTAGTTGAGATTTGGAATTTAGTTTTTATGGAATTCAATAGAATGTCAAATGGAGAGTTAAAGCCGCTTCCTGCTAAACATGTTGATACAGGTATGGGCTTTGAACGTTTGGCAATGGTTCTTCAAAACAAAAAATCGAATTATGATACTGATGTTTTTGGACCATTAATCGATAAGATTTCTGAAATTTCTGGAGTAAAATATGAATATACGTTGGATGTTTCTGTAAAAACAGATGTTGCAATTAGAGTAATTGCGGATCATGTTAGGGCTGTTGCTTTTGCAATTGCAGATGGTCAATTGCCTTCTAATACTGGTGCAGGTTATGTTATTCGTAGAATTTTAAGAAGAGGTATTCGTTATGGGTATAGTTTCTTAAATGTAAAGGAACCTTTTATCAATGAGTTGGTAGAAGTATTGGTTGGTCAGATGGGAGATTTCTTCCCTGAATTGAAAGCACAACAAGATATTATTACGAAGGTAATTAAAGAGGAGGAGGATAGTTTTTTAAGAACTTTAGCTAAGGGAATTCAGCGTTTTGAAAATTATTTGGGAACAGCAAATGATAAAACGATTGATGGGAAATTTGCTTTTGAATTGTACGATACATTTGGTTTCCCAATAGATTTAACAGAATTATTAGCATTAGAAAATCACTTTCATGTAGATATGCCTGGGTTTTCTGAAGAGTTATTGAAACAAAAAGAAAGATCTAGAGCTGCAACAAAAATAGAAACAGATGATTGGATTGAATTAAGAGAAGATGATGTTGAAGAGTTTATAGGTTATGATTATACGGAGGCTGATATCTTTATTACAAGATATAGAAAGGTTTCTGCTAAAGGAGAAGATTTTTATCAATTGGTATTTAATTTAACTCCTTTTTATCCTGAAGGTGGTGGACAAGTAGGTGATACAGGGTTTATAGAGTCTGGTGATGAGAAAGTAGAGATCTTTAACACTAAAAAAGAGAATAACTTAATTGTTCATTTTTCGAAACAATTGCCTCAAAATGTTAATGCTGAGTTCATTGCAGTAGTTGATGAGGGCGTTAGAGACTTAACGGCTCGTAATCATACTGCTACACACTTGATGCACCAAGCTTTACGCGAAGTTTTAGGTACACATGTAGAACAAAAAGGATCATTGGTAAATTCAGAATATTTACGTTTTGATTTTTCTCACTTTCAAAAAGTGACTGATGATGAGTTAACTAAAATTGAAAATTTAGTAAACAGTAGAATTCAAGAGCAATTTGAATTAAATGAATATAGAGCAATTCCAATTAAAAAAGCGGAAGAAAAAGGAGCTATGATGCTGTTTGGAGAGAAGTATGGTGATGTTGTTCGTATGATAGAGTTTGGAGAATCAAGAGAGCTTTGTGGAGGAATTCACGTTGAAAATACTGTTGATATTGAATTGTTTAAAGTAAAATCTGAAGGGTCAGTTGCATCAGGTATAAGAAGGGTGGAGGCTGTAACCTCTAATGGTGCTGGATTCTTTTTAAGGGATAAAATTGAAGTGTTGGATAAAAATGATGTAACAGCATTTATACCTGATTTAAAAGAAGAAATGATTGCTCTTAGAAATGGTTTTACCAAGCAATATGCTTTGGTAACTGGAATGTCTCCAATTGAAAATCTAAAAACAGATAAAAAGCTAGATATCAATAGCACAATCACAGCTTTGACAAAGATTAAAGTAAATAAAAAAATTATTGATGCGTTAACTGCTAAAAAGAAAGAATTATCTAAGGCTGGTAAAAAGGATAATGCTGCTCAAATAGGAGTAGTAAAAGAAGAGTTATTATCTAATATTCAGGAAGTTAACGGGGTTAACCTTGTGGCTCAAAAAATTGATTTAGATGATAGTAGTGCTATAAAAGATTTAGCGTTTCAATTAAAAAGTCAAGTAGAAAACTTGTTTTTAGTATTGGGTGCTGAGGTTAATGGTAAACCTAATTTAACAATTGTTGTTTCTGAAGAATTAGCAAAAGCAAAAGACTTACATGCAGGTAATATTATTAGAGAAGCAGCAAAAGAAATGCGTGGAGGAGGAGGAGGTCAACCCTTTTTCGCAACTGCTGGAGGTAGTTATGTCGATGGTATTGAGGCTGCTATCGAAAAAGCCAAGAGTTTTTTGAATTAAATTGTTACTTTAGCGTCCCTTACTAAATAGGCGCAGTGATTAAAAAGGTTTTATTTTCAGTTTTAGCAATTTCATTGTTAAGTTTTGCAATGCATAAATACTATGTTTCGATTACCGAAGCAGCGTATAATGCTGAAAGTAAATCTTTTGAAATATCCATTAAATTTATTGGTCATGATTTAGAAAAGGCATTGACAAGTGCTGGAGCTCCTAATTTATATCTGGGAACAGAAAAAGAAGTGAAAAATGCGAATGCTTATTTAAAACGATACATCGACAGAAAATTTGAGATGATTGCTGATGGAACGAAATTGGAGTATCAGTTTATTGGAAAAGAAATTAATAATGATGATTTTATTTACTGTTTTGTTCAATCCAACCAAATAGATGAGCCAAGTGAAGTGACTATAAAAAGTACTTTGTTGACTGAAGTTTTTGGAGGACAGGCAAATACAATTTATTTAAAATCAGGAAGTAAAAAGGTAAGTTACTATTTAACAAAAGACAAGGTGAGTGAGACTCACATGTTATCCGAAGCATCGGAAAAATAAAGAATGAATATGAAAAGAATTTTAGTTTTAGCATTGATAATTGCAACAAGTCAATTGTTGGCACAAGAAAATTACAATTACAATAAGTTCAAGCAACTTAAAGAAGAATTGGCAACACCAACTGTTTATAGAACGGCTTCAGGTGCACCAGGACATAAATATTATCAGCAAAAAGCAAGTTACAATATTGATGTAACTATAGATGATGAAAAACAAAAAATTACTGGTAAAGAAACGATTACTTACAAGAACAATTCACCTGATAAGTTAGATTATTTGTGGATACAATTGGATCAAAATGTTAGAGCGAAAGATTCTGATACTAAGTTAATTCGAACTTCTGGTGGTAGAAAAGGTTCTAAGGCTTTTGATGAACAGGTAAACTTTAGTGACTTAGCTAATTTACATAATGATTTTGATGGTGGATTTAAATTGGACTATGTAAAAGATGGTAAGGGAAAAGATTTAAAATATACAATCAATAAAACAATGATGAGAGTTGATTTACCTACTGCACTTATGCCAGGAGGAACATATTCTTTAAAAATTGGATATTGGTACAATGTAAATGATAGAATGAAAGGTGGTGGAAGGTCTGGGTATGAGTATTTCCCTAAGGATGATAACTACTTATACACAATAGCTCAGTTCTATCCAAGAATGGCTGTATACAATGAGACAGAAGGATGGCAAAATAAACAGTTTTTAGGTAACGGAGAGTTTACTTTACCTTTTGGGGATTATAAGGTAAACATTACTGTTCCTTCAGATCATATTGTTGGAGCTACAGGATCATTAACAAATGCATCTTCTGTATTAACTGCTGAAGAAAGAGCAAGATTTAAGAAAGCACAATCAGAGTATCAAACTCCAGTTATCATAGTTACTCAAGCTGAGGCTGAAGAAAAAGAAAAGTCAAAATCAAGTTCAACAAGAACTTGGTCATTTAGTGCAACCAATGTAAGAGATTTTGCTTTTGCATCATCTCGTAAGTTTATTTGGGATGCCATGACTGTTAAATACAACGGTAAATCTACGCTTGCAATGAGTTTCTATCCTAAAGAGGGTAACCCATTATGGGAGCGTTACAGTACTAGAGTGGTTGCGCATACTATTGAATCTTATTCTAAGCATACTTGTGATTATCCTTATCCAGTAGCTATTTCTGTTCATACGAAAGAGATAGGGATGGAATACCCAATGATTTGTTTCAACTATGGAAGACCAGAAGAGGATGGTACTTATTCTGAAAGAATGAAGTATGGTATGATTGGAGTAATTATTCATGAAGTAGGTCACAATTTCTTCCCAATGATTATTAATTCTGATGAGAGACAGTGGACATGGATGGATGAAGGTTTAAATACGTTTACTCAATATTTATGTGAACAAGAGTGGGAAAAGGATTACCCTTCTAGAAGAGGTCCAGCATCTAAGATTGTGGATTATATGAAAGGAGATAAAAGTAACATCACTCCTATCATGACCAATTCAGAATCATTGTTTCAATTTGGAAATAACGCTTATGGAAAGCCAGCTGCTGCACTTAATATTTTAAGAGAAACAGTTATGGGAAGAGAATTGTTTGATTTTGCATTTAAGACGTATGCGAATAGATGGAAATTTAAGCACCCAACTCCAGCAGATTTCTTCAGAACTATGGAGGACGCTTCAGGTGTGGATTTAGATTGGTTTTGGAGAGGTTGGTTCTATACAACAGATCATTGTGATATTGCTATAGATAATGTAGAGTGGTTTAAAATTGATACAAGAAACCCTAAGGTAGAAAAAGCAATTGCAAAAGAATTAGCTGATGCAGAAGCTGTTCATATTGGTGAAACAAGAAATGAAAGTATTGGTGTTTATAGTGATCATGATAAAGAGATACTTGATTTTTATAGTAAGTATGATCCTTTTGAGCCAACATTGGTTGACCAAGAAGAGTACGATAAATACATTTCTAAATTGAGTAAAGATGATATTGCAATTTTAGAAGCAGATTATAATTATTACAATATTGATTTTGCGAATAAAGGAGGATTGGTAATGCCTATTATTCTAAACTTTACATTTACCGATGGTTCAACAGAAGAGGTTAGAATTCCTGCTGAAATATGGAAAACAAACCATAAAAATGTTTCTAAAGTATTCTTTTTCAAGAAAGAGCTTGTTAGTGTAGATATGGATCCTTGGTTAGAAACTGCGGATGTTGATTTGACTGATAACAATTGGCCAAGAAAAACGCAGCTTTCTAAATTTCAAGTTTTTAAAGAAAAGAAGGTAAATAGAAGAGGTAACGGTAATGAGGAAAACTTAATGCAACGTGATGCTCGTAACGAAGAGTTGAAGAAAGCAAAATAATCCTATTGATTTATTCAAAAATATAAAAGCAACCTTATTTTATAAGGTTGCTTTTTTTATAAAAAATACTTTAAAATGATAAAATATCTTTTTCCATTAACTGTAATTGTATTGTTGGTTAGTTGTGCACCCCAAGAGCCTAAGGAGACTGTTGTTGTAGAAACGAACCCTGCTTCAGAAGGTTTTGATACAATTAACTCCGATCCTGAAGCAATAAGAATAGCAGATGAAGTAATGAAAGCAATGGGCGGTAGAAAAGTTTGGGACGATACTAAAATCATTAAGTGGAACTTTTTTGGAGCAAGGAAATTAACCTGGAATAAGCATTCAGGTGATGTTCGTATTGATTTTCCAGAAAATGACAGTAACATCTTTATAACAAATGTATTTACCCATAAAGGAAAGATTAAGGTTGATGGTGAAGAATTGATGGGGCCTGATTCTTTAGTAGACCATTATGCTCAAATGGCAGAAAGCATGTGGATAAATGATGCTTACTGGTTATTTATGCCTTTCAAATTAAAAGACTCTAAAACAACTTTAAAGTATTTGGCTATTGACACAACAGAAAATGGTATTTATAGTCATAAAATGGAATTAACATTTAATGCTATTGGCGATACTCCCGAAAATAAGTATTGGGTTTATGTTGATACTTCTAGTATGTTGGTGAACCAATGGGCATATTTTGATAAGAATTTAGATTCTATCCCCCGATTTTCAACTCCTTGGAGCGATTATCAAAAATATGGAGATATTCTACTTTCTGGAAATAGGGGAAAAAATAGCCTTTCAGAAATAGAGGTTTTAGACTCACTAGAAACAGCTATTTTTACGATATTTTAACTCTGATTAGCTTGGTATAGGAAAAGCGAGCATTTCACCCATTCCAATGGTAAATAGCCAATTGCCATAAATAGCATGCTCAATAGAGGTAAGCAGAAGAGATTTACTTTTGTTATAAGTTATGGTAAATAAGATTCCACCAATTAACGTAACCAGTAAAACCATCATATTGTTAAACATGAGGTGTGCAATGGGGAAAACGAGAATGTTTATTAAAAGTAAATAGTTCTTATTTTTAAAAATAGAATCATATCGCGTAAAAAAGTAGCTTCTATAGGCTAATTCTTGAGGATAGACAGAAAAAATTGCATAAAAGAACAATATTCCAAACCACATCAAAGGACTTTTTTTAACGACAATGAATAAATCATCTGGGTGAAACAAATACATAAAAAATAGGCTAGCTAAAAAAACACAAATGGCAGTAATGCTTATTCTTTTCCAATGTTCTTTAAAGTTAATTTGGTAGATAGCTTTAAATGTGATGAGCTTGTTTTTTCTACTAATGACAATGCAGTAGCCAATTGCTGTTAAGACACTTAGAGGTTTAAGGAATGAAGGAATAGGTGAAGCTAATAGTATAGGGATTAAGACAAAAAGAATGATTAGTTCGGTAATCAAGTAATTTTTTTGATTGGTCATTTTTGATGCGCTATCTTTTCGATGTATCGGTTGGTTTCAGATTCAATAGTTAAGGTGTATATGCCTGAAGGAAGGTTTTTTAAGGATAGTTTTTCTATTTTGTTTTTAACTGTTTCTTCATGAACAATCTTACCAATTATATTTGTTAATCGAAGCTTAGTATTGTTAACACCTAGCTCTCCTAAATCTACAGTTAAAATATCTTTTACTGGATTAGGATACACTTTTACATTTAGGGGATTTAGGTTTTCGTTAACGCCTACAGGTTCATAAGCTACTGCAAAATATAAAGATGCTCCAATACTAGCTTGAGCAATCTCATAAACATAGTTGGTATCCATATTAATTAAAAAATCGTTTGGTGTATGTGCATAGGTAGTTTGGTTTTTTTCAAATAAACCAGTAATTACATGCTCGTTAGCTTGAAATGGCATGTAGTCGGAAGAGTATGCGTACGAAATTTCAGTAAGCAAATTAGAATATAAACCAACACAAGTTGCTAGAGTGTCAGTAAAATCATAGGATGCAGCATTTGCAGCAGTCGGGCTACTTTGATCTCTTTCACAGACTATAGTACTATTTACCAATCCATTAACACCACCAACTTCATCAATGTTTAACACCAATTTGATGTCCATATTGGTTGGCATAACGGTGTTGTTAACATACCAAGTACTACCAATTAAACCATCCTCTTCTCCACTAAAGTTTATAAATTTAATGGAGTATTCAGTAACCACATCTTCTAAGAGGCGTGCTACTTCTAAAATGGTAACAATACCAGATCCATTGTCATTTGTCCCTGTTCCAGATCTGGTGTCGTAATGCCCGTCAACAATTAAGTAAGTGTTCGGGTAAGTCGTTCCTGTTTTCGTTACAATAAGATTATAATCATCTTGTGCAGCGTAATTAAACGTATCAATTTTAATATCAGTATACCCATAATTGGTGTATTGATCAATTAGCCAATTAAGTGTATTTGTTAATGCTGGAGTACCATGTTCCTTTACACCTAAGCTCTCAAATTCAACCAAATTTTTATGAATGGTATCCGAAGAAAATTGATTTACAATGCTTCCATAATAGGTGTTATAAGTTTGTGAATATCCTAGTAGGGACAGAAGGAAAAGACTTAAAGTTAAATATGATTTTAAAACATTCACAATGCTAAGTTAAGGAAACTAGTTTAGAAAGTTTAAAAGTGAAAGGTAATTGAGTTAAGAAAATAAGTATTCTAAATTCTTACAACCCTTTTTACTATCTTTACAATCCTTGTAAAAACAATAGAATGGCAGATACAATAGCAAAAAAGGAAATAGTAACAAAAGATGTAAGTTTAGAAGCGTTTCGTTTAATGAGCACAGCAAAAGCGTTAACCGAGCTGTATGAAGAAAATAAAGCAGTTTGTTCTAAATATGTTCATGCTACATCTAGAGGTCATGAAGCGATTCAATTGGCTTGTGGATTACAGTTGAAACCACAAGATTTTGTTTTCCCTTACTATCGTGATGATAGTATTTTGTTAGGAATTGGGATGACACCATTTCAATTAATGTTGCAAGTATTAGCAAAACGAAATGATCCATTCTCTGGAGGAAGAACGTATTATTCTCATCCGAGTTTAAACGATGCTGATAAACCAAAAATCCCTCACCAAAGTTCAGCTACAGGAATGCAAGCAATTCCAGCAACAGGTGTTGCTATGGGAATTCAGCATAAGGAAAAATTAGGAATGGCAGAAGATTACAAAGGAGAAAACCCTGTTGTAGTTTGTAGTTTAGGAGATGCCTCATGTACAGAAGGAGAAGTTTCTGAAGCTTTTCAGATGGCAGTATTAAAACAAATGCCAATCATTTATTTAGTACAAGATAACGAGTGGGATATATCTGCAAATGCAGAAGAAACTCGTGCACAAGATATTACACATTATGCAAAAGGATTTAAAGGGATGGATGTTAGAACCATTGATGGAACTAATTTTCAAGAATCTTATGAAACCTTTAATGAAGTATTAGCAATAGTTAGAAAAGAGCGCAGACCATTTATTATTCATGCTAAAGTACCCTTATTAAATCACCATACATCTGGTGTTCGAATGGAGTTTTATCGTCATGATAAAGAAGAATTGGCTGAAGCTTGGAGTAAAGATCCTTTTCCGAAATTGATGGATGCTTTAGTAAAAAAAGGTGTTGACAAAAAAGAATTAGAGCAGATTGAAAATACTGCTATAGAATTGGTGGCTAAAGATTACCAATTGGCATTGAAAGAAGAAGATCCAAAACCTGAAGATTTATTGACACATGCTTTTGCTCCAACTCCTATTACTGAGGAAAAAGGAGAAAGAGCTCCAGAAGGTAAGGATAAAACTGTAATGGTTGATTCTGCTTTGTTTGCAATTAGAGAAATTATGTCAAAACATCCAGAAAGTTTATTGTACGGACAGGATGTTGGAGCAAGAATTGGAGGGGTATTTAGAGAGGCAGCAACTTTAGCACAGCAATTTGGAGATGATAGAGTATACAATACCCCAATACAAGAAGCATTTATTGTAGGAAGTACAGTTGGTATGTCAGCCGTTGGTTTAAAACCAATAGTTGAGGTACAATTTGCTGATTATATTTGGCCAGGATTAAATCAGTTGTTTACTGAGGTTGGTAGATCTTATTATTTATCTAATGGTAAATGGCCGGTAAGTATGATTTTAAGAGTTCCTATTGGCGCTTATGGTTCTGGTGGACCTTATCATTCATCAAGTGTAGAATCTATTGTAACAAACATTAGAGGAGTAAAAGTAGCTTATCCGAGTACTGGAGCTGATTTAAAAGGTTTAATGAAAGCTGCTTATTATGATCCAAATCCAGTAGTAATGTTGGAGCACAAAGGTTTATACTGGAGTAAAATTAAAGGAACAGAAGGTGCAATGACTATTGAACCTGATGAAGATTATGTTATTCCTTTTGGGAAGGCAAGGACTGTAATTGATGCACCAAATCAAGAAAATTCGGTAGCTATAATTACTTATGGAATGGGTGTTTATTGGAGTACTGCAGCAGAGAAAAACTTTAAAGGACAAGTAGAAATTATTGATTTACGTACGCTTAATCCGTTGGATGAAGAAGCAATGTATGCTGCGGCTAAAAAACATAATAAAATATTAGTTGTTACTGAAGAATCTGTAGAGTGTTCTTTTGCTTTAGGTTTAGTTGCTCGTATTCAGAAAAATTGTTTTGAATATTTAGAGGCGCCAGTAGAAATTATTGGTTCAATAGATACACCTGCAATACCATTAAATTCTACTTTAGAAGCTACTCTTTTACCTAATGGAGATAAGGTGAGCGAAGCTATAGCTAATTTGTTAAGCTATTAAGATTTTAAAAAAAATACTGCTACTTTTCTTATTCCTGAATTTCTTTCAGCAAACTTCTGTTGCTCAAGATCAACAATTAATAGATTCTTTATATAGTTTTCTGGAAGGAGAATTAGATACTTTAGATAAAATTAATACGTACAATTCTTTATCGATAGCAATAAAAAATAATTCTGATACTTCAATGTATTATGCAAAGGAGGCATTAAGAATTAGTCAAGAAATTAATGATCAAAAGTCTATTGTAAATAGTTATTTATCTCTTTCAAATCTAAATTTAGACTTAGGGAATTTTAAAAAAGCGTTAAAAACTCTTTTTAGAGCCCAAGGAATTGCTGATTCTTTGAATTATAAAGAACTATTAGGAAAGATTTATAATAATTTAGGGAATGCCTATCGAGGCATGGAGAATATTGAAAGCTCAGAAAAATTTTATTCTAGAGCAATAGATCTATATGAAACTGTTGGTAATGAGTTGGAATTAGGAAAGACTTATAACAACATAGCTTTAATATATGTTAGGCAAGAAAGGTTTGATGAAGCAATTGCTAATTATCATAAGTCATTAAATATTGTTGTAAAGTTCAAAGATAAATCAGCAGAGGCTAATGGTTGGAGCAATTTAGGTGTTGCTCATTATTATAAAGGAGAAATTGAGAAAACAATTTTTTATTTTAAGAAATCTTTATTGTTAGAAGAGGAGATTAACAATGTAATGGGAGTTGCAATTAGTTATAGCAATATTGGTGAATTATATTTTGAGACCAAGAAATTTGATGCAGCAATAGAAAGCTTATTATTAAGTATTGAAATAGCTAAAGAGGTAAATGCGCAAGATTTGTTAAAGCATACGTATAAAGTATTATCAATGTCTTATGCCAAAATTCAAAAATTTGAACAGGCATATAAATACAACAACTTGTTTATGAACATAAAAGATAGCATTAACAATCTTGAAACCTCAAAATATTCAATGGAGTTGGAATCGAAGTTTGTAAGTTCAGAAAAGGAAAAAAAGATTTTAGAATTAGAAAAACAACAAGTAGTAAATGAGTTGGAAATAACAGGTAAGAAATACACTCAAAATGTTTTAATTGCAGGGGTTGTAATAATTCTTTTGTTATTGTTAGTATTCTATACGAGGTATCGTTCAAGTAAAAAATCTAAAGAAATATTACAAATTTATAGTAGTGAAATTGAACAGAAAAATAATGAAATAACAGAGAGTATAGAATATGCTAAGCGCATACAACAAGCCATTTTACCCTCTAAAAAAGAATTGAAAGAATATTTGCCAAATTCTTTTGTATTCTATAAACCAAAAGATATTGTTGCTGGAGATTTTTATTGGATTGAAAAGGTTGGTGAAAATATTTTATTTGCTGTAGCAGATTGTACAGGACATGGAGTTCCAGGAGCAATGGTTTCAGTAGTTTGTCATAATGTTTTAAATAGAGTAATAAGAGACTTTAAGTTGCTTGATCCAGGTAAGATTTTAGATAAAACTAGGGAACTAGTAGTTGAACAATTAAATAAATCAGAATCAATAGAAGCAAATAATATTGGAGGAATTAAAGATGGAATGGATATCGCTTTATGTGTGTTTAACCCAAAAACTAAAGAATTAAATTATGCCGGAGCAAATAATCCGGTTTGGATTCTGAAAAAAAACGCTAATGAAATAGAAGAAGTTAAAGCTAATAAACAAGCCATTGGGAAATTGGATAACCCTATGCCTTATGTTACTCATAACATAAAATTAAATGAAGAGGATAGTGTTTTTATATTTTCTGATGGTTATGCTGATCAATTTGGGGGAGAAAAGGGAAAGAAATTTAAATCTAAACCATTTAAAAAACTTCTGTCTTCTATGCAAAATGATTCTATGGGTATTCAATTTGAAAAAATTGAGAACCATTTTGAATTGTGGAAAGGAGATTTAGAGCAAGTAGATGATGTGTGTGTAATAGGAATTAGGATTTAAGTTATTGAATAATTAGTAAATTTGTTAGATGATAAAACAGGGTTTAATTGTATTCTTTTTACTTATTTCATTTAATGTATTCTCTCAAGAAGATGTTTATGTTCTTGATGATTCAAGTAATGAAACTTCTTCTACTTTTTCTGATGATAAAGGGTTTAATTGGAATAGAGTAACTGTAGGAGGTGGTTTAGGACTTACTTTTGGAGATATTACTATAATCGAAGTTGCCCCTAATTTTGGTTATTATTTAACAGATAATATTTTGGCAGGAGTTGGTGTAAATTATACGTATTACGGAGACAAAAGAACTGCTTTTAATACTACCATTTACGGAGGAAGGGTTTACGGAGAGTATTTATTTAATAATATGCCTTTACTAGCTCATGTAGAAACTGAATTGATTAATTTGGAATGGACAGCGACTGAACGTAAAAATATAGTCAATGTTTATGTAGGAGGTGGTTTGAAACAACGACTTTCAGGGAGCTCTTATATTTATATGTTAGGCTTATGGAATCTAAATGAGACAAAAGAATCCATACTAATACAGCAACCAAATCCTGTTATTAGAGTAGGATTTGCTATTGGTTTATAAGATCTAAAATTTATTTCCCAATAAAGCTCAGAGCTCCAGAAGGACAAGCATTAATTTGTTCTTTTAGTTCTTCTGTAGTTGCATTTTCAATTGTTAACCATGGTTTTTCTTTAGGTCTGTATACTTTTGGTAATCTTTTAACGCATTGCGCAGCATGTATGCAGGTTTCAGGTTTCCAAACAATTGTTATATCTTCATTAGAATAATGTATCTCTTTGCTCATAGTTTAAGTTTTAATTCTTAAATATCGTCAAAATCTTCGAATTCTTCAGCTTCAGGTTCGGCAATTTTATCTATGAACTTACCTAATCCTTTTTTCTTTTTCTTAGGCTTTTCTTTCTTTTTTGGTGCTGTTTTTTTCTCTTTTTTCTTACTATCTATATCTTCTTCCCATTCTATGATAAAACCATCGTCATCTTTCGGTTTCACCTCATGATTAGCAGCGCTATCTTTTTTAAACCAACCGAACTCTTTATTTAAAACCTTTTTAAGGTTACTTTTTTCTTTTTTAAAGTCTTCCTTAAAGCTTTCCTTAAGTCCTTTAGTATCATAACTTATTTTGTAATCTTCAATGGTTCCTGTCATGTGTAAAAACAAAGAAGTTCTACCTAGTCCATCATCTTCAATATAACCAAACTCTGAGTTTTTAGTTTTGTTTTTTGATTTACCCCATAGAACATCACTCATTAATACTTTAAATCGATAATCGATATCATTGTTAAATGAATGCGTTCCAGAAAATGTTAAGTCAAGGGCATTAGATTTTATTTCGGTTTTTGGAATATGTACGGTTTCATCTTTTATTTCTATTTGAGTTTCCAAGCTTTTAAATTTAATGTGTTCAAGCTCTTCTACTTCAATATATTTACTCAATGCTAAAACAGGCTTGTAATTAATGAGTTCACCGTTTTTGATCTTTACATCAGCTAAAACATAAATCTTCTCTTTTTTTACTTTTAAGTTTTTATCAAAAATGGATGCAAATTCAATTGTAGTTGATGTTTTTCCTTTTATGTTTTCTGCACTTATCGCTTTTTGACCAAAATTTTCAAATTGATAGAATAATTGATAAACATCAATTTCTTTCGTATTTACTTTACTGGTAATTAATATTTCATCTCCCTTAGAATCATCAATGGCAATGTTACCGTTTACTTTTCCATTCATTGATTTGAATGATACGTCTGTTGCAGTTAATACTTGGTCTTCAAGGTGAATAGTTCCTTTAAAATTTGTAGCAACAAACTTTCTGAATTGAAAAGTATCAATTTTTGCTTTAAAGTTTAAAAGTACTTTACTAGGTAGGTTTAACGTATATTCAGATGAATTTTCTGAAGAGCTGGTTAGTAAATCATCTAAAACCAGTTTATTGGTATGACAGTTTGTTTTAACGGCTAAATATTCACCCTCAACAAATAAGAAAGCCAATAGGTTTTTAAACTTCCCATCTAGTTTAAATTTACTTTGGTTGATATTAAAATCAAGTTGATCAATGTTTACATCATTATTGGTGAATTCAAAACTTCCATTAATGTTTTGAATTGTGTTTGGGTTGTTTTCCAGCTTAAGATTAGCATTGGTTAATTGGGCATTTCCTTTTGCATTTAACTTTCTTAATTCACTGGCTTTGATGTTGCCAAGTTCTTTGATGTTTCCTTTGTATTGAAGACTAATATTTAAATTCCCTTCAGCAGTTTCTAGTGTGTCTAGTTTAAAGAAATCTTTAGCGGTTTTAAGATCTACATTTGCTTTGGAATTGAATTGAATTTGAGGGTTATTAAAATTGCTAATCAAACAATTCCCTGAAATCTTACCAGCACCAAAATTAGCATTAATCGAATCTACTTTGAGTTTAGATGTATTTGCAGAACTGCCAGCACCATTGGTGAAAGTTCCTTCCATAAAAATATTTTTGAACGATTGGTTGGATGACTTTTCAGTAAATGTTCCATCTCTAAGTTTAAATTTTGCATTGAACTCGGGTGTCTTTTTAATGGAGTACTCACCAATTATTGTTGAGGTGTAGGTAATGTTACCATTCGTTTGATAGGCTGATAAAGATTCTCTTTGTTTTGGTGGTAAAAGAGAAAATAAATCTTTTATCGCAATATCTTTTCCTTCAGATTGAAGATTCAAATTTATTCCAACTGCTTTATTTACGATGTTACCAGTAAGGTTAAATTTTAACTGTTCAATATCAATTTTGCCTGTATTAATTTGGTAGATTTTTGTGGTCTGATTTACTGCCAGGGATGTATTGATAATAATGTTTTTATCCTTTATTATAGAGTTGCCTTTTTCGTTGATTTGATGAATTATTAAGTTGGCTTCTGTGTTTAATGTGAATTCTTCTTTAGAGAAATTTCCAGATAAAGAAAGTCCTACGGCTTCAATACTCATGTCAACATTTTTGTATTCGTTGAGTAAATAAAATGTAACACCTTTTAAACTTAACTTTTCTAATTCTATGGATAGTTGATTTTCTGAACTCTCAGAGGTTTTCCAAAAATGATAATTGTCGTTACCATTTTTATCAATTTTTACATTTACAATTCCATCTTCAATTTGAACAGTTTTAATGGTATAGTTTTCGTTGATTATGTCAATAATGTTGAACTGAAGATAAACTGACTGAGCGGAAAATAAAGTGCCTTTTTTATCACTTTCGGTAACTTCTTCAGCAGTTACTTTTTGAAATTCTAAAGAAGCGTAAGGGAATTTTTTAAAAACAGAAAAATCAACTTCTTTAACATCTATTTTAGTATTAATACTATTGTTGATTCGTTCTATGATGAAAGCTTTTATTTTATCTTCATAGATAGTAGAAAAAACAATTCCAATCATTACAAAAATTGCAATGATAATCCCTAAAATTATTGATATTGTTTTTAACTTTTTCACACTGCTACTTTTTCAAAATGTCAGTTCGAGTGATTTCGAGTTTTTATCGAAATTGTATCGAGAACATCATTTTGTGATTAAAACATTGATTCTCGATACATTCCGAGAATGACACTTCGATAAACTCAGTGTGACATTTCGGAACACTCGAATTGACAATGATTTAATACTTAAACGTAAAGTGTAAAATTCTATTTTATATGGATAGAATTTCTTTTTGGAATAGAAACTTATTAGCAATAGGATGTGAAGAAGGAGAACAGTTGGTGTTATCCAAATAAGCGACTAAACACCTCTTCAACTTTGCTAACGAATACAATTTCAATTTTGTGATTGGCAGGTGTGATTCCTTTTTTATTGTATTTGGAGATGAAAATTTTATCGAACCCTAATTTTTCTGCTTCCATAATACGCTGATCAATTCTACTGATAGGTCGTATCTCACCAGATAAACCTACCTCTGCAGAGAAACAGGTTTTAGAATCAATGTGCATATCTTCTCCTGAAGATAGGATAGAGGTAAGCACTGCTAAATCTATAGAAGGATCGTTAACTTTTAAACCTCCAGCAATATTTAGAAATACATCTTTTGTAGCTAATCTAAAACCACAACGTTTTTCTAAAACTGCTAAAAGCATGTTTAATCTTTTACTATCAAAGCCTGTGGTTGATCTTTGTGGTGTTCCATAAGCTGCAGAACTAACTAGAGCTTGTATTTCTATTAGTAAAGGTCTATTGCCTTCCATAGTCGCTCCAATTGCAGTACCACTTAATTGCTCTGCTTTGTCGCTAATTAATATTTCTGAAGGATTATCAACTTCTCTTAATCCAGCACCATGCATTTCGTAAATACCAAGTTCGTTGGTAGAGCCAAACCTGTTTTTGATGGAACGTAGTAAACGATAAATATGGTTACGGTCTCCTTCAAATTGAAGAACAACGTCTACCATGTGTTCTAAAATTTTTGGCCCGGCAATATGTCCATCTTTAGTGATATGACCAATTAAGAATACTGGAGTATCAGTTTCTTTGGCATAGCGCATTAATTCAGAAGTACATTCTCTAACTTGAGAAATACTTCCTGGAGAAGAATCAATAGTCGCTGTATGTAAAGTCTGTATAGAATCTATAACCAATACTTCTGGTTGTAAATCCTTAATGTGATGAAATATATTTTGTGTTGATGTTTCGGTAAGTATAAAGCAGTCTGGATTTTTATTTCCAATTCGATCTGCTCTCATTTTAGTTTGTTGTTCACTCTCTTCACCAGTTACGTAAAGTATTTTTTTACCTTTTAAACGCAATGACATTTGTAACATTAGGGTAGATTTTCCAATTCCTGGATCACCACCAAACAGTATTAAAGAACCAGGAACTAATCCACCGCCAAGAACTCTATTCAATTCTGTTCCAGGTAATTTAATACGAGGAATATCAGCAATTTTAATATGATCTAATTGTTGGGGTTTGTTGGTGCGGTTGGTATTGAAAGTGGCTTTAACATCATTAGGATTAGGTTTGCTAACCATTTCTTCAACGATAGTGTTCCACTCGTTACAAGAAGTACATTTACCTACCCATTTATCGTATTGAGAACCACAGTTCTGGCAAAAAAATGCTGTTTTTACTTTCGTTTTTGCCATTCTAAGTGGTTAAGCTAATTCAAGATTATCTTTTTTTTTAGCAATAGAAGCTCTAATGTCATTTATTTCTCCCTTAGGAATAGCATCAATTAGCTCTTTGGTGTATGCTGTCTCTGGATTAGCATAAATCTCATCAGCTAAGCCTAATTCAACAACCTTACCTTCTTGCATTACAATCATTCTATCACTCATAAATTTAACAACAGATAAATCGTGAGAGATAAAGATGTAAGTGAATTTAAATTCTTCTTTTAATTCGTTTAAAAGGTTTAAAACTTGCGCTTGAACGGATACATCTAGTGCTGACACGGATTCATCACAAATAATAAATTTTGGATTTAAGGCTAATGAACGAGCAATACAAATACGCTGTCTTTGTCCTCCAGAAAATTCATGAGGATATCTGTAAAAGTGTTCCTCTAATAAACTAACTCTTTTAAGGAGTTCCATTACTCGAGCTTTACGTTCATCATCATTGTTAAATACTTTATGCACTCGCATTGGTTCCATAATAGCTTCCCCAATAGTAATACGAGGATTTAATGATGAATAAGGATCTTGAAAAATGATTTGCATTTCTTTACGATATGCTCTCATTTCTTTACTGCTTAAGTCTGTTAAGTCTTTCCCTTCAAATATAATTTCCCCTTTTGTAGGTTCGATTAATTTTAAAATTGTTCTACCTAAGGTAGTTTTTCCACAACCAGATTCTCCAACAAGTCCAAGAGTTTCTCCTGGGTAAACTTCAAAGCTAACTCCATCAACAGCTTTAACAAATTCTTTTGCTTTCCCGAATAAACCTGAGTTGATAGGGAAATGTGTTTTTAGATTTTTTATTTCTAAAATGGGTTCTTGTTGGTATAATGTTTCGTGTTTTTTTGCTGTTTCAGCTGGGGTAACTACTAAGCTATTGGTAACTTCTGCAACAGATTTGTTTGTTTCATGCATTACACCATTGTCATCAATGGTCATAAAATCAGAAACTGTTGGAAGCCATTGTAATCTTCTATTTAGAGGTGGTCTACAAGCTAACAAGCCTTTTGTATAAGGATGTTGAGGGTTTGTAAAGATATCCATTACATTACCTTGTTCAACAATTTTTCCTTTATACATTACAACTACTTTGTCAGCTAACTCTGCAATTACACCTAAATCGTGAGTAATAAACATAATCCCCATATCTTGTTCTTGTTGCAGTTTTAGCATCAATTCAAGAATTGTTTTTTGAACGGTTACATCTAATGCAGTAGTAGGTTCATCAGCAATTAGTATAGATGGATTGCAAGACATTGCCATTGCAATCATTACTCTTTGTTTTTGTCCACCAGAGATTTGGTGAGGGTATGAATCGTAGATTGCTCCTGGGCGAGGCAATTCAACTTGCTCAAATAATTTAATGGTTAAATTTTTTGCCTCCCTTTTGTTTATCTTTTGATGAAGCATAATAGCTTCAGCTACTTGGTCTCCACAAGAATAAACAGGGTTTAGAGAAGTCATAGGTTCTTGAAATATCATTGCAATTTCATTACCTCTATAGTTTCTCATTTCCTTTTTGGTAGATTGAACTAAGTCAATAACACCATTTTTTGAATGAAATAAGATTTCTCCTCCAGTAATTTTTCCAGGAGGGTTAGGAATTAAACGCATTACCGATAATGATGTAACGGATTTTCCAGAACCCGATTCACCAACGATACCAATTGTTTCTCCTTTGTTAAGTGTAATAGAAACATCGTTTACTGCTTTTACACGACCAGCTTCGGTATGAAATTCAGTGACTAAATTCTTAATTTCTAATAATGTTCTATTACTCATTTCTTAAATCAAGGTTGAAAGGGCAATAAAATTACGTTTTCTAAAAAACTAAAGCAAGTATTAGTGGCAATACCTAAAAAAGTTTAGACTATTGCCAATTTATTGAGGATGAATATATTGTAGGTATCTATAAATTAGTAATCAATATCTCTAATTAAAATGGTAAGATAGCCGTAACTTTCACTATCGTTAATCATGGATATGGCAATTCTTTTATTGGATTCTGGGGAAGTAGTGTTCCAAGTTATATAGCCATCATCTTCAGTTTTTCCAACGCTATACTTTCGGTTAAAATAATCAGAAAAGTTATTAAACAACATTTCAGCATCATTTATAACATCCAAAAATACGGCTACTTCTATTTCATACAATTCATTATTTTCAGAAAAATCATACGTAGTTGTATAGGTATTTCCCATACTCATTTCATAATCATAATGCAGATAGTCCGACATTTCATCAATTAAAAACGCACTGTTTTCTGATGTTTTAATAACCTCTATTGTTGTACCAATTTTAACACCTCTAAAATGGCCTTGATCAGACTTTAGTACTTGATCATAGAAAGGACTTTTGTTTTTTCCACAAGAAAATAAAAGACAAATTATAAGTAATGCAGTTACTTTTTTTAGGAGGTTATTCATAAATTATAGTGACATAGTTTTAATTAACTAATTCTTCGGTTTTAAATTTAAGAATTAATTGGGTTAAAACAACAGCATCTTTTTTGCAAAAAATTGAAATACGTTTTTAAATCTTTGCCTTTTCAATAAACATCATTTACCATAAGTCATCTAATTTTTCTTTCTTTTAAAAAGGATATTAATTTTATAATCATCAACGCAATTACACTAACAATAGTTGATTTATAAAATAAATAACTAAAGCGATCATCATTTCCTAATAAATACTCAACTCCTATTATTGAAGTAAGCATTATAAAGAACTGGAAT
>CAJQOH010000014.1 GCA_905479915.1 uncultured Flavobacteriales bacterium
ATTAATGTAACGTCTACCAATTATATTGCTGATGACCCTAATTTAATGGATAGGACATTAGGGAAGAAAGCTTTTGAACTCTCCAATCATTTAGGAAATGTACTAGCAACAGTTAGCGATAAAAAGTTCTTGAATCAAACATCAGGAAATGCAAAAGTGTATGCATCATCTTATGAGAATAATGATGGAGGAATATTTGTTAATGGCAGTTATCTTGGAATGCAGAGTACAACACAAGTAAATACCAATACTTATAGTGTAGAACAGAATGAAGCAAGTAGTCCTATAGGACCTAAAGCAATAATACCTTTAAAATCAGGAGATGTAATAAACAGTACATCAGTTTATTTTTACTTTGAACTTCCTCAAATTGGATCAAATGATGGGCAATTGGTTAGATCCCTTGTAGATGCAAATGGAGTAGCATTGTACAAAGATGCAGTAGGAACAACAACTAAAGAAGTAGGATTACCACTTTATTTCCCAGCTTCTTGGCAACAATTAAGCATTGGAGGAACAACAACTATACAGAGTACTTATTATTATGCCGATGGAACAGCTCTTCCAACGTGTGACGCTGTTTATTTAGAAGTTTATACAGAATGTACAGATGGTACAGTATGGTTTGATGATATAAGCTTTAGTGTAACCCCAGCAGTAGAAAGCTATTACACAGCAGATATACAAACTAGACAAATGTATTATCCGTTTGGTATGGTTATGCCTAATGGGGATAATCTTAATATGGCTGACCATACTTATGGATTCCAAGGTCAGTTAAATGATAATGAGGTTAAAGGTGCTGGTAATTCTGTGAACTTTAAGTATAGAATGCACGACCCAAGATTGGGTAGGTTCTTTGCGGTTGACCCTCTAACAGGAAAATATCCTTATTACACTCCTTACTCTTTTAGTGGGAATCGAGTTATAGATATGATTGAATTAGAAGGTACTGAGCCAACATCACCTAAATATCAATGGTCAGCAAGTGCTGGATTTGAGTATAAAGGTAACTTTTATAACGATGGCTCAGCTTTGAGTAAGGTTGAAGGTTGGTGGGTTCATCAAAGTTTAGATTCAGATGCTGATGAAATTCATATGTTTTGGTCTCCATCAGATGGGGTGTGGAAGGAGTTTACGCCTGTAAAACCAGAGCCCTTAGCTCCAACTGTCACTAGAATTGCCATAAGAGCAATTGCAATCCCTGGGATAGCTGTTGCTGGAGCAACGATTCTACCAACATTACTGCCAGAAATAGCAATTGTAAGTGAGGCAGTTGCTCTTGAAACAGCAGCGGCAACTATTCCTGTCGTTGATATGGTAGCCTATACAGTTGCTTCGAACCCTGTGGCTACAGGAGCAGTTTTGGAATTCACATCTGGAGTTTTATTAAATGAACCTATGGAGTTGTCATATTCTTCGGGAAGCCCAGCAGCTGCCTTAATTGGACAAACTATTGGTATTATTAGAACTTTCATTGACGAAGATAAAGCACAAGATTTAGAATGTCTTATGTGTCCAGATTTTAATGATGTACAAACATTGCCACAGGATTTTCCGAGAACTGATGCAACCAATGTAGTTCCAGTAACAATTAGAGCTATCAATACAACAGCAAGGTCGGTTTCTAATCTAAGTAAAGCACCAGCAGCAACAAAAGCAGCAAGTTCTATTGCAAAATCATCTCCTAGATTTTGGTAAATTTGTGAACTATGTGGGTAAGAAAAAAGATGGAAGAAATTAAAAAGGAGAAAGAAGGGTTTAAGCCTTCTCTCTCTGCACCTACGGTTGTTTTTATTTGTACATTAATAGCTATTATCGTTCCAAAAGTTACTGGTATTTCAAGGTCTATTTATAACTCGAAACCAGTTGGTCTTATTGATTTATTGCCTATGATACCAAAGATATTAGCTATTGCATTGGGTTTGTTTGGGTTAACTTATTTAGTGCAATTTATCAGAAAAAAAAACTTTTTAGTAGAGAAAACTACCACAGTTATTTGTGATGAATGTAATATGAAAAAAACAGATAATGGAATTAATACTTGCGAGTGTGGAGGTAGTTTTGTTAATATTGACAAGATGAAATGGGTAGAGGAAGATTCTAAAAAGGAAAATAAATGAGGTTTATAGTATTGTCTATTGTTATGATTGTAGTGTTTGTTTGTAGTGGGTTTGCTCGTAACAATAACACCTTGTCTCAAACTTATACCGAACAGGAATTGGTAGTGAAAAAAGTTATGAAACATCTTGAATTAAATGCTGTTGGAGGTGTTTACGAATATTTTGAGCATTGGGATAGGGTAAAACCTATATTAGCTGAGAGTGTTTTTGAAATAGAGAAGATTAAAGAACGAACAAAACTTTCTATAGTTATGGTGTTGGATGGTGAATATAAAGTTTACAGATGTCGTTATTCAAACGGTAGTGAAACTTTATTTCAAATAGATTTTCATTATCTTCGAAATTCCAAGAATAGTTCACTTATATTTAATGTCAGCACTAAAAATGCTAAAATTTTAGCAAAAGAAAAAGCGTTAAGAATGAATAATAACACAATTCCACCTCCACCACCTAAGTTGAAGAATAGATAATCCAGATGGAACAGCTCTTCCAACGTGTGACGCTGTTTATTTAGAAGTTTATACAGAATGTACAGATGGCTCGGTAATGCCTAATGGGGATAACTTAGATATGGCTGGACATACGTATGGGTTTAATGGCAAAATGAATGATAATGAAATCCATGGGAATGGAAACAGTTTAGATTTCGGAGCAAGGATGTATAACAGTAGACTGGGAAGATGGTTTGCGACTGATGATTATGAGCATATTTTCACGAGTGTTTCTCCTTATGCATTTGTAAGTAATAATCCAATTAGATACAAAGATATTGGAGGGATGTGGCCTGGAGAAGTAAATTTGATGATTATAATAGATGATTTTGCAAAACCATTTGAAGGTGTTACAACATCTGGAAGCTTTACTGTTATAAGAGCAAGGTCAATGGCGAAAGCACTTGCGTTTATGGAAGTTTATAATGTTGAAAAAAATATAGATAATTTAGTCTTTGAACATCATGGATATGGTAAAGAAGCTGGTAATAATTCAGGTTTGTTTACAAGTGATAGAGACGCTATTATAGATATTTTACTTAAAAAAGTTGTAGAAGAACCTGGTTTTTATGATAAAGGTTTTGAAGAACCCTTGGTGCACTTAAATGCTTTGGGTAAAATATTAGGTTATTTAAATGATAATTCGAGTATAGTATTTGGTGCTTGTGGTGGTGGTCGAGAAGATAAATTAAGGGAGTTATTGTTAAAATATATTATTCAAAAGAATCCGTATAAATCTTTTACATTCTATCTTAATCAAACCAATTCAACATTTAAGACTGATATTACTAAGAAAGATAAAGCTAGTGACCAATCTGGTTCAGCTTTTGAACCAACTTTTAATCAGAATTTAATAAGAGATATTGACTATGAATTTGGAGCATTTACAAAAACTACTAATGAAGGTCTAGAAAATGGGGTTTTCAACATCAAAATAAGTAATTCAATTATTGGTAATGTTTTAAAAATTATAAATGTAACAAAGCCTGTAAGAGCTGCTAAAACTATTAAGAGAGAAGTTTATCATTCTGTTAGATTTCTTTAGTTTTGAGTAAACTATGTTTTAATAATGTATTAAGGAATTCAAAATATTACCTATGCTGAAAAAAAATAAATTAACATTATTGATGGTTGTAATATCATTATTATCCTGTAATGAGTTTGAAAACTCTCTTAAAATGGAGGCAAAAGAATTACATAATACTGAATTTATCATTTATAAAGGAACAAATGAATTTAAAGAATTTGTAAATGATAAAACTGTTAATTATAGTGCTGAAATTGCAAAATTTAAAGATGATAATTTGGATAACTGCATTTTGAAGCATAACTGTGATAGTTTGAACTACAACTATTTAAAAGGAAGTGTAGAAATTGATTATTTTCATTTATCATCTGGCTGTATGGATTTTATACCTAAGCTTGTTGTAAAAAAAAACTATTTAATTATAAAATGTCAAAGTATTTATAATGAATCAAATTATGTTTATGAAAGTGGTGTGTTAAAGTTTGTCGGAGAAAGTAAAGGTTGTAAAAATATTATGCATTGGAAGATTAATATTAGTAATCCTGAATTGGTCGATAAAAAAATATATTTTATGCCTAAAAAGAATGAAATTTATGAATTAGTTCAAAAATAACGGCCACATTCCAAATGGCACTTTTGGTTTTTAAAAAGGTTAAGAATAATAGAGGCCTCCTAAATAGTAGGAGGTTTTTTAATGAAATAAAATATAAAAAATAGATAAAAATGAAGAATGTAATTATTGTAGTATTAAGTTTAGTATTAGGAGTATCAACTTGTTTTGGTCAAAATGTTGGTTCAGGATCTTCTTGGAGTCCTACTGTTGATGCTAGACTAACTAAGTTTTCAAATAAATGGAAAGGTAAGGATAAAATTATTCATACTTGGGTGGTTAATAAATTTGGTTTTGCTGATTATGGTGTTTTGTATGAAATTACTGATACGTCAATAAACTTAGTCAAACCTCGAAATTTGATGCAGAATGATATACCTGTTTTTGGAACTAACTATTCAAATATAAAACATTTGATTTTAAGAGAGGATAGAAGGAAAGGAAAGTATATTCTCAGAGGTATTCCTATAGGAGTTGTAGTTGGTCTTTTGGTAATGGCAGCTGCTATGCCTGATAATCAAGGCCGTTTGGGGCCAAGTCAAGGCGAATACTTGGCTTTTGGGGCTGTTGGAGGAGGAGCTGTCGGTATGTTAGGTGGTTTGTTTATCGGCTCTATGAAACTTAAAATTCCGATAAAAGGTAGTAAAAGTAACTTTGATAAAAGTAAAGAAAGACTTAGGGCTATATCTATGCAGAAATAAATAGCGACACTCAACTCACAAACATTATATTAGTTCAAAAAGGTTAAGAATAATAGAAGCCTCCTAAATAGTGGGAGGTTTTTGGTCACATTCCAAATGGCACTTTTGATCTTATTTTAAATTTTTATTGCTGATTATCAGCGACTTATGCTTTTGTAAAATATATTCTAAAATGGACTTCAAATACCTTTGAATATAAGAAAGTTTCTTAGAACGCATTAAAATAAGTCGTTTATGACCTCTTGTTCCAAATGGCACCTGGCTAGCTATCTGTAGCTTGTAGCTACAGACTATTGTTTAAAACATTTAAATATAAATTGAGTGATTAATTACAAATATTCAACTTTCAAGAGCCCTTCTTCTCCACAATAGTTTTTAGCACTACTGTAGATGTATTCTTCTGGTTTTTCTACCAATCCAGAAACTACAGGGTTCTGATGTATATACTCAATCTTTTGATCGATAAAGTAATTGCTATACAGCTCAACAGGATGGTTGTCTTGTTTCCAAAATTGATAGTCTTTATTCCTTTTATTGTTTAAACCTTTATTTTTGAAAAGTTCCAACATCCAATCCTTTCTGCTTTCTCCAACTTCAGTTTTTATTGATTTAAGAATTTCCTTACTGGTAAATGTTTTGAAATCACGAATTACAGCGCTTAACTCATTTTCTTTACAGGATAGTACGCAGTGTACATGGTTACTCATAATAACATAAGCATAAACCTTTAATCCTTTCTCTATCTGACAATACAACAAACTGTCTATTAAAATATCCTTATAACGTTTTCGAGTAAATATATCTACCCAGTTAACTACTGTAAAGGTTAAATAATAAATTCCTTTTTGATCTCGTATTTTATATCCTCACTCAAAACTCTTTACCACCTTATTTCATTTTGATTTGCCAATTGTTCCATGAGAAATATAACAATACACTATAAGTTAACATCTTTTCTGACTTGCTATAACAGATCGTTTTTCTAGATAATCGTTTAATATGGGTTCTTAAATTTAAATTATTACGTTCAATCTTATTGTTACGATACCTCCTAGTATCATGGTCGATTGGACTAATCAAGTCAGGGTAAATTTGCAACTTATCTGTTACAATCTTTTTAGGCGATAACCGCTTTAATTTATCAATGAGCTTAGCTAAATTTTCTTTTGTTCTAGCCCCAATCACTACATCAACAACTTGATTCGTTTTTCTATTGATCGCATAAGTAATCCACTTCACATCTCGCTCTCTACAACTCGAAACATATGTCCACATTTCATCTACTTCATAAACTTGATTGTATTCAATTAATACTGGCTTCTTAACTTTAGATCCTAAATATTCGATCCTCTTTAATATCGTTTGTTTGGAATATCCTAAATACCTCGATAATGATGATATCCCCATCGATTCTGCATTTAAAAAGATAATAGACTTATCATCAATTTCATTATACAATTTATAAGTATAGGCTCTTAATTGATATTTACCACACCCCTTACACTGATAACGCTGCTTGCCATTTCTCACGCACTTTTTAATACAATAACCAGTAGAACAATAAATACAATGATGCATAATTTTTAATAATAGTCTGTAGTTCTGTAGCTGCAAGCTACAGACAGCTAACATAACGAATAACAAAATTCAGTTTCAAATATGATCTGACTAAATGTTCTGACACTGATTATTAATATGTACTAACACATATTTTTTAGATTTTGTAGAGTGTTAATACTTAGAGGATATTATTTAGTTTGTAGCTATTTAGTCAGTAGCTGTATGTATTTAGTCTGTAGCTGCAAGCTACAGATAGCTAGCCAGGTGCCATTTGGAACAAGAGGTCATAAACGACTTATTTTAATGCGTTCTAAGAAACTTTCTCATATCTAAAGGTATTTGAAGTCCATTTTAGAATATATTTTACAAAAAAATAAAGTACTGATAATCAGTAATAAAAATTTAAAAAAGGACCAAAAGTGCCATTTGGAATGTGACCCACTTTCCCAAGGTTTCACAACAGGATCAAGATTCCATCTTCTTGCTGTTCTCGGATCATATTCCCAGAATGTTGCTGTGTAATGATTTCCTTCGCCCTTAATCTCACCATCACTTTCTTGTCCATTAAACCCATATCTATAGTCTCCGCTTGATGCGTGTCTATTAGGCATTAGAGAGACCATCTGGATAGTGATAGCCATTGAGGTTCAGTGATATGTGTCTGTTGTTTTTCAAAAAAAGGTTAAAATATGCATTTTTTAGAGGTGTTTTTAGGCCGATTTTACAGCTGCTATTTTATTAAAAAAGTTATCGGTTTCTTCGTCCATAAAACTCTGTGATAATTCTACATATCTAAAAAATTCTCTGCTATTTGCTGCATGACCCGAAATTTTACGAACCATATATTCTGGCATGCCTAAATTAAGCATATTTGTAATGGCTGTTCTTCTCATGGTATGTGTAGAAATATGATCAGATAATTTAAAATGAGTTTTCTTCTTAGGGTCTTTATATATAATAACTTGTTTTCCTCTTCTTTCTCTTGTTTTTATTAATTCAAAATCGTCTGGTATAAGTTTAGCAAAACGTTTTAGTTGTATGTCTAGATAGCCTACACTAACAGTTGGTAAGAATGTGCTTTGCTGGCCTTTGTACCTTTTTATAATGTCTATGGCGTATTCTGGCAATTTTATCGATGTTTTTGTTTTCGTTTTTTGTGATTTTACGTTTAAGTAGTAACTATTGTTTTGTATAACGAGGTTTTTTTTGGAAAGTTTTAATAAATCAGAAACCCTTAAGGCTACGGTACATCCAAATACAAAGATGTCTTTCGTTTTCTTTAAATTATGTTTGGTAACTAGTGCATCAAATTCTTCGTTGTAAATGATGTAGTTTAGTTGTTTATGATTAAGCGTTATTATGTCAATCTCTTCTTTGGGCGCGTAAAATGATTTATGGTAGCTACCTATATTAAGATGTCTTTCTTCGATTAAGTAGTTAAAGAATGTTCTATTTGTTTTAATAACATTGCCAACATAATTGTCATAATAGCCCATTTTATTGTACATAAAAAAGGTAAATGATTTGTAGAATTTTTTCCAATAGTTAGCGGCTCTCACTTTTTCTGCTTGTGTAAGGTTGTCGGTAATGTATAATTTTAGCTCAAAAGAAGATTGCTCGGCAAATAGTGTAATTATTCTTTTAAAATAAGTATAGGTTTTAACGGTAGAGTAGGTTAGGCGAGTTCCGTTCTTTTTTAATCTTTTTCCTGATGAAGAATCTTTTATAAAATCATCTAAAAGCTTAAAATATATTTCTTGGCTTAAGGTCTTGTCTTTTTTACGAATTTTAATAGTGGTTGCCATAATTGTTTTAAACGAATTATAAAGTTAACATTTTTTCAATTTAATGTAACCTTAAGATTGAGAATACGTTTTAAGAGGAAAACATGAATACTTTTAATGCCATGAAGGCTGTCCTTACATCAATTATTTTCTCGCTTATTGTTAGTGTTAGTGGATTCTCTCAAGTTAGTTTTACCGGTTATTTGATGGATGCCGATGAGAATAAGATTAAGGATGTAGCTGTAAATTTATACAAGGGCAACGAAAAAGTTTCTACAGAAAAATGGTCAAAAAAGTTTGAGTATGATTTGGAATTAGAAACCTATTATACTTTAGAGTTGGTAAAAGAAGGTTTTGTTTCTAAGCGTATAGCCATTTCTACATTTGAAGGAGATAAAGGGGCAGAGCCGTTTATGTTTGTAATGGAGCTGATTGCTAAAGAAGATGCTGTAAAAGGAATGGACGAAGATTATCCATCAGCATTAATAGAGTATAAGAAGAGAGAAGGATCGTTTAATTTTGATGTGCAGTATGCAAAGAATATCAAAAAGCAACAAAAGTTAGCGAAGAAAAAGTAAGGCTAAAATCCTGACTTTCGCATAAAGATTCTAACCTTTTCGTATTCTGGAGAGTGTTTTCTATAAAACTCTATTTTATCACCATACATTTTTTCAGTAATAAAAGCATGAAATTTCTTAGTTGAAAGTATAAGAAACAGGAAATTTTTACTTCTTCGTGAAAAAAGATCTTTAAAAAATACGTGCTGATACGTATTTATAATCAGTGGTAGTATCGTACATGTTAAGATGTTTTTTATAGATATTTGATAGGTTGTAAATTGGCAACTAACTAAAAATAATATTCTATGAAAAATTTAATTACGGTTTTTTTAATTTTTACAGCATTATGTTTAAATGCTACTATAATTTATACAGATGTTTCCCCAGATGAGACTCTAATTGATTCTATTGAAATTGATTTTGATGGTGATAATCAAATTGAATTTACCATTAGAACACAGGCAGATGTAAATATGCCTGTAGTTACATGGTTTAACCCTGATGCAGGGTTTGTTATGGTTACTAATGATGAAGTAGAAGGTCTTACATTTAATACATTAATTGGACCTTCTAGTGATTTTTTGAATAATGGGAATCATGGGGCTATTGATGCTGCCCATGCGACCGTAATTTTTCCAACAGGAGTAGATACTTATATTGGAGCTACTTTTAAATTAGGTGCAAATATTCATTACGGTTGGATTCGTGTAAACTGGACTTCAAGTACAAAAACACTTATTGTAAAAGATTATGCTTATGAAGATGTTCCTAATACATCTATTAATGCAGGAGATAAAGGTTTAACTTCCAATATATCAGAAGCTTCTGAAAATAGGGGTGTATCGGTTTATCCTAACCCTTCTGATGAATTTATAATTATTGACAGTAAAGCCTTTCATAAAATTGATACAATAAGTATTTATTCATTTGATGGGAAACTTGTATTGAATAGTAGTACTTTCTTAAATGAAAAAATTAACATTAATCATTTAGAAGAAGGGGGATATATAATTGTTTTAAAATCAATAGAAGGAGATATTTATACTGATAAACTAGTTAAGCAATGACTCTAATTAATTGAGACAAGATTATCCATCAGCATTAATTGAGTATAAGAAGAGAGAAGGGTCGTTTAATTTTGATGTGCAGTATGCAAAGAACATCAAAAAGCAACAAAAGTTAGCGAAGAAAAAGTAAGACTAAAACCCTGACTTTCGCATAAAGATTCTAACCTTTTCGTATTCTGGAGAGTGTTTTCTATAAAACTCTATTTTATCACCATACATTTTTTCAGTATTTACATTTTCAGTAATAAAAGCACGTAGGTTTTTTGTGGTTACGGTATCTTCAGTAAAATTGTTTTCCATGAATGCTGCATCAATAAACTGAATATAGATTTCGTTTTTTCCTGTCCAGCCATACTTTGCGAATAAATACCTGCCTTCATCTTTGGTTTCTATGTTAAAAAGCTCGTATTCGCCAACTTCTGTAGCGTAAACCCTATAACTTTCTCTAACTTCTAATTTATTGTTCTTGCCAAATTGTTTGTGGTACACTTGTAAAACCGCTCTTTCTAATTTAGCGATTGACAATTCTTCTCTACCACCTTCCTCATGAAAAGAGACCCATTCGTCAAGTAATTTTTTATCCGTCTTAATAGACTCTTCGTAAGTGTTTATTTCCACTTTAGATTCGTAGGGGCAAGCCATAAAAGTTAAGCCAACCAATACTAGTGTTATGTAATAAAGTTTTTTCATGGTAGAATTAGGCCTGCAAGATACAAAAAAGAGTTGTTACTAGAAGTGTAGGAGGGGAGTAAAAGTAATGGTCTCCGTTATTGTTTTACAATTCTTTGAATAGAAAGCTCCTTATTGTTTAGGAGCTTAATAAAATAAATCCCTTTAGCATTGTTGCTAAGATCAACAGTAGTTTTGTTATTGCGAATGTTTTGTATGTGAACTGTTTTACCGATAACATCTATTATTTCTAGCGTAGCATTATTGAGTGTAGTGTTAAGCTCAATATTAATGTTGTTTGTTGTAGGGCTAGGGTATATTTTGATGTTTTTAGTGGAGTTTTCTCCTATTCCAGTACACGTACTTACATCAACAATAATGGTATCAGTATTGGTACAGCCGTTTGTTTCAGTAACATCTACCCAGTAGGTGTAATTTCCTTGGCCTAAAATAGATCCATCAACATTTATTGTTTGGTTGGTTCCGGTAGTACTCCACAAGTAATTGTTGTAAGTACCAGCATCTAATGTTATGGCCTCATCAATACATATTATGGTGTCTTTACCTAAATCAACAATAGTGTGGTTTAGAGCTGGTAGTGTGTAACCTGTAGTGGTAAATTCTTGCGTAAAAACATCTACATCAGCACAGCTATATCCCATATCTATTGCAGCCTGTCTAACAGCAATTGCAGCATCTTGTTGGTTGGTAGAAGAACCAGTCATTGCTAAGCCCTCTAAAAATGCTTTATCTACCTTTTCTCTTCCTAAAATATCATAAATACGCATTAATGAAGTTGCCCAAATTTGACCGTTTGTATGGATGCTTCCAGTTAAGCCAGTAGGATAGGTAGCAGTATAGTTGGTAATTCTACCATTCCAAAAAGAATTGTGACCATCCCAATTGAAGAACCATTGGTATTCAGGGTCAGTGCTTGTCCATTGGTTTAAGCTTCTGCTGTAAGATTGTCCCCAATAATCTCCACACCCCTCACTTAAGCCATCAACCTGAGAACTGTTACCTCCAGTAACCCAATCATGAATACCATGACCCAATTCATGAACAATAACATCAGCATCTTCAGCATCATCAACACCACCTTCACCAAAAGCTAACCTTCCAGAAGCAGAAGTGTAATGAGAGTTATCAGAACCACCTAAACCATGAGGATCATATTGTACACCTCCAGAATATTGAAAAGGCATTAATGTAATTCCTAAGGTTTGATTGATGTATCGCATGCTATGATCAATAATGTAGTACACATTTACAGCTTCAAAAGCATCATCATTTCTATCAAAATTAAACGTGCTAGAAGTTTGCGTGAATAATCCGTTGTTTGGAGATTCATGATCTACAATTTCAGCAAAAGGACCTTTTAGTGTGTAAGTTCCTGTAGTTAAGTCAATGTCTAGTAGCGTTACCGAAGTTAATGCTGCATCCAATTGTGTGTTGGTAGCATCACTATTGTCAGAGTAGTTACCACCATAAGTAGCATTGGCAAAAGAAACCGGATCAGATAAAAATACATTTCCGGTACCGTTTACTGGAGCTTTTTTAGCGTGAGTATGTTCCTCATTTTTACAGTTATAATAAAAAGCTTTGTCTTTAGCACTAATAACGTTACCATTCTGAGCATCAATTAAAACCTCCCAGCTACCAACAGGTATATCACACTCTATCATTACTTTATAGATAAGTTGAGTAGATTCTAGTTTGTTGTACACAAATAGGTCTTTACTACTGTATGATAGATTTCCGGTAGCTTTAATTTTGTTTTTTGCAATATCAAATGCCTCATTAGCAGATAGGCTAGGTGTAGTGTTGATTTTTTCTACTGAAGGGTCAAAAGTGTTGCCAACATAAGTTACATAGTTGTTGTTGGAGATGTGTATTAAAATTTGAGCATCGTAAACAGGTATGTTATTGAGGTATTGTTGGAATCTTATATTATGACCAGAAAGACTACTTTTTTTAAAAATAACCGCTAAATCTGTTATTTTTTCAATTTTGAAGCGGTCTTTATTTTTGTTGATCCAATTAAAAGCCATCTTAGAAGGAGTATCTCCAGTAACCTTATCGTTTAAATTAGCCAGTAAAAGCGGAGTATTGTTTTTTAGGCTCATTTTTACGCCATCCTTGTGGTAGTAGGCTATCTCCTCTGTAGTTGTTTCTGTATTGGTTGTCTTTTTCTGACCTATACCCGCTAAAGTAAGGCAGCTGATAAAAGATAACAATAGTATATTCTTTAAATTCATGTAGTTTATCTAGATTGGCAATAAGCTCTAAATTAGAAAATAATTAAGAGAAAAGCGAATCAAAATTTTTAATAAGCCATAGAATTGATACTTTTGAGCAAAACGATAGATGTTGAATTTCGAAGATATAAGGCCCTATAACGATGATGAATATCATCAAATAATTACAGAGTTATTTGAGGTAGCGCCTTTAATGGCAACAATAGATAACTATTTTGATAATCTTAGTATGACTGAGATTAAAGAGATGATGCTTTCTTTTGATACGATACAAGAGTTTCAAAGTAAGATGGTTTGTAGTTTTATTGCTAGAATAATAAAACGTTCTGTAAACAACTTTAGTTATGATGGGGTTTTAAATTTAAAAAAAGACGAATCTTATTTATTGTTGTCCAACCATAGAGATATTGTTTTAGATTCTGCTTTAATTAATTTCTGTTTAAATGACAGGGAATACAATACTAGTGAAATAGCAATAGGAAGTAACTTATTGTCTGAAGATTGGATTAAGAAGTTGGTAAGGATTAATAAGAGTTTTATTGTAAAACGAAACATTCCAAAGCAAGAAATGTTGCCATCATCACAAAACCTTTCTGCGTATATTGATTATACCTTAAAAGAAAAGAAACAATCTGTATGGATTGCACAACGAGAAGGTAGAGCTAAAGATGGTTTTGATAAAACAAACCCTGGGTTATTGAAAATGTTTGGAATGTCGGCAAAAGACAATTTGTTAGATCATTTAATTAGCCTAAACATTAGACCGGTAAGCTTGGCGTATGAATTGGATCCTTGTGATTATCTTAAAGTATCTGAGTTGTTGAAGAAAGCAGCAGGAGAGGAGTATGTTAAAGCTAAGGGGGAGGATGAGCAAAACATGTTACTTGGTATACAAGGAAATAAGGGTAATATTCATGTTCAGTTTGGTGACTCTATCAATGAAGAAATTAAAGGCTTTAAAGACATTAAGAATAGAAACGAATTGTTGAAGAATGTTGCAACAGTTATTGATAGAGAAATATACAAGAATTACCACTTGTGGAACTCTAACTATGTGGCTTATGATTTGTTACACGAAACAACTAAGTATGTTGCCAATTATGATGCAAATGGTAAAGAGCAATTTTTAGACTACATGTCAGAAAAGTTACAAGACCTTGCTGGTAATGAAGCGGCTAAAAAAATGTTCTTACAGATGTATGCCAATCCAACGATAAACGCTGAAGGAGTTAAGTAAATAAAACGCTTATTTTCCTAATCCTGGCATCATTCCCATTGCGGCATGACTCATTTCACTTTTTTCTACTCTTTCTGCTTGTTCTAGTGCTCTATTTGCAGCAGTAAGAATGATCTCAGCAATTTCTTCTTTGCTTTTTGAAGCATAAAATTCAGGATTAATTTCAATGCTGTTAAGCATTCTGTTTCCGTTAGCAACAACTTTAATGTTACCATCTTCGGCTTCACCAACTACAGAGATGTTGTTTAATTTGTGCTTGGTCTCTTCCATTTGACCTTGCATTTTTTCCATCATCTTTTTGTTGAACATATTTCCTAACATCTTATTTGTATTTAGTATTCAGTGTAAACATTGTAATTAGCCAAGCTACCAAACAAAAACCACTTACATATTTCATAATAGGAGATTCTTTTCCTACCAAAAGTAAGGTTACCACAAGTATTGTTACAAGTATTGCAAGGGCAATGAATTTTATTTTATCTTTTTTTAGCAAAGCTTTTATTTTAGAATGGTGAAATTAAGAAAATTGCCGAATCTTAAGTGTTTTCTAGAGAAATCTAATTGAACCGAAATAATCTCTTTTTTGTCTATATAAAACCGATGGTCATCGAAATAATACTTAATTTTGTGGACTACTGGTAATGAATACTTTACCTAAACAAAACATTATGAGAAAGATACAACTTTTAGCATTGTTATTACTTCTAAATGGAGGTGCATTTTCGCAAGCTTATTTCAAATATTTTAAGCTCGGAGAAAATGCTATAAAAACAGAAGAGTATGCTGTAGCAATAGAAAATTTCACAAAAGTTATAGAGCTAAAAGAAAATCATGATAGGGCTTTAAGTTTAAGAGGTGCTTCTTATTTGGCGTTAGGAGATTTAGAGAAAGCTAGAGCAGATTATAAAAGCGCAACAATCTTTAAACCAAAGGTTGCAGAATACCACAATGGTTTAGGAGAGGTGTACTTTCAATCAAAAAAATATCAAGAAGCATTGGCTTCGTTTGGTTTGGCCATTAAATACGATAAGAAATTGTTAAGTGCTTATGCCAATAAACTTTATGCACACATTGCTATACAACAATTTACAGAAGCAATAGAGGTAGGTAAATTAGGAGTAGTACGATCAAAATCTGCAGAAACATATTACAATTTAGGAGTTGCTCAAGATAGTGCTACTTTATATAAGGATGCGGCATATAGTTTTAGTAGAGCTAAATTTTACAATTCTAAAATGATTGAAGCACATATCGGAATGGCGCATGCACATATGAAATTAGCTGATTTTCCTAAAGCATTAACAGCATCTGATAAATCATTAGAATTAGATCCTGAAAATGTAAATGCATTAATTGTACGAGCAGACATCCATTTAGCGAATAGAAATCCACAGAAAGCAGTAGATGTAATTTCTAAACTTATTTCTTACCAACCAGATGTGTTAAACTATTATTTAATGCGTGGAGATATGTATCAAGAACTAGGTCAGGGTCAAAATGCAATAGCAGATTACTCAAAATCTATATCCATTAAAAATGATGATTACTTTGTGTATTACAAGAGAGCGAAGGCTTATGAGAAAATTTCTGACTACAAATCTGCCATTAAAGATTATGAAACCTTAAGAAAACTATCTCCTTATGATGGTAAAGCGATTAAGTTGTACGATGAAGCTAAAAAGAGATTGTACGAGTTGAATAAAGAAGGGAACAACCCTGAAATAGTAATGATAGATCCTTTGGTAATTGATGAAGGGATTGTTTCTGTTTCTAAAGGATCGTTACTGTATACAATAAAAGGGAGAATAAAAGACCAGAGTAAAATAGAGTTTATTAAGATTAACAGTAAAGATGCTATTTTCAATAAAGATTCTTTAAACCCTTCTTTTGAATTGGAACTAAATATTCAAGAAAATAAAGACTTAGCAATTACTGCTTTTGATGTGTATCAAAATTCTGAGACTTGGAACTATAAAGTTGTAGAAACGGAAGTAAATCCGCCTGTAGTAAAATTGATGGCACCTTATGCTTCTGATGATGGAACCATTTATTTAGATTCTGATGATCCAACATTGTATATTGAAGGGAAGATGATGGATGAGAGTTTGATTAAAAACATCAACATTGATGGTGCTACGGCAAGTTTTGTTTTAAATGAGAAAAACCCAAAATTCTCTGCATCAATAAACATTAAAAATAAAGATGGTTTTACCGTTACTTCAGAAGATAAATATGGTAATAAAGTAGAGAAGAAATTTACAATAAATAGAGAGAATGTAGCTTTATTGGCTGATAATCTAATGGGTAAAACGTGGGTAATCTTTATAGAGAATGCCAACTATAAATCATTTGCGAGTTTAGATGGACCAACTAAAGATGTTACCATGATGAAGTCTGCCTTTGCAAAGTATAAAGTACACAATGTGGTACACAAAAAGAACATGTCAAAATCTCAATTGGAACGTTTTTTCTCTATTGAACTGAGAGACCTGGTAAAAAGCAATAGAGTAAACTCTTTATTGGTTTGGTATGCAGGACATGGTAAGTTTATTAACGAATCTGGTTACTGGATACCTACAGATGCAAAAAGAGATGATGAGTTTACTTACTTTAACATTAACAACCTAAAGGCAGGGATGCAATCTTATTCTAAGATAATTACACATACTTTAGTAATCACAGATGCTTGTGAGTCTGGACCATCTTTTTATCAAGCAATGCGTTCAACATCAGATGATAAAAGCTGTAACGATTGGCAAGCAACAAAATTTAAATCTTCGCAAGTATTTTCTTCTGCAGGGTATGAGTTAGCATCTGATAATTCTCAGTTTACCAAAACATTTGCTACTACATTAAATAGTAATCCGAATTCATGTATTCCAATAGAAAAAGTAGTTAAAAGTGTTAAGTCTGCAGTATCTAAAAATGGTGGAAAACAAAAACCTAAGTTTGGAAAGATTGCTGGGTTAGAAGATGAGAATGGTACCTTCTTCTTTATTAAGAAGTAACACCTTTATCAATCAATGCCTTGTATAATGTAGTGTTTGATACTAAAAAGAATTTGAAATGAATTTATCTAAATTGAATTTAATCGGTAAGGTTTTTGTCTTATCGATTATTCTTTTACTTCCATTTAATGCGCTTAAAGCACAGACCTATCATTTTGACAATTATAGTGTAAAAGAAGGTTTAGCACAATCTAGTGTTTATTCTATTGATCAGGATAAGAAAGGATTTGTATGGTTGGGAACTGCAAGTGGTTTATCTCAGTTTGACGGGAAAGAGATCATCAATTATACTACTGAAGATGGTTTGGCAGACGGTGCTGTAAAAGCCATTTACATTGATACTGCTGATGTAATTTGGTTGGGGCATGCTGATGGAGGGATCTCTAGATTTAAAAATGGAGCAATAGAAACCTTATTTAGTATGAGTGCCGATATTACTTCTTTTGCATCTGATGATGAAGGAAATCTTTGGGTAAGCTCTTACGGTGAAGGGGTAATAAAAATAACCAATCCCTATCAAGAAGCTAAAGACTCCATTAATTTTCATCAATACAAAGGGCAAGAGGGATTAAGTGACCTTGTTTTTCAGATTACTAAGGTTAAAAACGGGAACATCTATTTTGTTACCGATGTAGGAGTTAAAAACTACAACTATCAAAAGGATGATTTTGGTTTCTATAGAGTAAGCAATATGCCATCTTACTTTCAGATTACCTGCATGTATGAAACAGCAAATGAAGATCAATGGTTTGGTTCGTACAATGGTGGACTTTACCATTATGAAAAGGCTACAGGAAATTTAAAGATCTACGATGTTTTAGATGGGTTATCATCCAACTGGGTAAGTACGATTGGCGAAGACCGTAAAGGCAATGTTTGGATAGGGACTTGGGGTGGTGGTATCACTAAAATAAATAAAGAGGGCTTACTTATTATCAATAAAGACAAAGGACTTAGAGATGCGCATATCCGATGCATTAAAGAGGATAGAGAAGGCAATGTATTGATTGGTACAAAAGAGACTGGTTTGTTGGTGTATAAAGGAAGTCAGTTTATTTCTTTTGGAGTTGAGAATGGTTTATTGAACGAGCAGGTTTGGTCAATCTTAAAAGACAATGAGGGTAAGGATTGGATAGGTACAAATGAAGGTATCTCAGTATTTAAAGACAATCAACTGATTCAAACTTTTTCTGAAGGAAAAGGAATGCCTTACCATGAAACACGTTTTATTAAACAAGATCAAAACAACGATATTTGGATAGGAACGTGGGGTGGTGGAGTAATGAAATACAACAAATCTACCAGACAGTTTGATATGAATTACATGGTTAATTCTCAAATGAATCAACCGTTAATTACTGCGCTAAACATAGATCAATCCAATAACCTTTGGGTGGGTACCACAGATGGGTTGGTGTATTATGAGATTGATAATCAAAAGGTAGCTCGATTAACCCAATCGAATGGAATAAGCGGTAATGAGATTTCTACCGTTTTTACAGATGCTAAAAATATCGTTTGGATTGGCGCTAGAGGTAAAGGACTAACACGAATTGACGGTGCTGAAATTGAAAAAATAGATTTAAAACGTAAAATTACGCCTACATCAATTATTCAAGATCTTGAGGGTAACCTTTGGATTGGAACAGAAGGGAAAGGTGTTTTAGTGTTTGACGGAAAAAAAGTAGTAAAGGAATACAACGTAAACAATGGCTTGCTTTCGGATTATATTGCTTTATTGAATAGTGATAACAACGGGAATATATGGGTAGGTTCCAATAAGGGATTGAATAAGTACACCGTTAAAGAAGACCGCTTTTATTCTTTCTCAGAAAAGATGGGGTACGTAGGTATTGAATCTAAACAAAATGCAACCTATAAAGATGGTGACGGAAACTTATGGTTTGGAACAATTAAAGGAGCCGTAAAATTAAATGTGAAAGATGAAACGGTAAACACATTAGAACCTTTAACGCAAATAACAAAGCTAAGTGTTAACCTAGAAGATCGGTTAATGGATACGGAGTTGTCTCTTAGTTACAAGGAAAAGTCTATTGTGTTTAATTATTCAAGTATATGCTTAACCAATCCAGAAGAGGTGTATTATAAGGTAATGCTTGAAGGGTTAGAGGGCGACTGGAGACCGCCAACACAACAAACCTTTGTTACGTATTCTCCATTGCCACCTGGAGAATATACCTTTAAAGTTATTGCGAGTAACAACAACGGAATATGGAATTCTACTCCAGTTACCTATAGTTTTGAAATAGTTCCGCCTTTATGGCAAAGACCATGGTTCTTAATTTTGTGTGCCCTCCTAATACTTGTTTTTATTGTATTCTTTGTAAAAAATAGAGAACGAAAATTGTTAAAAGAAAAAGCGGTACTGGAAGAAAAAGTAGAGGAACGTACTGCCGAAGTTGTTGAAAAGAGTAAGGAAATTGAGCTGAAGAGCAAAGACATTATTGATAGTATTACCTATGCCAAAAGAATACAAGATGCTATTCTTCCAACGGATGATATGTTTACCAATCAACTGCCGCAAACTTTTATTTTGTTCAATCCAAAAGACATCGTTTCTGGAGATTTTTACTGGTTGGCACAAAAGAGTGGTAAATCGCTTTTTGCAGCAGTAGATTGTACAGGACATGGTGTTCCTGGAGCTTTTATGAGTATTGTAGGGTATAACTTACTGGATAAAATTGTTGGTGAGTATGGAACAACGGAGCCGCATTTAATTTTAAATGAATTGAATAAAGGTGTTTCGGATACTTTAAGACAAGAGGTAGATTCTGATGCGATTAAAGATGGAATGGATATTTCCTTATGTACCTTCGATGCTAAAACAGGAATTTTAGAGTATGCCGGAGCATATAACCCTTTATACATTATCACCAACAAGACTTTAGAGGTAGTAGAAGGAGAGGAGGTTGAACCAAACATGACTGATGAAAATGGATTGATGCTCTATGAAATTAAAGCAAACAGATTTCCTATAGGAAGCTATTCTGAAGAAACCAAAGAGTTTTCTAAGCATTCTTTTAAGCTCAATAAAGGAGATACAGTATACCTTTTCTCTGATGGTTATGCCGATCAGTTTGGTGGTGTAAAAGGAAAAAAATTCCGTTACAAACAGTTTAAACAGCTGTTACTTTCTATCAATGGCAATACCATGAAAGAACAACATCAAGTATTAAATGATTCTTTTGTAGATTGGATGGGAGACCTAGAACAAATAGATGATGTAATAGTTATCGGAAGTAGGTTGTAGAACATTCAACTATTCTTTAATTTTGAAAATCTAAATTAGATTTATGTCAGTAATACGAATTACCAAAGAGTTTCAATTTGAAATGGCACATGCGCTGCTAGGGTATGATGGTCCTTGTAAAAATATACACGGACATTCTTATAAGTTGGATGTAACCGTATTGGGTGATGTAAAAGAAAATACATCAGACTCTGATGAAGGAATGGTAATTGATTTTGGTATTGTAAAGAATATCGTAAAAGAGTTAATTGTTGATGAATACGATCATTCTTTGGTTTTAAATGACAAAATGAAAATTGATCCAGCACAGTTTGAGTTTATGAATAAACTTATTCTAGTTCCTTACCAACCTACTTGTGAATTAATGTTGGTAAGCTTTGCAGAGATGATTAAAGCAAAATTACCTGCTAACATTAGCTTGCATAGTTTGTTGTTAAGAGAAACTCCTACATCTTACGCAGAATGGTTTGCTTCAGACAACCAATAATCAGATTTTTTATTTAATTGATTTTTATCATTTTTTAGCTTCATTCATTTTTGTATCTTTACCTCAAGATGAATTACTTTATTGATCAATACAAATCAAAACTTAAGCAGGAACTGAAAAGGAACCCTGAGTGATTGATTTTTTGAAGAATTAATACGTACTATTCATTTAAAAAAATCAATTAAAAATGCCTCGATATCATAAGTTAGGAACTATTCCTAAAAAAAGACATACCGTATTTAAAAGTCCTGAAGACAAATTTTATTACGAAGAATTATTTGGTACAGTTGGTTTTGACGGAATGTCATCATTGTTGTACCATACACAACGTCCAACGCAAGTAAAAGAAGTAGTGAATTCATATTCTGTAGCTCCTAAAGTTGCTGTAGATAAAAACATGAAATCAATTTCTTTAAAAGGATTTTCTGTACCACCAACAGATGATTTTTTAGAAAGTAGAAAAACAGTATTGTTTAACAATGATTGCCATATTGTTTTAGCTAGCCCTAAAAAATCGTTAAGAGATTACTTCTATAAAAATACCGATTCGGATGAAGTAATTTTTATTCATGAAGGAACAGGGAAACTTAGAACACACTTAGGAAACATCGATTTTGAATATGGAGACTATTTGGTTATTCCAAGAGGAATGATTTACCAAATAGATTTTGATACTGAAAAAAATCGTTTGTTTATTGTAGAATCTAAAAGTCCAATTTATACCCCTAAAAGGTATAGAAACTGGTTCGGACAACATTTAGAGCATTCTCCTTATTGTGAGAGAGATTTGCATCCACCAACAGAGTTAGAAACGTTTGATGAAACAGGAGAGTTTCTATTGAAAGTGAAAAAACAAGACATGATGCATGAATATGTTTATGCAGCACATCCATTTAGTGTAGTAGGATGGGATGGATACAATTTCCCTTATAAATTCTCTATACATGATTACGAACCTATTACAGGAAGAGTACATCAACCACCACCAGTGCATCAAACATTTGAGGCTGCTGGTTTTGTGATTTGTTCTTTTGTTCCAAGGTTGTATGATTATCATCCACAAGCTATTCCAGCACCATACCATCATAGTAATATCGATTCTGATGAAGTGCTGTATTATGTTGATGGTGATTTTATGAGTAGAAATAACATTGATAAAGGTCAGATAACATTGCACCCAGCAGGGATTCCTCACGGACCACACCCAGGAGCAATGGAAAGAAGTATTGGCCATACAGAAACAGAAGAACTGGCAGTAATGGTTGATACCTTTGCGCCACTAAAAGTAACAGAAGAAGCAGTTAAAATTCAAGATGGAGATTATTTCCAGTCTTGGTTGGAGCATTAATTAAAACAGAAGAGAGAGATTAGAGAATAGATAAGAGAGAGATGAGTAAGGGAAAAAGACATAATTATAAGAGTTTAAAAATTTGGCAACTTGGAATAGATATAGCTGATGAAACTTACAATATAGTTAAAACTTTTCCTGATGTTGAAAGATTTGATTTAAGTTCACAAATGAATAGATGTTCAATTTCTATTCCAAGTAACATAGCAGAAGGTTCTGCAAGAACAAATAAATCTTTTTCTCATTTTTTAGATATTTCTCTAGGATCTTCTTTTGAATTAGGAACACAATTAATATTAGCGTTTAATAGGAGCTATATTAATGAAACAATATTAACAAAGATTGAAGGAAAATTAGAAGAGTTTCAAAAGATGACAATGGGGTTTCAAAATACCTTGTAATCTCTTTTCTATTCTCTAACTTCTCCTTTCTTTAAAAAAATAAAATTATGAGTGATATAAAAAACGTAGAATACGGATTAGAAAAAATATTTGAAGGAGCACAAGATTTCTTACCATTATTAGGAACAGACTATGTAGAGTTTTATGTAGGAAATGCAAAGCAAGCTGCCCACTTCTATAAAACAGCATTTGGATTTCAGTCTTATGCTTATAGAGGTTTAGAAACTGGCGATAAAGAAACAGTTTCATACGTGCTTACGCAGGATAAAATTAAATTGGTTTTAACAACACCTTTAAATTCTAAGAATCCAATTAACGACCATATTGTTAAACATGGGGATGGTGTTAAGGTTGTTGCTTTATGGGTGGATGATGCTAGAAAAGCATACGAAGAAACAACATCAAGAGGAGCAAAGTCTTATATGGAACCTACAGTTGAGTCTGATGAGCATGGTGAAGTAGTAAGAGCTGGAATTTATACTTACGGAGAAACGGTTCACATGTTTGTTGAACGTAAAAACTACAAAGGACAATTTTTACCAGGTTTTGTAAAGTGGGAGTCTGATTACAACCCTGAATCATGTGGATTAAAATTTATTGACCATATGGTGGGTAATGTAGGTTGGAACCAAATGGATGTATGGGTAAAATGGTATGAAGATGTTATGGGGTTTGAAAACTTCTTATCTTTTGATGATAAACAAATACATACAGAGTACTCTGCTTTAATGAGTAAAGTAATGAGTAATGGAAATGGTAGAATTAAATTTCCTATTAATGAACCAGCAAAAGCTGCAAAGAGATCTCAAATTGAAGAATATTTAGATTTTTATGAAGGATCAGGAGTTCAACATATTGCTGTTGCAACAAATGATATCATTGATACAGTTGCTAAACTAAGAGCAAGAGGAGTAGAATTCTTAAGTACTCCACCAGAAGAGTACTATAGAGCTGTTCCTGGAAGATTAGAAGAACACAGTCATGAATTAAAAGAAGATATCAAAACGTTAATGAGTTTGGGTATTATGATTGATGCGGATGAAGAAGGGTATTTGTTGCAAATATTTACGAAGCCAGTAGAAGATAGACCGACTTTATTCTTTGAAATAATTCAACGAATGGGAGCTAGAGGTTTTGGTGCTGGTAACTTTAAAGCTTTGTTTGAATCTATAGAAAGAGAACAAGAAAAAAGAGGGACTTTATAAAAAAAAATGTCACACTGAGCGGAGTTGAAGTGTCTCAAATTAAAACTTAATTAAAATCGAAGTTTGTAACTCCGATTTTTTTATATCTTTATCGCATCAAAAAAAAGAATTATGGCAAAGAGTAAATTAATAGCATTAGGAATTTTAGCAGTTATAGCATTCACATTTTTTCAGTGGGCATTTATCGAATTTTCGGTACAAACTCAATTGTTACAAGCATTATCTATGGCAGTAACAATAATTGGATCAGTAGTAGCTGTTTTCCTATTCAATAAGGGAGAATCTTCTCACTAAAGAGAATAAGCAAACATATAGAACGAAATACATTTTCGTTTAGAGAAGCATCTTAAGAAATTAGGATGCTTTTTCTTTTCTAGTTAATCCTTAAACAATTCTCCAGCTTCTTTCCAAAGAGGGTCACCTGGATTTGGTTTAGCAACTATGCTAAAAGGTTCTTTTCCAACAGGGTGTAGGAACTCTATTTTTCTTGCATGTAAACTAATGGATGCATCAGGATTAGAGCGATTAAATCCATATTTTAAATCTCCTTTTATAGGGCATCCAATAGTAGAAAGTTGAACTCTTATCTGATGGTGCCTCCCTGTTAAAGGTTTGATATTGAGCAGGTAATAGTTGTTGAATTGATGTTTTATTTTAAACTCTAATTCAGAGCGTTTTGCATCTTTATATTCATGACTATAGGCCATGGACTTATTTTTTTGATGGTTCTTTTTGAGGTAATGAACAATGGTGTCAGCCGGTTTTGCAGGTTTGTTTTTTACAATGGCCCAATATGTTTTTTGAATTTCTTTATCATGAAACATTTTGTTCATTCTAGTTAGCGCTTTACTTGTTTTTGTAAAAACAACTATTCCGCTCGTAGGTCTATCAATACGGTGAGGGCTTCCTAGAAATACTTCTCCAGGTTTATTGTATTTAATTTTGATGTAATCTTTTACGATGTCAATTAAAGGCTTATCACCAGTTTTATCACCCTGAACAATGTCTCCAGACCTTTTATTTACAACGATGAGATGATTGTCTTCAAATAAGACGTCAATATTAGGGAGTTGCTTAGACATCTTTACTTTTGAGGTTCTTCTATAGTATCAAATGAAACAGTAATGTTCTGTTGAACTTCTTTTTTATATTGTTTTCTACCAGCAACTATAAATGGTTTTTTAAAGTATCCTTTGCTTGGTATATCAATTTCGATATCATATCTACCAGGAGGTAGTGCCATTATGAAATCACCATTTGTAGGATGTACTTCATAAATACCATAAATTTCGTCAGAATTTTTCTTGAAAACTTCAATAATTAGAGCTTGGTTAAATATGTTTGAATCAGCATCAAGAACAAACCCTTTCACAATAGTGTAAGAAGGATCAGTATCTTTAAAATCAACTCTGTAAATGTCTAAACCTCCATAAGAATCATCTTTATGCGTAGATACGTAAGCATACTTTTTATTTTTAGAAAATGAAATAGCCATGTTGTTGTAGGCTGTATTTAATGGATATCCTACGTTTTGAGGTTTAGACCATTCTTTCTTAGAAAGGTCAAAATGAGATACAAAAATGTCATATCCTCCCATAGAATTTAACCCTGTAGATGAAAAGTGTAGGGTGTAGCCATTGTTACTTAAGTAGGGGTAAGCTTCATCATATGTTGTGTTAATGGTTTTTCCCATGTTTACAGGATCTGCCCATTCTCCATTAGGTAGTTTTCTACAGATGTATAAATCTTGTCTGCCAATTCCTCCAGCTCTATCACTAGAAAAGATTAAGTAATTACCATCATTAGATATGGTAGCAGATTCGTGCATTCCTTCATTGCTGTTGATCTTTTTTGATTTAATTGGAGTAGCTTTTTTGTAAGAAGATCTACTCTTTTTAGAGATTTGTAAGTTGTTTTTACTTTTTGGATTGTTAACATAATACAACATCAGATTTCCATCCTCAGACATTCCTGCAGTTTGTTCATTTCCGTAAGAGTTCGGCATTCCTATCGATCTTGCCTTGCTCCATTTACCGTATTTGTATTTTGACAGGTAAATATCTGAAGTGTAATATCCTTCTAAATCATAAATACGTCCTGTAGTACCCATTCTTCTAGTAGTGTAAAGTAGCATACTTTCGTCAGGAGTAATCATTGGTATGTATTCTCTACCAGCAGAATTAATGTTTTTACCGAGGTTTTCAAATTCAATATTAAGTGGCTTTTTATTAATGCTTTTGCATTGTTACACATCTCAATATTTCGATTAGAGATGTCTATTTCTTCTGCTTTTGCTCCAGTGGTTGCTATATACTTTTTGTATAAAGCAATGGCCTTATCATAACGGTTAGATAAGTGATATGCTCGAGCTAAATGGAAAGAAACTTCAATAGGTGTAGAAGGATCAGAAGCTACAGATTCTAATATTTTTATAGCATCTGCTACTTCATAAGTGTAAACAAGACAAGTACCAAAACGATATTTTAATTTCTTATTGGTAAGGTCTTTTTTGTATTGGTCGCGGTAAATTTCTTTTGCTCGCTCATAGTTTTTGAGGTCGAACATTTTTCCAGGATTATTAGAAATTTCATAATTCAATTTCTGGGCAAATACGCCTGTAGAAAAAAGAATGATAAAACAACAAGTGGTAAAGCGTCTTAATTTCATCTTTGAAAGATAATAATTTTCAGAGATAAACTTTCTTTTAATATTGTTCTTTTTCGTTCGGGAAATCTTGAGATTTAACATCTCTAATGTAAGATTCAAACGCACCCTTCATTTCTTCATAAAGATTGTGGTATCTTCTTAAAAATCTTGGGCTAAAATCATGCGTGATACCTAACATATCATGAACAACCAATACTTGACCATCTACACCGTTACCAGCACCAATACCAATAACGGGTATTTTAATTGCAGCAGCAACCCTAGTAGCGAGTTCAGAAGGTATTTTTTCCAATACTAAAGCAAAACAACCTGCTTCTTCTAACAATTTAGCATCTGCAATTAATTTCTCTGCTTCTTCTTCTTCCTTAGCTCTAACTACATAGGTTCCAAACTTATAGATCGATTGTGGAGTTAGTCCTAAGTGTCCCATTACTGGAATTCCTGCAGAAAGAATTCTATTTACTGATTCTAAGATTTCATCTCCACCTTCCATTTTAACGGCATGAGCACCAGACTCTTTCATAATTCTTATGGCAGAAGATAGTGCTTCAATAGAGTTTCCTTGGTATGTTCCAAAAGGCAAATCAACAACAACTAAAGCACGCTCTACAGCTCTAATAACTGAGGATGCATGATAGATCATTTGATCCAATGTAATTGGCAGGGTAGTTTCATGTCCTGCCATAACATTAGATGCAGAATCACCTACCAATATTATGTCAACACCTGCACTATCAATAATTTTTGCCATAGAAAAATCATATCCAGTTAGCATAGATATTTTTTCGTTTCTCAACTTCATTTCCTGAAGAACATGAGTTGTAACTCTTTTTACATTATTTGAATGAATAGACATCTTAACCTTTCCTTTATTTTTTATTACCGCTTAATACCAATACTTACCATTGGTATAATTTATTTGATGCAAAGCTACAAAATCTACTGGTTTATAATTAAAAATGATATTTTTGTATACATATATAAACTATAGATTATGAATAGGCTGCTTTATACTTTGATTTTACTTGCTTCTGTGATGCTTTTTTCTTGCGAAACAGACATTGATGTTAATGCTCCCTATGAAGATATAACTGTTGTTTATGGTGTTGTTAATCCAGCAGATTCTAATCATTACATAAAAATTAATAAAGCATTTCTTGGAGATGTTAATGCATTGGATTTAGCTGCGGATGCGAATAACTTCAATTATACTGCAGATGAGATAGAAATTACTGTTGAAGAGGTTAACAATTCTAATGTGATAAAAACATTCTCTACTGGAGCAGGAACAGTAGTTAGAACTGTTAATGAAATTCCTAAAGATGCAGGTGTTTTTGACAATACTGATAATGTACTGTATAAATTTGTTGAACCTAATATAAATATAGCGAACGACTATAGAATTAAAATAGTGAATAAAGAAACAGGTAAAGAGGTTTCTTCAGAAACAGAAATTGTTGGAACATCATACATTGCTTTTCCAGCTTCTAGTAATTCTAATTTTAAGTTTTATATTGTTTCAGGTTCTTCAGGGAATTTCTTTGATGATACAAAAATTGGAATAACTACTGGTAATTCTGTAGGAAGAGGAAAAGCTACTCTTGTTTTTAATTATATAGAGCATTATACAACTGCTAGTATGAAACCATCTGTTGCTAAATCAGTTGAAATGTATTTAGGAGAAGAGGTTGCATCAAGTTCATTAGGTGATGAATCATTAGAGTGGGGAATAGCAGGGTCAACTTTCTTTACGAATATTCAATCAGCTGTTGCTTTACCAAGTGAAGTTGCAGATTTTTCTCATAGAGAATTGGATAATATTTCTGTGAAATTTGAGGTTAGTGGTGCTGAATTAAGTACATATATTGCAGTAACTGCTCCATCCAATACCGTTAATCAGGATAAGCCTAATTATACCAACATAACTAACGGAATAGGAGTGTTTTCTTCTGAAGGAGAATTAACATACATTTCGTCTAGAATACCAGCAAATGGATTTGTTAATGTTAGTCCTAATACAATAACTCATTTACAAAGCTTAGGCTTAGGTTTTTGTTTTGGTCTTCCAAGTCCTACGTCTTCTTATGAGTGTAATCAATTGTAACAAATTGCTGTTATAATCTTTGCGCTTCAAACTGAAATAAATTAATCAAACAAAGTTATATTTGTTTGATTTTTTATTTTAAGCATAAATGTTTCCTACACTAATAAATAACAGTATTAATTTCTTTTCGAAAAGGAAGATATTGTTTGTGATTACTTTACTAGCAGTTTTAGGTGTTTTTGCGTTGGGAATACTTAGAATAAATGTTAACGAAAGCATATTTTCTATGTTGCCCAAAGGCAATTCATTTGAAAAGTTCAGTAAGCTAATAGATCAAGGAGAACTTACCAATCAGGTTGTATTTACTTTAGATATTGAAAATGTTGAAGAAGAGCTCATTGTGGTTGCAGCTTCCTTTTCAGACTCATTAAATAAGTACGGTGCAGAATATTTAAAAGATGTAAAAATAGAAAGACCCAATGTTGAGACAGAAGTATTCAATTATTTCTATAGCAACCTTCCTGCATTTATTGATCAATCCTATTATGGTTTTATAGATGGTAAAATCCATAAAGATTCAGTAGGTCCAAACCTATCTGCAGCACAGCAAAATTTAGTATCTCCAGGTAGCTTTATATTTAGAGATTTTATTTTAAAAGATCCATTAGCCATCTCTTCTAACTTTTTCAAAGATTTGAATGAACAAAACAATCTATCTAATTTAAATGTAGAGGATGGTTTTGTACTATCAGAAGATAGAAAACAATTAATGGTTACTGCTAAAACAGTATTTAATGCATCAGATAATAAAAAGAATATAGAATTGTATAATGCATTAAACATTCTTAAAAATAACTGGAATAAAGAGAGACAAAATAACCAGATGAGTTATTTTGGAACATTTCAAATAGGAGCAGAGAATGGTATACAAGTTAAAAAGGATACATTTTTAACACTGTTAATCACATTGGTTATCATCCTTTTAATTCTTTTTATTTTTTATAGAAAAATTATCATTCCAATTTACTTTATGTTGCCTCTAGTTTTTGGCGCTTCATTTGCAATGGGAATGATAGGCTTTTTTACAAGTGAAATATCTGGAATTTCTATTGCTACAGGAGCTGTTGTTTTTGGGATTATTTTAGATTATTCTTTTCATTTCTTTACGCATTTACAACATACTAAGTCTATATCCAAAACCATTCAAGAGATTGCATCTCCGTTATTAACAGGCGGATTTACTACAATAATGGCCTTTGTAGCTTTGTTGTTTACCAATTCTAAAATCTTACAAGACTTTGGTTTATTTGCGGCACTTAGTTTAGCTGGTGCAGCATTTTTCACTTTAATGGGCTTACCAGTAGTACTTAATATATTTAAGTTCAAGTATGCAGAGACAGCTCGTGAACCATTGGGCTTAAATATTACTATCCCTAGAAAATATAGAAATGCATTTGTTGTAGGAGTGGTGTTGCTAACAGTTGTATTTTCTTATTACTCATCTGATGTTGAATTTGATGGAGATCTAGATAATCTGAGTTACCACAGTGAGAATTTAAAAGAACAAGAGAATAAATTAATTGGGATTAATCCTGAACTAGAAAAGAAACTCTACTTTTTTGCAGAAGCTTCTAATTATGAAGCTGCAAATATTGCCAACTTTAATTTATACAATAAGATAAAAGCGTTTGAACATGATGGAGAAATCAAATCATCATTTTCTACAAGTCAGTTTATCATACCAGACTCTGTAGCCAGTTATCGTTTTAAAATTTGGGAAGACTATTGGTTATCTCATCAAGCAGAATTTCTAGTAAATCTTGATAAAACAGCTGATAGTTTAGGATTTAATGCTGCAGCATTTTCAGCATTTAAAAAGTGGATCAATTCAACCTCAATTGAAAAAGTTGACAATAGTGAATTGTACAACTCGTTAGGTTTAACTGACTTTATCAATCAAAAAGAACATTCTACAACTTTTATAACAACTGTTGTAGTCAATAAAAATTCGATTCAAAAAGTTCAAGAACAACTAACTAGTATCCCCGGAATATCTGCTTTTAATAGGGCAGAAGTAGCTACAGATTTACTAACCACAGTAAAGGATGATTTTAACTTTATTCTTCTAGTTTCTTCTTTGCTAGTCTTTATTAGTCTATTAATTGTTTATGGAAGAATAGAGATGGCGCTATTTACATTTATTCCTATGGTAATTAGCTGGGTATGGATTTTAGGTATTGCAGGAATGTTTGGACTTAAATTTAACTTTGTAAATATTGTTATAGCAACGTTTATTTTTGGATTGGGAGATGATTTTAGCATTTTCGTTACAGATGGTTTACTCAATAAATACAAGTACAAAAAGAACACTTTAGGATCTTACAATATGGCCATTATATTGTCGGCTCTAACTACAATGGTAGGGACCGGAGTTTTGTTTTTTGCTGAGCACCCTGCAATTCATTCGGTTTCTATTGTTAGTGTGCTGGGTATCTTATGCGTATTGTTGGTATCAATTGTTGTACAGCCATTTTTATTCGATTTGTTTGTTCAGGATAGAATTGACAAAAAGAAAATTCCCTTAACATTTTTAGCATTTGTTGTTTCATTGTTTGAATTCCCTTGGTTTGTGTTTGGATGTTTTGTGAACTATACTTTACTGGCTATTTTATTCATTCTTCCTTTTCCTAAAAAACATAAAAGATATGTGCTAAATACAGCACTGTCATGGTCTGCATGGAGTGTTATATATTCTGGATTCCATGTAAAGAAAAAAATAGATAAAGCACATTTAGATCTAAAAACGCCATCCATTATTATTGCCAATCATACTTCTTTTTTAGATATTTTATTAGCATTATTACTACATCCTAAAATACTTATTGTTGTGAAGGGTTGGGTGTACAATTCATTTTTATTTGGACCTATTGTTCGGTATGCGGGGTTTATTTATATTGGCGATGGACCAGAGGAAAACCTAAACATTATCAGAGATCGCATCAAAAATGGCTATTCTATTTTGATATTCCCTGAAGGGGCTAGATCGAAAGATGATAAGATTAGACGTTTTCATAAAGGGGCATTCTTTTTGGCAAAAGAATTAAATCTAGACATTACACCATTATTAATTCATGGCGCTTCTTATGTTTTGCCAAAAACAGAATATCTCGTAAAAGAGGGTAGTCTAAATATGAAAGTTTTACCAAGAATAAAAGCAAGTGATGCTACTTGGGGAGATACTTTTGGAAAACGAACTAAGTCGGTATCTAGCTACTTTAAGGAAGAGTATTTGAAATTTAAAGATGAGCAAGAATCGGCTAAAGAATTGTTTCCTAGAGTATTTGGGAACTTTGTTTATAAAGGTCCTCTGTTAGAATGGTATTTAAAAATTAAATGGAAATTTGAATTTAAAAACTATGATTATTACAATACTTTGTTGCAAGGTAAAACAAGTGTGATAGATATTGGGTGTGGTTATGGTTACTTATCTTATTTTTTACATTATAAAGATGAAGATAGAACAATTTTAGGGTTGGATTATGACGATGAAAAAATTGAAATTGCAAAAAATGGTTTTGATAAAACGGCAAACCTAAATTTTGAAGCAGTTGATGTTACTCGTTATGATTTTAAAACAGCTGATGCGATTTTAATCAATGATGTATTACATTATTTCTCGGAAGAGAAGCAGGCTAAGCTGTTAGAAAAGTGTGTTTTATCTTTGGCTGAGGGTGGTGTTTTAATAGTTAGAGATGGGATTACCGACCTAGAGGAAAGACATCAAAAAACAAAATTAACAGAATTGTTTTCTACCAAGCTTTTGTCGTTTAATAAAAAAGAAGAAAGCTTTCATTTCTTTTCGTCAGATTACATTAAAAACTTTGCAAAAAAACATAACTTGTCCTATCAAATGGAAGAGCAATCAAGTAAGACTTCAAATGTGTTGTTTATCTTGAAGAAAAGGTGAATTCTTCTATGTAAGAATAGTTGTGTGAATGAAAAATTATTTTAAAAAAAGATGTTAAAAGAATACTACAGGGATGATTTAAATGCTAGAGAAGCTAAAGAGGAAATTCAGAAGTTAACCTTCTATCCAATGATGTTTCAGGCTAGTCGTATTATTAAAAGTACTGGAATTTTAAAGGAGGTATATTTAAATAAACGAAAAGGAATATTTCCTGCTGAAATAGCTGAAAAGCTAAATTTACCTTTGTATGGTGTTACCATTCTACTCGAAACAGGTTTAACAACAGGAATAACTTATTTAAAAAAGAATGATGCATTTAGTCTTACTAAAATGGGGTACCACCTCCTTTTTGATGAGGCAACCAATGTGAACATGAATTTTACACATGATGTGTGTTACAATGCACTTTTTGATTTGGAAGAATCAATTTTGTCTGAAAAGCCGGCTGGTTTGAAAAAGATTGGTGTTGAAGCAGATACGATTTATCCTTATTTGTCTACGTTAGAAGATACGATTAAAAAAAGTTGGTTTGAATTTGATCATTATTATTCTGATAGAGCTTTTCCGGATGCATTAAAAGTTGTATTTGAAGATAAACCCGCTCATATTGTTGACATAGGAGGAAATACGGGTAAATGGAGTATAGCTTGTTGTGGATTTAACGATGATGTTAAGATGACCATTATTGATCTTCCAGGACAATGGGAAAAAGCAAAAGAAAATATTATCTCATTGGGTCTTCAGGATAGAGTTTTTGGACAGGTTGGAGATGTTTTAAGCAAAGATTTATCGTTGCCTGAAAATGTTGATATTGTTTGGATGAGTCAGTTTTTGGACTGTTTCTCTAAGGAGCAAGTTGTTCATATTCTTTCCAATATTTGTAACAATATGGGAGATGATACATTGATATACATTCAAGACTTATTCTGGGATAGACAAAGAGATTTTGCTGCAGCTTATTCTTTGCATGGAACAAGTTTATACTTTACAGCTGTTGCCAATGGGAATAGTAAAATGTACCATTCAAGAGATATGTATGAGATGATTGATGAAGCAAATTTAGAAGTAATAAAAGATGTGGATGAAGTTGGTAAATTTCATACCATTTTAAAATGTAGAAAAAAGAAGTAATAACTTAATTAGTTTATTCACTTAACGGAAATGAGATATTTGCACTAGTCTATCTAGTGCTAGATTAAATAAAAGAATCAATGTCAGTAGAAGAGAAAGAATACGATTTTGTAATTATTGGTAGTGGACTTGGAGGTTTAGAATGTGCTTATATATTAGCAGAAGAAGGACATAGTGTTGTGGTTCTAGAAAAGAACCATCAGATAGGAGGTAATTTACAAGTATTTAGTAGAGATAAAAGTATATTTGATACTGGTGTTCACTATATAGGTAGTCTTGATGAAGGAGAGAATTTAGACCAATTTTTTAAGTATTTCGGAATGCGAGATAGCTTAAAGTGGAAGCGAATGGATGAAGATTGTTTTGATCTAATTCGAATTAACGGGCAAGAATTTAAATATGCTCAAGGATATGAGAAGTTTTCTGCATCTTTAATTGTACAGTTTCCTGAAGAAGAACAAGCCATTGTAAAGTTTTGTGAAGAGATGAAAGCCATTTGTGAAGACTTTCCTTTATACAACCTTAAATCAATAACAAAAGACAATATTTTTGGAGATATTGAAATGTTAAGCATTAATGCTCATGATTTTATAGCCTCCCTAACTTCTAATAAATTATTACAGAATGTGTTGGCAGGAACCAACGCGCTTTATGCTGGAGAAAAAGAAACGACTCCTTGGTTTGTACACGCATTAATTTTAAATAGTTACTTAACTGGAGCCTATCGTTTAAAGGATGGAGGTTCTCAAATTTCTATCCACCTGAGTAAAGCCATTAGAGCTTTTGGAGGAGAGGTATTAAAGCGAAAAATTGTTACAGGAGCTAATTATCATGAGGATGGTAGAATTAAAGAAGTGGTGCTGAGCAATGGTGAAACAGTAAAGGGGAAGAATTTTATTTCTAATGTTCATCCTGCTGTTACAATAGATATTTTTGGAGAGAAAAGGTTTTTAAAACCTTACGTAAGAAGGGTTAAGAATTTAAAGAACACTTCCTCTTCTTTTATATCACACATTGTGTTTAAAGAGAATACATTTAAATACATGAATTACAATACCTACTCGGTAAATGATGATGATGTATGGGGTTGTTTAGATTATAACCAAGAGAATTGGCCAAAAGGAATCTTTGTTTGTACACCAGCAAGCTCTAAAAGTGAAGAATATGCAGATTGTATGTCGGTAATGGCATATATGGATTATAAAGAGGTAGAACAATGGGAAGATACATTTAATACCATTGCAGAAAAAGGAGAAAGAGGTGATGAGTATGAAGCTTTTAAGAAAAGGAAAGAAGCAATTTTAGTTGAGGAGGTAGAAAAAATGTATCCTGGAATTAAAGAACATATAAAATCTGTACACAGTACAACTCCTTTAACTTTTAGAGATTATATTGGAGACAAAACAGGTTCTCTGTATGGAATTGTAAAAGACAGTAATGATCCTGTTAAGGCTGTAATTAACCCAAAAACAAGAATTAAAAACTTATCGCTTACCGGTCAAAACATTATTCTTCATGGTGTACTAGGTGCTACTATTGGTGCTTTTGTAACTTGTTTTAATCATGTTGATAAGCACAAGTTAATAGAGAAGGTTAGGAATAGTTAGAAATTAACACAAAACTGGATCAAGTTTAACCGTTTAAAAGGAAATTGTGGTTACTAAAAAGACAACGTTCTTTTTACATTAATTTTAGATTTCAAAAAAATGAACAGATATAGAGCCGTGTCAACTCGACTCTCAATTTAACAACTTTTACATGAAAAGAATAACATTTTTACTTTCTATATTATTTATTGCTCAACTTGTTTTTGGGCAAGAAAAACTATCTCAAGAAAAAGTCCAAATTGGAGTCCCATATCCGGTAGTAGATGCTGGAATTAAAAAGTATTTTACTTATAAGAACTTAATTATAAGTGTTAAAGTAGATAGAGGAAAATTCTTTTTACAAACTTACAATACTGACAAGTTAACCTTAGAAAAGGTTGCAGTTTTTGAAGATTTTCCTAGAGGGTTTCGTATTGAAAAATTCATAGAATTAAAAGATAGAATATTTATACTATACTCTTTATGGGATAGAGCAACCGAAAAAGAAAAGTTTTTTACAAGAGAAATTGATCCATTAAAATGTTCTTTTGTTGAGAAAGGGAAGAAACTACTAGAGGTTTCAGGAAAAATATCAAGTAGATTTTCTTGTTTAACCTCTCATGATAAAGGTAAGCTATTTATCCAGTACCGTAACAAAGCAAAATTTAGAAATGACTCTAAGAATAAAGATGTCATAGGTATGTGGGTTTATGATGATAATCTCCAGAAACTTTGGGGAGGAGATATTGAAATGCCTTATACTGAAGAAAAAATGGATAATTTACAATACACTATAAATTCTGATGGGGATGTATTTTTGTTGGCTATTGTTAGGGATTTGGATGCAGCGCCTGTTTTAAGTGAGAGACGATTAATTAAATTTGCTGGACCCAATGCTGATATTACTGAAAAGGTTATCAATTTCCCTGAAGGTAAAAGTGGTGGAAATCTTTCTTTCTTTGAAGATGGGACAGGAAGCCTAGTTTTGGCTGGGTATTCTGGAACAACAGAAGTGGCTAAGATTAATCTTGGAAAAGGAGATGGAGATTTTCAATTCGATTATTATGACATACCATTAGACATCATTAATTTAAACTTAAAAGCACGGAAAGTAAAAAAGAACAATAAAAAAGAAAGTAAGAATAAGACTGTTGGATTATCGAATTTGGTTCCGACAAATTTATATCTTCATAATGATGGTAGTATGGTAGTTGTTGGTGAACAATATTATGTAGTAGTTCATACATCTACAGATGCTAACGGAAATACGCGTACTACATATACCTATCATTATGACGATATTTTAGTGACAAAAATTAATAAAGATGGTAGTTTGGCTTGGATGAGAAAATTACCGAAAAGACAACATGGTAAAAAACCACAAGGGAGTATGTCGTTTAAGCTAATAGAAGGAGTAGATGATTTATACTTTGTATATATGGATAACATTAAGAATCTAGGATTGGGAGATGATGATGAGCCAGTGAGGCATGCAGATGGTAAAGGCGGTTTCTTAACTGCATATAAAGTAGGGTATGAAACTGGAAGTGTAAAAAGAATATCCTTATTAGATTCTAGAAATATAAAAGAAATGAAAATGTATCAATTCAAACTTTCTAGAATATCTTCAGTAACACCGGATGAATTTGTATTTGAAGTTTACAAAAAGAAAAAAGAAGACGTATTGATTAAAGTGGAATTGAAATAATTAAACATAAACCAACTTCTCTGGCTTTCTTTTTTCTTGTTTAAAAATCTGTGCGTTTAAATTAACTAAACCAATAAAATGGATATCTGGAGTTACTCGAATCTTCGATTTGAATGCATTTTTAAGTTTGTTCTGAAACTCTTCATTTTCTAGTTTATCAGATAGTATCACAGTGATGTGGTCATTGCCAAACTCATTTTTAGAAATTTCTACTTGATACAAGTCAATTTCAGGAGTCATGTCCAATACATCAAAAATAGCAGGAGGGAAGATGGTAGTTCCTTTAAACTTAATCATTTGTTGTTTTCTTCCAACTACAGGTCCTAAACGAGTAGTGTTGTTGCCACATTTACATGCTTCATAATATACATGACATAAATCTCCTGTTTTGTAACGGAGCAATGGCATGCCTTCAACTCCTAAGGTAGTTACAATTACTTCTCCTAATTCACCATTTTTAGCGTTGTCACCGTTTTCATTGATTACTTCTAGTATCAATAAATCTGGATTTAAATGTCCGCCCATCCCTTCAGTACATTCTGTAAATGCAGCACTCATTTCTGTAGAGGCATAAGTAGATGACAATTGAACATCCCACAGTGATAGGATTCTTTTACCTAATTCGTTTGGAGTAAAATCTTTGTTTCGGATTGGTTCACCAATACAAACAATAGATTTAACACTTGAGTTTTTGTAGTCAATACCATTTTCAATAGCGTAATTAATTAGCTTAGGAATAAATGATGGTATTGCAATTAGCACAGTAGGTGAGAAACGTTGGATAGATTCCCATTGTAAAAAAGGGGATCCAGGACCTGTACGTACAATTCCTGCATTCATTTTTCGAATCCCTTGTTGATAGGCAAGTCCAGCCATAAAGCGTTTGTCTATGGTTGTCATGAGCTGATAGATATCTTGAGAAGACCCACCTGCACATTGTAGTGCATGAGCTTCATTTTCTGCTAGTCGATCAACATCATTGTTGGTAAGGTAAAATGTAACAGGGGCACTCAATGTTCCTGAGGTAGTTACAAAATCTGCAACATCACTTTTATCCACACATAAAAAATCATCATTGTGTTTTGCTAAATCATCTTTACAAGTAAAAGGAATTTTTTTAAGGTCGTTAAGAGAGGTAATGGTATTGATATCAATATTGTTCTCAGAAAATAAGCGCTGATAAAATGTAGAGTTTTCACCAAGGTAATTCAATAAGTGTTGTAGCTTATTGACTTGAGATGTTGTTATTGTTGTATTATCCATTTCTTTGTATTCCAATTCAGAAATTGTTAATTCGAGTGTTCTAAGTTTATATCAGAATGTATCGAGAACCAATGCTTATTTTTCTTTTAACTCAAGTTGACAAGATACAATTTTCTCTTTGATTATGTTCTCTTCATCAATAGAAGCAAGGGGTTGTGTTAGGGAGGTGTTGTAGTACTCAATGGCTTTTTTGAAATTACCTTTCTTGCTGTAATAATCACCAAGAACCATGTAAGTAATATAGTTGTTGGGATTGGTTTGTATAAACAGTTGTTCATTTTCTGCGGAAATTGAAAAAGGTTTTCCTATCATAACATGCTTTTGGATGCGTTGTTTAATGTTTTTATAAACTTCATACTTTTTATATTCAATACTGTTTGTAAAGGGATCAGATGCTATAGTTAAAGAATCAACAATAGAAAAATCTTTCTTACCATTAAAAACATTGTTTAAATCATAACAGATAAAATCACCCAATTGATAGGGAGGGGTAGATATCCAGAATTGACGTTGATGTGGTTTGAATATAATTCCGTGATGTGCTATCAATTGATTTAAAGCTTTTGGGTTTCCAAGCCCAATAAATTCATCATCAATTCCTTTTTGATTTCTTAAAATGCTAATTGCATTGGTAAAATCAATAGGGTAGTTGCTGTTTAACAGTTGGTTTGTTCTATCGTAACGGTGTTTAGAATCAGAATTTTTTATGTTGGTAATGTTTACAGAATCGTTTAAGAAAATATCGCTCTGGTAATGGTTAGAACAGGTTACCTGATTTTTTCCAGAGTCATAAACGTCCATTTTTTGTGGAGACTTTTCAATAAGAATTGTTTTGTTGTCTATAGAAGAACCTATCATTAAGGATTCAGAAACAAAAGTTTCTCTTTTTGCTGCAATGGCAATTGCTTCTTCCGTGTTTTGAGCATATTGTAATATTTCTCTCGCCAATAAAGAGATTGGGTCTTTGGCAGTAAATGGAATGTCAGATTTTGATGCGTTTAATGTTACGGTTAATCCTTTTTCATTCATACCAGAAACAACTCCGGTTAAACCTGCCCAAGAGTAAGAGGAAAAGGCATATCCTTCAGAAGGTTTTACAAACAAGATGAGTTTGTCTTTGGCGAATTCATCTCCCATGTAAAAATCAAAATTTCTAGCAATCAATAAAGAGCTATCCGCAGATAATTCATGATTTACAGAGAAAGAGGTACAGCCAACCATGTTTAGGTCTTTTAGAGCATGTCCAATATCATGAGCCGCATGGTAATTTAAAATACGATAGTATTTAGGGCCTACATAATCGTATTTATCAGAGAATGATTGCGATACACCATATATCTCGGTCAAATTCTCTTCAGGAATAAACTCGTTAATGTCACGGTTAAACCAGGCTACAAACATTTTTAAAAAGAATTGAAAAAATTGATTGGGAACAATTTCATCAATTTGGTTAACAAAATCGACTTCTTGTTTTTCCATCAACTCCTTTGCCAATATACCATAGATTAGACCTCTTTCATAAGGTTCACCTTCTAGGTACATTTCCCAGATACCGTATTTATTCTTTTTTAACCAGCAGTCGTTTACTGTATAATGATTGGGGGCAACTTCAATTCTTTGATAATCCTCTATTGAATAATTCGTATCAATAGTAGGAGTAGGCATTTTAATTTCCCAAATGAAATAGATAACAAATACAACCAGCAGGATGGCTGTTGCTTTTAAAAGGAATTTTAGTATCTTTTTTATCATTATTTGCCTTTCCTAAAAACGTTAAAAAGTAGTAGAGATAGGCCTGTAGAAACGATTCCAGCAACTAGTGCTAAAAGAACAGCCCCTATAAAATATTGTACAAAATTTAAATGTATAGACTCTAAAGTTAAAGAACTTAAAGAAGTTATTTGTGTTTCGTTATCTACAAAAGGTTTTCCAAATAGGTAACTAAAAAAGATTACAAATGGAATAAAAGGGGGAATGCTAATGTTTGCTGCAGCAACAAATAGAACCTTATTTAATCGAAAGAAAAACGTTAATGGAATACCCACTAACAATTGAAATCCCCATATAGGAAATATCCCCATAAAAAATCCAAAACCTATAGAAAGGGATTTTTTCAAGTTGCTCTCGTTGCTTTTTATAGCTTCTTTTTTTATGCTGTTGATAGCCCTGATTGGTAGATACCACAAGAGGGTTAGGGTAACTAAATACGTATTTAAGATGCTTATTCTAGTAAAATCTTTGAAGGGTCTAAAATGAGTTACACGTTCATCTGGATCATACAGAACATCAATTTTTACAGGGATGAAAGGCACTTTTTTCCATGCTAACTTTACAATAACCTCAATTTCAGTTTCAAACTTATTGGTATAGAGCTTTATTTTTGAAATGGGTTCTAAAGGGTATAGCCTAAATCCTGTTTGAGTATCTGGAAGGGTTATGCCTGTTTCAACTTTAAACCAAAAATTAGAAAATTTATTGCCAAAAGAGCTTTTGCTAGGCACTCCTTCTTGTTCCATGTTTCTGGAGCCCATAATGAGTGCTCCAGGATTTTGTTTAGCTGTATCAATAAACAAATGAATATCTTCTGGGTAGTGTTGTCCATCAGAATCAATGGTGATTGCATTTTGAAATCCCATGTCCCAAGCTTTTACAAAAGCTTTTCTTAAAGATGTTCCTTTGCCTTGGTTGGTAGGGTTTGTAATTAGCGTTATGGTCGATTGATAATCTTCTAATATTTTATCAGTAGAGTCAGTACTGCCATCATTTACAACAATAATATGGTATCCTAAACCATGTTTAAGAACGCCATCAATTACTCTTTTAAGTGTTTTGTGATTGTTGTATGTTGGAATAACAATGCAACAACTCAATTCTTTTGAGTTCTCGTCTAAATTTGTATTTGTAAAGTTGTTCGACATGCAATGCTACTAAGCATATTTTGCAGTAAACTTAAAGAAAGTAGTGCTTTTGTCTATTGATGTTCCTTGAGCTGAAGTTTTCAAGATGCCATCTTCAGTATGGTGTTTTAAAACAATGTTGATCTCACCATTTTCATTTGGATTAAGAATGGCCATAAACTTACAACGTCCCATTTCTTTTAGGATACAAGTTCTATCCAGTACGTTTTCTAAAATTTCTTTTACAATTTGCACCTGAACAACTCCAGGTGTAACAGGGTTTCCAGGAAAGTGGCCTTCAAATATTTTGTGAGAAGCATTCAATTGAATTTTAGCTTCAATAGTTCCTTCTACATTGTTTGCCTCAGAGATGGTAAAGAAATCGTTAATTAGCATGCTTAAAGTGTATTAAATATAGATTGTTTAATAGAGGTGTTAAATTTATCATTAAAAAATTTCATAACACTTTTATCACCAGATTTTTCTAAAAATGTAAGGGTATTTAATCGGGTAGTTGTTTTTGAAAATGATATTTCTATAGAATTGAAGAAGGATTGAAGCCTTTTACTTTTTGGTTTTAGCACAATAATATAATTCTTAGAAGAACTAAAGTAATTGCTGTCAAAGTCTTTACTATCGAATACTTCACCATTAATGAGTCCTAGCATGAGTTCATTGATTTTTCCCATCATTTTATTGGCGCCTTTCAAATCTTTTTCTTTTCCATTGTCTTTAATCTGAACTTTACCTTCATTAAACAGTAGGATGTAAGATTTAGGAGAAGTTGTTTCCCATCTTAATTTATCGTGTTGTTGGTAATAAAACTTTCCTTTAGAGACTTGAGGCTCTTTCATAAAGCTTAAATACTTCTTTTGTGTAAAATCTGCTACAATAGATTTGGTAGCTTTAGATTGACTAAGAAGCTTCGTTTTGAGTTCTTCAGGGTTCTTTAAAGGCGTTCTTTCTTGAGCTGTAAGGTTCAAAGAAAAGATTGTTATTAATAGTATTGCAACTAAATTCTTATTGTCCATATGCTTTTTGATCAATTAACTCTGGTAAAGAAACAATATTTATGCCGTTGTTTTTGCAATGTTGTATAATATCAGGTAATGTCTCTACGGTAACTTGTTGGGTGTCGTGAAACAGTAATATGGATCCGTTAAAGATCTTTTTAAGGATTCTACTTTTTAATTGGTTGGGAGCATTCGTTTTAGTATCTAATGATCTAACCGACCACCCTATAGATTTTAAACTCAACGCCATTATTGCTCTCTTGTATCTTGGATTGGTAACTCCATAAGGAGGTCTAAAAAACTTAGGGTCTTTATTGATAACACTTTTAATTGAATTAGAACATTTTAAAAAATCTTCTCTTAGCAGTGTGGTAGTTGAAGTAGTTAATTTTTTCGTGTGAGAAAAAGAATGGTTTCCTATGGTGTGACCTTCATCATGAATACGCTTTAACAATTCTTTGTTTGCTTCAATTTTATGTCCGATAACAAAAAATGCTGCTTTAACATTTTCTTTCGCTAAAATATCTAAAACCTGTGGTGTAAATTGAGGGTCAGGGCCATCATCAAAAGTAATGGCAATACCATCTTTAGAACTTTTATTGATTGAATCGACAAAGTAGTTGAGCTGTATTAGACCAGATCCACAAATGAGTGATATCACGTAAGCAGTTACTATTCCTAATATGATATAGATAAAATAGGGGTTCTCATAAAAGAATCCAGCAATTATTAATGCTATAACGGTAAGCTGTAATGACGATTTATGCTTCAAGGGAGTCTAGTAGAGTTAGGCCAATGTTGTTATTGTAGAGGGTGTTGTAGATCAATACGCTCTTAGTTGTGGCGTTTTGATGAAGTATATCTGTAGCTAGGTGTGTGCTAAAAGCAGCATTTGTTAAATGGTAACCTGTATATTGTTCTATTGGTGTAACTTTAATTGGACTAAACAACGCTTTGATTTCAGTGGCACCAATGCTTCCGAAAGAATTAGATAGAACAAGATCTATATCGTTTAGCGATCTATTGTTTTGTGTCAAGAACGCATTAATTATCTCAGAAGGATCAGAACTATTTAACCCTACAGTATAACTATCTACTAAAATAGCTTTACTGTTTGCTGTTTTGTTGTTGGATAGCATAAAGAAAGATGCTCCAGAAGTAAGGTGGTTGCTTACTCCTTTAAATCCCAACTCGTTAATTAGTTCTCCAAGTAACGGAATATCTTCATCAGCAGCACCGACTAATACGTTAGAATCTTCTTCATTTAGGCATAAGATAGCGTCAATCAATGAATGTTCAAATGAAAGACTATTCTGCGTATGTGTGATGTTGTAATTGTGGTTTTTTAGTGCAAGAGAAATTTGTCCGGCAATTGTGTTGTGTGTTGATTGAATGAATGAGGTAGGAGGTATTAATCCTTTTATTGTCAGTGAGTTGTTTAAAAACTTTTCAGTATCAGATAAGCAACCTAAACCAGTTCCAACGATTATAGCATCTGGGTTTTCAATACCAGATTGTTCTACACAATCTTTGCTACAAGTTAATCCCATTCTTATGATTTTACTCATCCTACGTATAGCAGAAGGAGCAATAAACTCTTTATAGTTTGGGGTAATCAATTCACTTCCTTCTTCTAAAACAGTTAGTTCATTGATCCAATTTTCGTTTCGAAATGAATTTTGGTGCGATATGGTTGAACAGGCATTTATATACATCTTATACCTTCTTGAATATTACGGATGAACTATTTCCTCCAAACCCTAAAGAGTTTGACAATACTGCATTGACTTCGTTTCTGTCATTCCATTGGGTTTCCGGTACTAACTTCGTTTCATTAATAGGGATGGAATAGTTTAGATTAGGGAATATCACATTGTTTTGTAATGCAAGCACAGCGTATACAGCCTCTATAGCTCCAGAAGCAGCTAAGGTATGTCCTGTGTATGCTTTTGTAGAACTAAATGGTGGCACTTTGTCTTTAAAGATATTTATGAATGCTGTTGATTCAGAAAGATCATTGTTTGGAGTACCTGTTCCATGTGCATTGATGTAAGAGATGTCACTAGGGTTTAAGTTTGCTTTTTTTAATGCGCCTTCAACCGCAAGAGTAGCACCTTTACCATCTGGAGATGAGGCTGTTTGATGATAAGCGTCAGTAGTATTGCTCCATCCAACTAAAGAGGCTAGAGGCTTGTTGTTGGTGATGTCTAAGCTCTTCTTATTTTCTAACAAGATAAAACCACCACCTTCACCTAAATTTAACCCATTTCTATTGTCATCAAAAGGTTTTACCCATTCATCAGAATAGATCATTAAGGATCTGAACCCTTTTTCAGTAAAATTAGAAAAGCTATCAGAAGCACCAACCAATACACGGTCTAGTTTGTTTTGTTGCATTAAACGAGCCCCAAGCATAATTGCATTTGCTCCAGAAGAACAAGCCGTAGAAATGGTATTGATGTATCCAGAAATACCAAGTTCTGCAGCAATACGCTCTGTTGTGTTCCCACTATCATGCGTGGTGATTAATGAGATGTCAGGATTTTGCTCATTTAATCGCTGTTCGTAATAAATTTCTGTATTGTCCATCCCACCAACAGAAGTACCTGAAATAATTCCGGTTCTTATTTGACTGTTGTGCTCATTGCCTTTCCAGGCTTCTTTTGCAGCAATTAAACCAAGTATAGATGTTCTAGAGATTGGTGCAGTAAGATTGTGTTGCTGAATTAACTCTTGATTACTTAATTTAACTTCTCCTGCTAATATTTCTTTTTCTGAAGGAAAGAATTGAAGTGGTTCAATTCCAGTCTTTTGATCCTTTAGTGATTGGTAGTTTTCTTCAGTATTTAGTCCAATAGCTGAGATTACGCCTACGCCTGTAATGTAAATGCTCATGCAGTTGCTTGTTGGTTAAATTGAATAACTTGTACTTACTTTTTGTTTTTAGAGATGTAATCAGCCATTGAATTAATGGTAGAAAAAATTTCTTTTCCTTCTTCTGGATTGGCTAATTCGATACCGTAATCATTTTCCATTAAAACGATTAATTCTAAAGCATCAATAGAATCCAAACCTAAACCTTCTCCAAAAAGAGCAGTATCATCATTAATATCTGATACGCTAATATCTTCTAGATTTAAGCGTTCAATAATCTGTTCTTTTAATGTTGCTTTTAAATTTTCCATCTTAAACTCCTTTATAGATTTTATCTAATGTTTCTGTATTGAGCGGTAAATTTAGCTGTTTTAAATCTTTTTTAGTCACAAAAAAGAAGAAAGCTTCAATTTTATCTTCATTCACATTGATCCATCCGCCAAGTACCGCTTCTGCACTTTTTTTAATTAAAATATTGGCGTATTCTGCATAATATTTAGCATCAAAAAGATTTGACACTGTAAACATGTTTTCTCCATACCACTTATTTCTTATGGCTATTTCTCCAATAAGAATGTTTGGTAAAGTATATACAAATAATGAAGGGCTTGGAATACCTCCATTGGCATATGATTCTTGAAACTTAATGTCAGTAGCAGCACTAGATTTACTATTGGAAAACAACAAAGCAATATCATTTTCTCCATACTTGGATATTTCTGGATTTGCCTGTTTCATTAATTCTATTCCTAGAAAAGCTATTTTAGAAAGCTGATCCATTTTATGGAACTTGGAATACTTCAGGTCAAGAGAAAGATATATTGCTTTAATAACCTCGTCAATAGGCATGGCCTCATAAGAGTTAGAAATAGTTCCATTGATCTTAATGGCGCTATTAGAAATATGGCAATATGAATTGATGTAGTTCATTAAATTTCTCTAATAATAGCAGAAGCATTACAACCTCCAAAACCAGAGGCTGTTTTTAAAATAGTGTTTACTTCTTTGTTTAAATTTTCTGTAAGAATATTTATCCCACCAGAAGTGCCTTCGTTTTGAAAGCCTAAGCTCTGAACTAGGGTGTTGTTTCTGATGGATTGCATGCTTATTGCTGTTTCAATTAGTCCGGCAGCGCCAAGTGTATGTCCAAAATACCCTTTAAGACTATTTAAGGGGATATTATTCATGTTAAGTCTTTCAAATGCTATAGACTCCATTTCATCATTAAATAGTGTTCCTGTGCCATGTGCAGAAATAAAGTCGATGTCTGCAGAAGGTATGTTGGCTAACTCTAATGTTTTTTGAATAGAACGATATAGTCCTTCTCCAGTTCTAGATGGACCAGATATGTGGTTAGCATCATTCGAAGAGGTTCCTTCAACAAATTCTAACGGCCCTTTTTTAAATGCTGAAGAGTCAGAAGATATTAAGACGCCAGCAGCACCTTCACCAAGAGTAATCCCTTTTCTTTCTTTATCAAAAGGTTGACAAGGTTCGTTACTTACGGCATATAAGGATTGAAAACCAAACAATACAAAATCACTAATAACATCTGCTCCAATCACAAAGGCATGTTTGTAGATGTTTGCTTGAATATAGTTGTGAGCAGTATTCATCGCTAAAACTCCAGAAATACAGGCATTAGAAATTACTAATGGAGTGTTTTGTAGGTTGTAGTCTTTTTTTAGTTTCTCAATTGAGTGTTGAATAGGGGTGTCAAGGTTTTCTTGAATATCAGCTTTAGTGGTACTGACAATAACTATCGTTTCCTTTAAATTAATAAGATTGGCCGAAGAGTCGCTAATAATTGAATCAAGACATTTAGCCAATAAAACATTAAACTTATTATTTTCGGGGATTGATTTGATTTTAGAAAGGTAAAGGTCTTCTTTGCCAACACCAATACCTTTGGATAAAGAGATTCCTGTTTCGTTTATACGAACTCGTTCAAAGTTTTCGGTAGCAGATTCTCCTAAAGGAGAGATTATATTTTCGGAACCAATGTATGTTATCATTTTTTAATTAAAGTTGATAAAAGTAAATAAAAAAGAGGTGCTCAATTTGATAAACTCTCGATTTTTTTATCGGTATTGTGTATAATAGAAGTTGCTTTATTAATCAAATATTTAGTTGGATGGGGCTTAGTTTGTAAGGGATGTTTTCAAATAATTTACACATCTGTATTTACACATATCTCATGATAGTATTAACCCTTAAGTTTAGATATTTCATTTCCGGAAAAATCCCAAAATGAAACTTGACTGATATATTTTACGTACTTTAACAAGATTAAACACAAGAATTATGGCCAATTTTAAAATATTTATTGCAGAAGATGACGTTTGGTACAGTGAGATACTAAGGTATCACTTAGAACTAAATCCGGAGTATGAAGTTAAAACGTTTGATTCTGGGAAAAAATTGATAAAAGCACTGCATGAGAAACCTGATGTAGTAACATTGGATTACTCTCTTCCTGACACAAATGGTAAAAAACTATTGTCCTTTTTAAAAAAAGAATCTCCAGAAACACAGGTTGTTATTATTTCTGGGCAAGACGATATTTCAACTGCTGTTCAACTGTTAAAAGATGGAGCATATGATTATTTGGTTAAAGATGATGATACAAAAGATAGAATTTGGCAAACGATTTTACACATTAGAGAAAATGCAAGTCTAAAAAATGAGATTAATCATTTAAAAACGGAAGTTCAGAAGAAGTATGATTTTTCAAAATCAATAAAAGGCAATAGCCCTGGTATTAAAAAAGTATTTAGCTTAATAGAAAAAGCGGTTACCAATAATATTACTGTATCCATTACTGGAGAAACAGGAACAGGAAAAGAAGTTATTGCAAAGGCAATTCATTACAATTCAGAGCGAAAAAAAGAACCATTTGTTGCAATTAATGTAACAGCAATTCCATCAGAATTAATAGAGAGCGAATTGTTTGGTCATGAAAGAGGGGCTTTTACAGGTGCACAAACTAGGAGGAAAGGTAAGTTTGAAGAAGCTGGTAAAGGAACTATTTTTTTAGATGAAATAGGCGAGATGGATGCCGGGATGCAAAGTAAGCTATTAAGAGTACTACAAGAAAGGGAAGTGGTTAGAATAGGCGGGAATGAAACAGTAAAATTGAGATGTAGAGTTATTGTGGCAACCCATAGAGATTTATTGGTAGAAGTTAAGAAAGGAAATTTCAGACAAGATTTATATTACCGTTTATTAGGTTTGCCAGTAGAATTGCCACCACTAAGAGCTAGAAAAGAAGATGTTTTAATTTTGGCGAAACATTTTATTGAAGAGTTTGCTAAAGAAAATGGAATATCTCCTAAAAAACTCTCAGAAAAAGCAAATCAAAAACTATTAGGATATAGCTATCCAGGTAATATTAGAGAGTTAAAAGCAGTTATTGAGCTATCTACTGTATTGGCTGATGGAGATGAAATAGAAGCTGTAAATATTAATTTTCCATCATCAGACCCTTTAGCAGATTTAACCTTAGAAGAAAAATCATTGAAAGAATATAATAATGTAATCATTAAACATTTTCTAAATAAATACGATAACAATGTGGTGGAAGCTGCAAAAGCCTTAGATATAGGAAAGTCTACAATTTATAGAATGTTAAAAGAAAATTAAAATATAGAAATTATGAAAGGAATTGTATTTACAGAGTTTTTAGAGCTAGTTGAAGATAAATTTGGTCTTGAAGTAGTGAATCAAATTATAGATGGTTGTGAATTGGATACTGACGGAGTTTACACTTCTGTGGGGACATATAGCCATAAGGACATGTTTAAAATGGTTGCCAAACTATCAGAACTTCAAAATATACCGGTACCAGATTTATTGCAAATTTATGGCGAATACTTTTTTGATGTGTTGAGTAAAGGTTATCCTCAATTTATGGATCAACCAAACTCTTTCGTCTTTTTAGAATCTATAGACAATTACATTCATCCGGAAGTGTTAAAACTTTATCCAGAAGCTGAATTACCATCATTTGATGCTAAAATGAATAGTGAGAATGAAATGACATTACTGTATCAATCATCAAGAAAAATGTCTGACTTTGCCGTTGGTTTAATTAAAGGAGCAGCTGGCTATTTCAATGAAGAAGTAATAGTTGAAAAAGAATTGAAGGATGGGGATGGAGAAAAAGTTATGCTTAATATTAAAAAGATTGGATAGGGACAAAGAAATAGAAAATTTAAAAAAGGCACTTAAGCGACAAAAGTTAGCTAGAAAAGAAGCTGAAAAGATACTCGAGAAAAAGAGTATGAAGTTGTACAATTCTAATCAGAAACTTACAGAGTTAATTGCGAATACCAATCGATTTCCAGAAGAGAACCCTTCTCCTGTATTGCGTTTTTCAGCTCAAGGGCATGTTTTAATGTACAACAATAAAGCAGGTAAAAAAATTATTGACTTCCTTGACAAAGCATCCAATACCACTAAAAAGAAATATTTTTTGGGTCAGTTGGAATACTCGTTTAATGAGCAAAAGAATTTTCAGTTTGAATTGGCAGTCGATGATTCCTTTTTCCTAATTAATGCCGTACCATTTCAGTCAACCAATTATGTTAATATCTACGCAAATGATATAACAGCTATAAAAAAAGCAAATGAAGCAGTTAAGCAAAGTGAGGGGAAATATCGAGGTGTAATTGAAAACTTGAATTTAGGAATACTGGAAGTGGACAATAATGACAAAATAATAAAAGCATATCCTCAATTCTGTTCACTTATAGGTTACACTGAAGCCGAGTTGCTCGGCAAATCACCCACGGAGTTATTCTTAGATAAATTATCTAGAAAGATAATGGAAAGAGAAAATGAAGGTCGATTAAAAGGAAATTCTAGTGTTTATGAAGTTCCCTTAATAAAAAAGAATGGTGATGTAGTTTGGGTAATTATTAGTGGTGCACCATTTTATAATTCTGATGGAATGCTAGAAGGAACAGTTGGTATTCATTTGGACATTACTGAAAGAAGAATAATGGAGGCTGACCTAAGAGAAGCCAAATTAAAAGCAGAAGAATTAAATGAAATAAAAGAAATGTTTTTGGCCAACATGAGTCATGAAATTAGAACTCCCATGAATGCAATAGTTGGAATGTCGGAACTGCTTTCTCAATCCAATTTGGATGAAACTCAGTCTAAATATTTATCCGCCATAAGTTCTTCATCAAAAAACTTACTGGTTCTAATTAATGACTTGCTCGATTTTTCAAAAATTGAATCGGGTAATTTATCTTTAGAGATGGCTGAGTTTAACTTGAACAAGTTGATAACAAAAACTATTGAAACAGTTAGTTTAAAAGCTGATGATAATGGTGTAGATATTGTTTGTGAAATGGACCCTATACTTCCTAAAATGTTGAATGGAGATTCTACAAGGTTAGGGCAAGTTCTACTAAACCTATTAAGTAATGCCGTTAAATTTACAATAAATGGATCAGTTAAAACTACTGTAAAAGCAACTAGAACTAAAGATGATACATATCAAATAACGTTTGTTGTTAAAGACGAAGGTATAGGAATTCCAAAAGAAGAGTTAGGGAATATTTTTAATGATTTTTCACAAGCTACAGCATCTACAACAAGACTTTATGGAGGAACAGGATTAGGACTTTCTATAAGTCAAAAAATAGTTCGTTTAATGGGAGGAGAACTGGAAGTGGAAAGTGAGTTAAATAAGGGCTCAGAGTTTTTCTTTAGTATTGAGCTGGAAGGTGTTGATATTGATAATGCAGCGTATGAATTGAGCGACAACTACAGCATTGAAGAAGATTTTAATCAAAGTAAAATACTTCTAGTAGAAGATAACCCAGTAAACAGCTTGATGGCAACAACAATTCTTGAAAAATGGAATTGTAGGGTTGATTTGGCTGAAAATGGAATAGAGTCTATTGAAAAACTAAACTTAAAATCCTACGATCTTATTTTAATGGATATGACCATGCCTAAAATGGGAGGGATAGAAGCATCACAAATCATTAGAAAAGAATTAAAAATTGAAACACCTATAATTGCATTAACTGCCAATGCAATTAAAGGAGATCTTGAAAAATGCGTAGCAGCTGGAATGGATGATTACTTATCTAAACCTTATCATCAAATCGATTTGAATCGAGTGCTAACCAAATGGATAGAGCCTAATAAGGAGATTGTTAAAGAGTCACTAATAAACTTGTCTAAGCTAGAAGAGATGGGAGATCCAGATTTTTTAGAAAAAATGTTGAATTTGTTTTTGGTTGAAGCAGGAAAAGATATAACGATAATTAAGAAAGCCATTGAGCAATCTGACTTTGATCAAATTCGTTCAACAGCTCATAAAATGAAACCATCAATAAATTACATATGCATTGCTCGATTGTTTGAAGAAGTTAAAGCAATTGAAGTAACTGAAACGAATGATATTTCTTATTTGGATAGAGTTTCCTCGTTTGTTCAAGATCTTGAATTGGTTTTAAAACAATTAAATCAACGTAAATAGTTCCCAAAATAGGAAAAACCTTTCCCTTTTTAGAACACATAAAAACAACAAATTAACGTAACCATCTCATAAACAGGTGGTTTTGTTTTTTGGAACGCTTTAGGTAAATGTAGGTTTGAATTAAAACTTATATTATGAAAAAGAAAAAAGTATTCCTCATCAGTTTCAATCAGCTTACTACTGATTTTTGGAAACAGCACTTGAATTTTGAAAATGCTCAATTAAGACACTGGACTAATCCGGAGCACGGAATTAATAACATAAGTACTGTTTGGCCAGATGTAATAATTATAGACAGTTATTTTGCTAGTGAATCTTACAAAGATGCTTTGAGAAGAATCTTAAAGTTAAACACCAATCATAAAATATTTTGTTTATCGCCACTTCCAAAGGCTCACGATAAAACAGTTTTTATCGATAAAAGACTTTCTATTTCAAAATTAGATGAAGAAGTACTTAGTCAAATCAATGCAGCAATGAAGCCTGCAGAAACAAATCAATTAAAACAAACCGCTTAAAACTTATTGTTATGAAAAAGTCACCAAAAATATTTATAGTTGAAGATGATGCATTTTATGCCAACCTTCTTAAAAATGAAATTGTTAAAAATAGATTAGGAAAAGTAGAATCTTTCTCAACTGGAGAGGCTTTTATGGACAATCTTTTTAAAATGCCAGACATCGTGCTGTTAGATCACAATTTAGGATCTATGGAAGGAGTAGATATTTTAAAAAAGATTAAATCTATTAACCCAAACATTCAAGTTATTCTATTATCTGCACAAGAAAAAATGCGTATAGCCATTACTTCTCTTAAATACGGTGCTTACGATTATGTAGAAAAAAATGACTTTGCATTTGACCGAATCAAAGCATTGATTAAAAGGATTGCAAAATTCAATCAAATAGTTGAAGAACACAGACAATTCAAAGTTGCAAAAATTGTTTTTACCAGCTTAGTAACCATCATTCTTTCTATAGCTATATACATGCAGTTTTAAAACACTTTTAGACCAGACCAATTAATACCAGAAACCATGAAATACCTTAGACCAACTCTTTTTTTAGCAACCATAGCTTTATTGTTTAGCTCATGTGCTTATCAAAATATTTTTGAATCAAAAGATCAAAATAGCATTGCAGACCTTTTAACGGTAGACTCTATTTACCAGCATCTAATTACTGTAGATGACAAGCTAAGTATTAGTGTTTGGAATCATGACAATATGAGTATTGGTTCATTATTCGGAATATACAATTCTAATGAGGTTTATGGTAAGTGGGTTATGGTAGATGCTGCGGGTTATATCATGGTTCCAAAAATTGGTAGAGTACGGTTAGGTGGTTTAACATGTAAAGAAGCTGCAGATAAATTAGCATCACTTTATTCAGAAATTTTAGTTGACCCTAACTTAGTTGTTAAGGTATTGAATAGAGATGTTACTATTTTAGGAGAGGTAAGAACACCAGGTAAATACATCTTAGAAAAGGAAAAAAATACTTTAACAGAAATTATAGGCAATGCACAGGGCTTTGAATTTTATGCTGAGAAAAAGAAAATTCAATTAATTAGAAATAATAAAAGCTACCAGATAGATTTTACTCAGTTAGTTGACAATAACTATCAGATTCTTGTTCAAGCAGGAGATGTGATTAATGTACCTACAAGAAAAGGTAAATCAATCGATAAAAAAGCACCCACATTAATTCCGTTTGCTAGTGCATTAACAGCTCTTGCAGTAATTGTATCAATAATCTTAAAATAAAAGCACCATGGCCTCATTTCAAAACATAAAAAAACAGCTACTGCCTTTAATTAAAGGGTTACCGATAATCATTGTAATATTTATCATTTCAATATTTATTGCCAAAAAGATTATTCAATATACGCCAACAATGTATTTATCTATAGCTAAAATAAAGCTGGACAATCAAAAATATGGTGCCTCTAACAATTTACTATATGAAGATTTTGATGTTTTTACATCTGAAAATAAAATAGAAACTGAAGCAGAATTGTTAGGATCTCATTTATTAATCAAAAAAGCATTAGAAAAAGTATCTTTTGATATCGCAATTAATCGAGTAGGAAACCTAAGAAATACATCGTTATACCAAAACAGTCCAGTAGTAATTGAGCATCGTTTTATTGATTCTGAATTATTTGATGTTCCATTTAAACTAACAGTATTAAATGAAGAGTTAACCTTAGAGTATGAGCATAATGGATTGATAGTAGTTGAAGCAGGGAAATTAAATAGTGCATTCAATCTGAATGGAAACCAACTAACAATCAATAAAAATGATTCGTTAATTAAATTAAAGAATTTAGAATTGAATGGTCAATATTCATTTTTAATCTATTCTGAAGAAGGCCTTATTAATAAAGTTAAAGAACAGTTAGATGTAAAAGCTATAGATAAGGAAATGTCTGTGTTGAGGGTCGTTTTTAAAGATCAAGTACCAAGAAAAACAGCTGACTTTAATAATGCACTTTGTGAAACTTATATTGAAGATTACATCAGTACAAAATCGTATGCAGCAAATAAAACAGTTGAATTTATTGATCTTAAGCTAGAAGAGATAGGAAAAGATTTAACTAGAGCAGAACAGGAACTTGAAAGCTACAAAATGAAAAATGATGTAGTAAACACTCGTCAAGAAACTGAAACTGGATTGAGACAATTGTCTAACCTTAAAATACAATTGGTAAATACTGAAATGAATGAAAAAGCCATATTAGAATTGGAAGAATACATTAAAAATGGAAACTACTTTGAAGAAACAGCTATCAATTTTGGGTTTGGAGATTTGCTAATGACAGAACTTGTGAAAAAGATGAAGTTGTGGAATGATGAGAAACAAGATTTATTAATTAAATACAAGGAAGGAAGTGATCAAATAAACGCTGTAAATAATAAAATAGAAGAAGTTAAAAGATACATTAAAGAAGCAATAAAGTCTAATAAAAAAGAGATTATAACGAAACGAGCAAAGTTAGAAGCTGAATTAAAAATATTATCCAATCAGTTTGAAGATATACCTACAAGAGAAAAGGATTTACAAATTTTGGAGAGAGAGTTTAGGTTGCAAGAATCAGTATATAACTTCTTGTCTCAAAAAAGAATAGAAGCTTTTATTGCATCAAGTTCTTCAACATCATTCCATAGAATAATTCAACCCGCTTATGCACCAAAATTACCAGCATCACCAAACAAAACGCTAATCACTTTTGTGTGTGGTTTGTTGGGGTTAATTATTGCTATAGCCTTCGTTTATCTAAGACAATTTGCAAGAGCAAAAGTGATGGATAAAAGTGATTTAGAGCGAAATTCACAACTCCCTATTGCTGGAATTATTAGAAATGTAAAAACTGATATTGGTAGAGAATATATCACACTTTCAAAATCATTGTTACTAAAAAATGTAATCCAACCCAATCAGGTAATTGTAGTTGCTTCATCATTAGCACAAGAAGGAAAAACCATAAGTGTAGAAAGTTTAGCTATCGCATTAAGGTCTTTAGGGTATAAAATCTGTTTAATAGATTTTGATAACATTAATTATGACTTATCAGCTAGCTTTCACAAAACAAAAGATTTTACAACAGTAACAACAAAAGATTTTAACGAAAATGGTCTGGTTTTAACCACTAAAAATGAAACAGCTCTTTTGGAAGAGAATTATTGGCTGTTCGAAACTAAACTGAATGAATTAAAGGCTTGTTACGACTTTGTAATTATTGACACTTCGCCTACAGCTACTTCAATTACTCCGATACAGCTTATGAAATTGGCAGACCTTAATTTGTATAGTGTCAAAGCAAATTCTACACCAATAAGTTATGTTTCAAATGCAGATTTATTAGAGGATGAATATGAATTAAAAAACATTCAACTTTTATTAACCAATGCTCACAAAGCAAGCAATTATAGTGGGAACCTTATTGGATCAAGATTTGAAACACAAGAAAAAAACAAAGGGATTATCAATCGAATTAAACAATACATCAATTACTACTTAATAGCATAATGTTAAAAAAGATACAACATATCACTTCAAAAAATACACACCAACTTTTGGTTTTGTCTGACCAGGCATTAGTAAGTGGAGTTAATTTTTTAGTAGGGATCTTGTTAGCGAGGTTATTAGGTGTAGATAATTTTGGACTATACGCTTTTGGTTGGATGTTGGTTTTGTTTGTAAGCAGTATACAACTGGCCTTTATTGTGTCACCATTATTTACACTTTTTCCAAAACATAAAGATCAAATGAATTATTTAAGTGGATCACATTCCGTTCAATTTGCTTTCTCTATTGTCACATTTGCAGTGAGTTTTACAGTTGTAAAAGGAGTTTTTATCTATAAGCCAGAATGGCAAATAGAAGGGGTGTTGTACAGTTTACCATTAGTTGCAGCTCTATTTGTTTTGCAAGACTTTTACCGTAGAGTAAACTTTACGCTAAAAAAATCTGTAAGAAGTATCATTTCAGATGGTATTGCATATGGCGGACAACCCATAGTAATTCTATTGTTAAATTATTTTGATGCACTTTCTATTCATCATACATTTTTAGCAATAAGTGTATTGTTTGGGATTTCTATTAGTTACAATTTACTTAAAGTAAAATTCGCTTTTAACTATTTAAACTTTAAAAACACCATTGCTGAGAATTGGTCATTCTCTAAGTATTTGGTGGGGACCGCCCTCTTGCAATGGGTTTCTGGTAACTTTTTCATAATTGTTGCAGGAGGGCTCCTTGGTCCCGTAGCTATTGGAGCAATAAGAATAGCTCAAAATGTGGTAGGAGTTTTACATGTGCTATTCTCTGCTATGGAAAATGTTATCCCTATAAAAGGAGCTGAAATTTTAAGTCAAAAAGGAAGTGCTGAAGCTATTCATTATTTTAAAAAGATGCTCTTTAAAGGAGGATTACTAACTTTAACCTTGTTGGTATTAATTGCTATTTTCAGAACACCAATTATAGATTTGTTTTATGGTGTGGATTACCTAGAGTATACCGATCTTTTATTAGGGTTTACAGGCTTGTACGTTTTGGTTTTTACAGGTACAATTCTAGGGTTTGTAATTCGAACATTTGAGATGAACCATATCTTTTTCTGGAGTTACATTATTACTACGATTTTTAGTCTAATAGCAGCAGAATCTCTTATCCTTGATTATGGAATTTACGGGGTTTTAATAGGTCTTTTTATTACTCAAATTATAAACATTAGCTTTTATTTACTGAAGCTACATTCAAAACTAAAAACAATATGGAAATAGTTCACATTATACTCGGAAAAGCCAATCCCAATAGAATGAATGGTGTAAATAAAGTAGTAAATAGTTTAGCTACATATCAAGCCGAATTGGGTTATAAAGTTAGTGTTTGGGGAATCACTAAAAACCCAGTACATGATTACCCTGTAAGAAACTATGATACCATTTTGTTTAAAGAAACATCTAAATTCTTTATCCCAAAAGGAATTAAAGAAGCGATTTCTAGTAAAGGGTCAGAAACTATATTTCATTTTCATGGAGGTTTTATATCGCAATTTGTGTTGATTGCCAAATTTATTTTAAAAAGAAAATTACAATATGTTTTTACTCCACATGGAAGTTACAATACCGTAGCAATGGAGCGTAGCAATTGGAAAAAGAAATTGTACATCACTTTTTTTGAAAAAGCATTAGTAGAAAATGCAAAATCGATTCACTTTATTGGTAAAAGTGAAATTTCTGGAGCACAACAATTGTTTCAATTGAAAAATTATGAGCTGGTGCCAAATGGACAAAATGCTGAAGAAGTAGAGATTCCTACAAATTCCAAAAAAGAAAATAAGATTCCCATTTTTGGATTTTGTGGCAGATTAGATATAAAGACTAAAGGTTTAGATATATTATTAAAAGGATTCGCTAAATACCTTGATAATAATGGTAGAGAAGGGGAGTTGTGGTTGATTGGAGATGGGGGAGAAAGAGGCGAATTAGAAGGTTTGGCACAAAATTTAAACATAATGAGCCAAGTAAAATTTTTAGGAAGCCTATATGGCAAAGAAAAGATAGAAAAAATGAATCAATTGGATTATTTTATGCTTACATCACGAAATGAAGGATTACCAGGTGTTGTATTGGAAGCTTCAGTATTGGGGGTTCCTTGTATTGTAAGTGAAGAAACAAATATGGGAGAATACATATCCCAAAATGAAGCTGGAATTACACTGAGTAAAAACCATCCTTCGGCAGTTGCTGATGCCATGCAGATGGCTTCTTGCTTGAAGGATGTAGGAATTATAAAACACTTTCAAAAAAATGCGATAAGTATGGTAGAAAATCAATTCAATTGGAAAACAATAGTTAATCAATTAACAGCAATATATGCCTAAAAACATCCCATATATTGTTAGAAACATCAGTATTTTATTGGTGATTATTTTATGTGTTAAAATAGCAGGATACTTCTGTGTAGTAGAAGACAGGACAATAAACCAAATATTTAAAATTATTGCTAGAGTAGGAATGACAGGATTAATTATAATCCTACAATTTCGCTTAATTCGATTAGGATGTCAGCCACTATTTAAATATGAAAATGTATTGGCTCCGGTATTTTATTTGATATACTTATGTATAGCAATAGCTTCATTTTCTTGGTCAACAGATCCTGCATATTCTATACTGCAATGGCTCATGACTTTTGAAAGCCTGGTATTTGTATTTGTATTTATGCGTGTTATTAGTATGATCAACACTTATTTTCCTGCATATAAAATTGACTTAATCAAAACCTTTACATTGGCTATTTTTCCAATAATGGTCATCTTTATAGCTGGTTCATTTATAGATCCCGATCTATTTTATAGAGGAATGCGTGGTGGAGAAGAACAGCGCTTGGGTGGTTATTACATGAATCCGAATGAATTAGGAATGCTCTCCAGTATAGGTGCAGCAATGACTTATCTCTACTTTCAAAAAGCAAAAAAGAAATTTTTTCCAATCATAGTATTAATTGCTGCAATAGTTGTATTAGTATTAACAGCTTCAAGATCATCTGCAATTGGGTTTTTGCTAATTATGGGGATACTTATTTTACAATCTGACAATAAAAAACTGAAAGTTTTCATGTTTATAGGAATTGCATTGGCAGTACCAGCTATCTTAAAATTTGTAATTTTTAAAGATGGAGGAGGGGTAGAGGAGGTTTTGAGCATGACCGGTCGTATACCTTTTTGGACAGCATTACTGCAAGAAGGAATAATAAAAGAACCTTTTTTTGGATACGGTTTTATGCGTATTAATTATACAGATTATTTTGAGAGTTTAAATACCTATGCGGCAAAAATGACCCACAATACTTTTATGCAGGTATTAATGAATTTAGGATTTGTAGGTTTTTTTATTGCTTTTTGGCAATTGGTTTTAACAATCAGAAACTTTTTTAAAGAAAGAAAAATCAGCCTTTATGGCAACTTCTTCATCGCTTTATTTATACCTGCTTTTATTAACTCATTAACCGAATTTGGAATTTTTGGAGAAACCAATTATGGCATACTCTTCTATCAATTTCTCATTTTATTGTTTGTTGTTAAAATTCGAGAAAACCGATCAAAAAAAGAAATTTTATTATTTAACTTATTTCAAAAAAGATGGAAACTAGACCAAAAATTATTGTAACAGGTGGAGCCGGATTTATTGGCTCACACACAGTGGTAGAATTAATAAATGCAGGTTATATGCCTGTAATAATAGATGATTTTTCTAATTCTAAAGAATGGATTATAGATCGTTTGTGCATTTTAACTCAGTCAGCAATCATGTATTACAAAGTTGATTGCAAAAATTATGAAACCATGCATGAGATTTTTACAGGTTTAGGAGATATAGAAGGAATTATTCATTTTGCAGCTTACAAATCAGTGGGAGAAAGTGTTGGTTCACCTTTAAAGTATTATCAAAACAATGTAGGTTCGTTAACAACAATTCTCCAGTTAATAGATAAATTTAATATTCCCAAATTAGTATTTTCTTCATCCTGTACTGTATATGGTCAAGCAGATCAATTGCCCGTAACAGAACTAACACCTATTAAGAAAGCAGAATCTCCTTATGGATATACCAAACAAGTTGGAGAACAATTGATTAATGATGTTAAAAAAGAAGGAGCTGTAATATTGCGTTATTTTAATCCCATAGGAGCTCATTCTTCTGGGTTGATAGGTGAATTGCCTAATGGAAAGCCTGAGAACTTGGTTCCATACATTACACAAACTGCAATTGGAATACGAGAACAGTTACAAGTATTCGGAAACGATTACAATACCCAGGATGGTACCTGTTTACGAGATTATATACATGTAGTTGATTTAGCTAGAGCTCATGTAAAAGCCTTACAGTATTTAGATGAGAACAGTACAACTGAAACTTTTAATGTTGGTACCGGCAAAGGAAATTCTGTATTAGAAATGATTGAAACTTTTGAAAAGGTGAACCAGATTAAACTCAATTATAAAATAGTTCCAAGAAGAATAGGAGATATAGAGCAAATTTATGCAGATACTACAAAGGCAAACGAAGTGCTAAAATGGAAAGCCAAATACGGCATTAAAGAAGCGCTAAAAGATGCCTGGAAATGGGAGTTAAACATCCGAGAAATGAAATTTAGTGCCTAACTCTTCTCAATTTTGAATAAAATGATTGATACCTTTGTGCAAGCAATTAATACACTCGTTTTTATTCAAAACAAACCTAATGTACCCTTATCACAATAAAATAAAACAACGGATAAAAAGTCAAGAATTAATCAAGTACGAGTACGTTGATAACTATAAAAACATAAGTCCATGTTTACTCTTACATTTTTCTACCGATCCTAAAATTAGACCAATCCGAGAACATCGATTTGAAGAGTATGAAATGCTATTTAAAACATTAACACTAAAACAAATATGATCTACAGACTTATTATATTCTTGATCATTAATTTTGGAGCACTTGCAATAGGAGGTTTTTTTACAGGAAAAGGGGGCATATTTAGAATTTATAGTCAAGTTATTTTAAAGGAAAGTATAAATAAGCTAAAGCTATATTTCAAAAGATAATTTATCTGCATTTGAATATTTTAAAAACTGTATAAGCAGAGGGAATATTTACTTGAGTTTTAAAATTGCTAATAACAAAGCTATATTTTTTTAAAATTTAATGATAAAAACTTTAATGTAGATATGTCTTTATTTTCTGAATAGATAACCTTTCAAATATGAGTCGGAAAGGTAATTCCTGAGATAATGTAATAGCTGAAAACTTCTTTAAATCTTTTAAAATATATAATGGAAGACCGTTGGAAGGATAAAACCTCAATAATATTTATTTAATCTATTGATTTTCAGGTGGTTATTTTTTTTATTTTGGTTTGTGAAATTTAAAAAAAGCACCAACATTAGCAGATAGTTTTTGTGATTTACGCACAAGAAAGATAAAGACTACGTTTTGTAAAAAAATAGAAAATCAGGGTTAAAATTTAGAAAAAATTAAAAAGGAACACCATTAATTCGGTTTCTATGTTTTGTAACGGTCTTAATTTGTCAGAGATAGAGAGAATAGAAGTTATGAAAAAAAGAGCCAGATAAATCTGGCTCTCAATTATTAAACTGTGTTTAAGTTATTTGGTTTTTTTATGTGATGGGTAATTTCGTAATTTCTTACTTCTATTTTCTAATCCAGTTATTTCTGCCCAGTTGCCTAGGGCAAACATCATTACAAAATCATAATCTACTGCAACAACATTCTTTCCTTGTCTTTTATCTTGAGTTTCAGTACCTGGTTTATTAACATACCATTCCATCCACTCTTTATTTCCTGGAGAATAAATCTTAGATGGTGGAATTTCATCAATACTAATTGGCGATGGATAAAAATTAACATGACTATTAAATGCTGCAGTTCCATGACAACTTAAACAAGAAGACGCTGGTGTATACGTTACTGTGTCAGTTGGGTCTCCTCCAGAAATTGTTTGAGGTCCTACAAGGTTAGCTATATCAATTGGTCCTGCAAGTCTCCCGCAAAAACCGAGAGTAGCTGCAGTAAAAGCTGGAGCATCTTTATTGATATAGTTTTCTTTCAATTCTTGTTCTGGAGTATTTACTTCAGGATCAAGTCCCCACATTACACCTAGCAATGTAAATCTATCATAAACTGTTGTACCGTTACTGCTAGCATCATATATATAAGTAGAGAAAACCCATCCCGTTTCTGGAGAAGCGATTGAATCTTTCACAATAATATCGAATTGGATATAACTTAAATTTTGAACAACATTGGTATTTGTTGTATCATGAATCATTGGTCTAAATATATCGAATGTAGAGCAGCCTTTAAGGTATTCTGGCCACTCTGCTTCACTTACAGTTATACCTGCAGCTTTAACAACAATAGCACCTTCTTTAAGTTGAGTATTATTGTTTAAGTAATTTGGATGCCAAGGGTCTTTCCAAACTGTTGCTAGAGTTAATGCAGCAACATCATTGTAATAAACTAAAGCATGGTTTTGAATTGGCTTCTTTATTAGTCCATAAGCAGCAAAGACTGCTGAATCAATAATTTGCCCTGTATAAGAACCTGAAATGGCCTCTCTACCAGAATAGTTAACTTGATCAGAGGGTACATTTACTGGTACATTTTGTGCCATCCATGGACTTCCATACCAATTGTAGTCATTTCTAGTTTTATTCCATTTTTTTGCATCATTAAGTAAAACACTCATTCCTGGCCTCACTCTTTCCTTAAGGACTTCCATATATCCTTCTGCAGTTTGCTTATTGATTTCCTTACCATCTAAATAAGTAGTCCATGGTGTACTCCAATCAACACTCGCGCTATCAGGAAAATCATGTTTAATATGATAAAGCGTATCAGAATACTCTTCCTTAGTTGGAATTTCACCGTTATTATCAGCATAAGGTTTACCGTTTAATTCAGTAATAGCATTAATTGCTAATTTGTTGTCACTTTTAACAGGTTCAGTTGAATCTCCACAACTGGTTATTGAAAAAGCTAATGTTATAGCGCCTCCAAAAATAATTGTACTCTTTTTCATTTTTCTTTTCATTTTTATTTATTAATTTAAATTTTGATTCCAATAATAAGAACATCGTCAAGCTGTTCTTCATTTCCTTTCCAAGCATTGAACTTTGTATTGAGTGTTAAATATTGATCTTCTGCTGATAGCTCTCGAATATCTTGAAAGATTTGGTATAATTGTTTTTTTTTGAATTTTTTACCCTTTTCTCCTCCAAACTGATCTTGATACCCATCAGTCATCATGTAAAGCATACTTCCTTTTCCTGGAGTAATATTAGTTTTAGTAAATGTATGATTGTTGGCTCTTGTTCCTCCAATAGGTATTCTATCAGGAGCTAAGTAAGTAAGCTTACCTTCGTTATTAATAACTACTGCACCATTCATAGCGCCTGAACAATGGACTGTATTTTCTGTATCAACTAAACAAATAGTTAAATCCATTCCATCATTGAGTGGGATTTTAGAATGACTAAATGCTCTTGAAATATTTACTTGAAGTTGTGATAAGATTTCACTTGGATCAGAAACTTGTTGAGAATTAATGATATTATTTAAAGCAAAAGAACCAATAACACTCATTAAAGCTCCAGGAACTCCATGGCCCGTACAATCTGCAGCAATTATAATTTTATCGCCAGTAGGTAGTTCTGTAAAATAGTAAAAGTCGCCAGATACGATATCTTTAGGTTTGTACAAGATAAAGGAATCTTCGAAAAGATTACTCAGTTCTTTTTTATCAGGCATTGTAGCAAACTGAATATTTTTAGCGTAATTAATGCTATCGTATATCTCTTTCGTTTTATGTTCAATAATCTGTGTTTGACTTACCACTTGTTTTGTCCTTTCGTTAACTGCATGTTCTAAGTTTTCGTATAGTAACACATTCTTTAATGAAACAGTCATCTGAGCACTTAGTAAGTGAAGAATTTCAACTCTTTTTTCATTAAATAAGTTCTCAGATAAGTTATTTTCAATGTACATAACTCCCATCAATTTTTGTTGATTTATTAAGGGATGACAAATTACAGATTGAACTTTATTTTTAATAAAATATGTATCAAAAGAAAATAAATTGTTTCTAGTTACACTGTCAAGAATAATATCTTTTTTCGTTCTAATTACATAATTGATAATAGAGGAAGGGTAATCCTCATTTTCGACAACATCATTTAATGGGATTCCTTCCATTACATCAGTTTTCCCATTCGAAAACTCTGCTTGTATGGTATGCCCTTTGTCACCATTAATTATCAAAATTGCTTTAGTAGCCCCCATGTTTTTAACAATAATACCCATCATCTTTTCAAATAATTTTGATTGATTCGTCTCTTCGGCTATTGTTGTTGAAGCTTTGAGAATGCTATTAAAATCAAGATCCTTTATTTTTACAGAGGTCATCGATTGTTCACTATTTGAAGAGCCAGTTTCTTCTAGAGTGTTATTTTCATAAAGCGATGTAGCATTCCATGACTTATAGATGCTTTTAGCTTTAGTTATTTGTTGCAGAGCTTTTTCTATTTGATTGTTTGAACTTAGAACATTTGCATAGTTTTCATATGTTATAGCAAGTAATTGAATAGTTTGTTCATTTTTTAGTTTATTAATAAGTAATTCATACTCATCGTACAAGGCAGAGCTGTTTAATTTAGATTTATTCAGTTCTAATGCAATAATATCTGATATATTTCCATAAACAGCAGCATTAAATTTTTTAACTTTCTTTAAGTATTTATTTACCTTTTTAAGTGCCCATAAGTATTTGGTATTTGAAGTTTTTTTACTAAGTGCTACGCTAATTAATCCTTTGTATAGCTGGTGCCAAACAACATGTTGCATACCACTCGAATATGGCAAGTATTTTTCAGACAATATCATTGCTTCATACGCTACATCATACTGTTTAAGATGGTAATTAACAATCATTTTGTTAATGTGGTAATAGTGTAAGAAATGTCTTGCCTTTAGATTTGGCTCATTTTTAAGAAATTCATCTTCATTAAATTGATGATCATTAAAAGAACCGATTGAATCTGTTTTACCTTGTAGTGCTTTAATGGATTGAATTACCGATTTAAAAGCATATTCAGCTTCTATATTATTAGATTGGGAAACAAAATTTAGGTAAGGAGCATTTTCTTTTAAAACAGTATCTAGGGGAACACCAAATATGAAATTTGATTGTATTCTTGCTGTTCGACTACAAGACATGTGGAAAAAATCTCCAATTTCAGCACCAGAATCATAAGCTGCATCAAAAATCTTATTTGTACTATCTATTCCATTTTTCCAAGTGTTTGCAAAATAACCATGAATAAACTGGACTTCACTTCGTTGATGAGTGCTATTAAATTTATCAACCATTTTCATTGATAAATCACCAAATTTATATCCTAATTCATGATTTCCCAGTACACCTCCTAAAAATATACCTCCAAATACAAAGTAGCCAACAGGACTATCTTTTGTATTCCCTTTTTTTAAGCAAAGGGTTACAAGTTCTGTAGAAACTTCAACACAAAGTTCAGGTGTAATTTGGTAGGCTGATTTTAAAATTGAGCCTATAATACTCACAATAGCAATCACTTCGGGGTCAGTTGCAGTAGGTAGGTTCGTTATATCTGAAGCTTTTCTAAGCTTTAATTTAGTTTTAATTACTTTAAGAATTAGCCTTGGCTTAAGAGGAGACTTTGGAATGTTAAAATTAAACTCCTTAAGAACATTTACACCAACTAAATAAGCATCTTTAAATCTACCATTGTTGGTATAAAAGTGAATTAACTTTTCAGCAATTTCTACACTTTTATATTTATCAGAAATACCTTTTGAAATATTTAGATATTTTATTTCAGCTTCTTTGTTTTTACCCGTTTGATGTAATGATTCAGCATAGCTTATATCAAGTTGATACAAAATGTCAGCATCAACAATATTACAATTATCAAGTTGGTTGTGTGCGCAAGTAAAATATCTTTCTGCAATTTCAAAAGCTGCCACATTCATTGCTTTAAGACCAGCTTTAAGGTTTGCATTAAAAACTAAAGTAGACAGTTTCTTGTTAATGATAGAGTTAGACTCAATTGCTTTATTTAAATGATTGGCAACTGTATAAGTTGCTTTATCATTATCACTATCAATGTAATTTTGAGCAAATTTTAAATGGAGTTTTTTTTGTTTACATCATCCAATAGAGCATAGGAAACTTCTTTAATTTTATCGTGTGTAAAGGTGAAGTATAATTCAGAATCTTGAGAAGAAATTCGTTCTAAAAAATTAGAATGAAGGGTTTCAATTAAGTTTTTATTCACACATTTCTCTATTGTTTCAGAAAGTATGTTAATCGGTAGGTTTAAAGATTCATTTAACTCATTTAAGTTAAAACTTCTTGATAAGCAAGCAGCATAACTTAAGAGTTTTTGCATGTTTTCATCAAAGTCGGTAAACTGATTTAATAATAAATCTATAACATTTGACGAAAATTCTGATTTCCTAATTTCATTAATGTCAAAAGCCCATTGACCAGATGTGAAGTCTAATTGGACTAAACCTTTATCGTAAATAGTCTTAATGAATTGGTATATAAAGAAAGTATTTCCGTTTGTTTTATTATAAATTATAGCTGCTAACTCTTTATTATGGTCTAGTTCATTTTTAAATGTGCTCCAAAGAATATTTAAGATATCTTTTTCATTCAAGTTATCTAAAACAATCTCATTAGGAGGTGTAATAGAACTATATAAGCGTTTTCTGAAATTGGAAAAAATATGATCTTCGTTAACCTCTTCAGAACGGTAAGAGCCAATTATGTATATAGAATTATTTCCACCAATAGTTTTAAAAGCATACTCTAGTATTTGTAAAGAACTTAAATCTGCCCATTGAAAGTCATCAATAAACATGACCATTAGTTTTTTACTTTCTACTAAACAGGTAATAAAATTGCTAAAAACAAAGTTTATTCGATTTTGTTCATCAACATATGATACAGACTCTAATTCTTGTTTGGTTCCCAGAAATTCCGTAATACCTGGTATAACTGGTTCAAGGATATAAGCAGAGTTTCCTAATTTATTAGTAAGATTTTTTTTCCATTGGTTAATACTTTCTTCAGATTCTGTAAATATGGATGCTAAAAAGCCTTTAAACACTTCTGATAAAGCAAGGTAGGGCTTATTTCTATTTAATTGATCAAATTTTCCATTAAAGAAATAGCCATTGTTCTCACATATATAAGGGTGGAGATTATGGACTAAAGAAGTTTTTCCAGTTCCCGATTGTCCTGAAATAAACATAACTTTAGAAGAGCTCTGCAAAAATGATTGAAGAGACTCAATCTCTTCTTCGCGACCAAAAAGTGTCTGAGGAATTCTAAGGTTATCATCATAATCTTGTTCCTTCAATATAACTTGATCTAAAGTATTAGAAGTCAAAGCAGTTTTAATATCTTTAAGATCTCTCAATAAACTAATTCCTGTCTGGTATCTGTTCTCTGATTTTTTTTCAAGAAGCTTCAAAATGACATTATTAATAACCAGAGGAATAGAAGAATTAATTTTATTTGGACTTTCGGGTTTTATTGCAATATGAGAGTATAAAAATTCAGAAGCTTTTTTATGTTCAAAAGGGTATTTGCCTACTAAAAGTTTATATAACACAACACCTATTGAATATAAATCAGATCGTATATCAACTGCTTGGTTGATTCTTCCAGTAAGTTCTGGGGCAATATATTCTAAAGTACCCTTAAGGTTATTTGGGTTTGAAAAGTAGGGGACTTTATGTTCATGTCTTATAGCAAATTCTAAATCAATTAACTTTAAATTGTTATTAATATCAATAAGTATGTTTTTAGAACTAATATCTTTATGTATAATTTTGCTTTGATGCAACTCATTAATTGCAGTCATTATTTTTATTGCTATATCTATAAAGTTTGGAATAGTTATTTTTTCACCTAATTTATAAAGTTCATAAAGACTATTTCCCTCAATGTAATCCATCCAGATAGAAGGTTTACCTTTGTAGTACCCTTTCTTAAGTATTTTTCTTGTAAACTTTAAGTCTTTGTTTTCTTGAATAGTAAATTCTTGAAATAAACTAGATTTCTTATCATTAAGAGACCCATCAACAGATTTTATTAGCATTTTATTCCCATCTTCTTCAATGGTTATTATTTCAGAGCCACCTTGGTAAAAGAGGCTCTCGTTGTTTTCTGTGATATTCATAATAATGTTTTGTCTAAATATATTATCAAAAAACTAAAATAATGTTATTTTTTCAAAGTGTAGTGTTATTTTTTATAGCATTTAGTTAAATAATTAAACTCATTTAATTTAATATCTAACATTTTTAAATAACCATATTTAATCTAGGTAATTTCAATGTGCTCTGGAGAAAATTATGAAAACCTTGAGTTTCTAGAGGATTGGTTAAAATTGTATTTTTACAATGTGAGTGAACATGTCTTAAAAAGTCATAATAAAAGATTGTTGCTGTATCATTTAGTATTTTCCTTGAAATAGAGGAAATAGGCAAAGAGATTGGAGAAATTCTTAAACAGGTGTGTCTTGAAATTTCTGAACGATATGAAATACAATTTATAGAAATTGGATATGAAAAAGATCATGTTCATTTTTTAGTGCAAAGTGTTCCGAGTTATTCTGTCTCAAAAATGGTAACGATATTGAAAAGTATTACAGCAAGTTTCAAATATCCCCAGAAATTAAAGCAATGCTTTTGGGTGGTAGTTTTTGGACTGGTGATTATTATGTTAACATTGTTGGACAATATTCAAATGAAGGGGGATATGTGCTTATGTAGGGAATCAAGGAATGGAAAAGGAATACAAGAAAATACATCAAGAGTAGCTTCAGTTATTTTTATATCCTGAAGGCTCTGTTTCGATGAGATTCATTACAAAAAAAGGATGGAGAAATTCCACATCCTTTTTTTTAAATCTAAGCTATTTACCAGCTTCCTAACAATAAAATTAAATTCATTGTTGTTAGAATTGATCCATCCTTAGTTGCTTCAATGATTTCACAAGATTTATTATTCATGTTTATCGATACTTTGTAAGCAATAGTAGAAAATTCAGTTCCATCACTCGTCAAATTGAACTCTCCAGTTACAAAGTTGGTTCCGCTATCCTTAGCTTCTTGATAAATATCATAGCTTACTTCTCCATTAGCCCCTGCAAGCCTTTGTGAATCTTCATAGATTTTGATCTCATCTCCAAAATAATACAACCTTAGAGATTCAACTAAAGATGAAGATGATGGGTCTTGTACAAACACCTCTACCAAAACTTCTTTTTCTATTACTTGTGGTTCAACAACTTCTTTTGAGCAAGAAATGAAACTAAACATACTTGCTATCAATGCAATTTTTACTATCTTTTTCATAATATCTTATATTGGTTAATAATTGGTTTCCATATAGTGTTAGGCAGTAACTATTCCATTATTGAGATATATGTGTCAAATCCTTTGTAGATGTGGGGTTAATGTGTTCTGTGTTTTTGTATAGTCTTCCCAAAACAATGTTAACTCTTCCCATAATGGGAAAAATGAATAGAATAAATAATCGTCAATAAAAAACGTAAACAACTGTTAATCAGTAATTAATATTGATTAATAAATAAAGGGCACAACCTTAGTGTACTATCTTGAAAAAAACAGATAGCTATGAGAAATTTTACACTTACACTGATCCTTATCCTGAGCACCTTAATCGGAAAAACTCAAAATTTAGTAAACCTTAGTTCTACAGTAATTCCAGAAATTATAGTTTGTGGAGATTCAGAAAATTTTCAAATAAAACTGAAAAACGATTCAAGTTCAACTCTTTCTGGAATATCCTTTACTGTACAATTACCAACTGGTATTGCCTATGTGCAAGGTTCTGTTTCAGAACAGAGTAATTACAATGTGCAAGAGCAAAATGTAAGTAACAATAATGCGCTAGTATTTTCTGCCAATAGTCTATTAGGATCAGACTCTATTGTATTTGATATAGTTACAATAGCCAACATTTCTGCTATAGCTTATCAACAAGCAGGTAATGTGTTTAGAAACGATGTAAGCGTAAGTTACTCTTCAAATCAAATATCACATCAATCAAATGCTTACAATGTTTTATATGCAGCGTTAAGCATCATTAACGTGTCACCAACCAGTCAATCTGTTATAACAGGTGCTGCTGTATCTAGAAATATTACTATTGTAAATGCAGGTAACGGAAGATTATCGGAATTTAAGCTAACAGATTTGCGCAACAATACTGGTGTAGATTTAATAAGTTCCAATTTAGGGACATTAAATGCTACTTTAGATACTATAACACTTTCTGCATCTGACTTTGCAACTATAGGAAACAATGATGGATATTTTAATACCAACGAGAGTATTACCATAACTCAAAATTTAGTTGCAAGTGGTTGTGCAGCCAATACGGTAACATCAACTATTAAAACGAATTGGGGATGTGATGGGGCCAACAGAACTTCGAACAATTCCTATGCTCATGTAAGTATCAATTTAAAAAATCCGAATCTAAGTATCTCATCAAATGAAAGTTTGTCAAGTTGTTTTGCCTCACAAAATAGCGCTCAAGAAATAGTATTAAAAAATAACGGTCAAGGCTACGCAACTAACTTATCAATAGATATTTATAAATCTTCAGGAGGGTCTTATGATCAAGATCTGTTTTCTGCTATAGATGCAACAAGTGTAACTTATCAAGTAGGAACTGGAGGAACTCCAGTAAGTGCAGTAGTTTCTGCGTACACTACAAGAAATGATGGGGTGTATAGTTGTTTAGGGAATTCTCCAGTAGGTAGAGTTGTTGTTGATTTACCAATAGACATTGCGCCAGGTCAAACTGTAATTATAAAATGGAACAGCTACCATTGTTGTATCAGTGAATGTAATAATGAAAAATTAATGGGTTGGAAATACAAAGTGGATTACGAAGATATGTGTGCCAATAACAATTATTCAAGTACAAAAACAGGAGAAGGGACTACTGATTTAAATATGACAATATTCACAGAAACACCAATAGATATTGATGCGGGAGAAACATTGCCTTTCGCATATACTATTTCTAGCCATGATAATAATTTACCAGTTGGTACTGGAGCCAATTATGAAGTTGTTGCAACACTTCCTTTAGGTCTAAATTGGGCTGGAGGAGCTAATGATTTTGTTTGGACAAGTAGTCCTACAAATTGGACCCCAAGTTCAGTTACATTTAATTCCGCAACAAGAGAGTTAGTTGGTGTATTTCTAGCTCCAGAACCTTTTAATATCCAAAAATCAGAAATAGTAGTTAACCTAACAGGAGATTGTGTTGGAGCAACATCAGGGTATAAAACAATCAGTTTAGATATCAACTATGTACCAGATGCCAGCTGTACTTCTTGTAAAGTTCCAATGGTATGTAATGAAACAACTAGCACAAACCTACATTGTCCAATAGCAAATTGTGAGGGCTTTAATTTTCTTTCATTTAGTGCTGAACGAATTAACTATGGTAACCCTGATAATGATGCAAATGGTTTAACAGATAGTAATGGAGCTTTGGACTTTAATAAAATTAAAACCAACAGAGTTATGGTAGGTGATACGCTACAAACTGTATATAAAGTTTTTGTAGATACTGGTGCTAATAACAATTATTTTGTAAACTTTTTTGTTGAAGCAGATATTGATTTTGGTCAGAATTTAACTGTTCTTGACGGTAGTATTCAAATTTATGATGATGCTACCGCTGCATATTACACTTGTACTAACTTTACAACGGCAACAGTAGATGGAGCAAATGATCAACGTAAGTTTAGGTATAGTTTTTTACCTCAATATCAATGCAATACATTACCTGATGCTCCTTTAAGTAACCAATTTTACTTTACACATGGAGATTCTATTGAGTTTGTTGTAAATTATAAGGTGACTGGGAATATAGGAGGGAATGTAGAAGAAGTAACAATTAATAATGACTTGTTTACAAGCGCATTGGCTGCTCCATGGGGAGCTGATGCAGCACAATTAAGCGGTGACAAATGGGGTTGTGATGATTATGACGGAAGGTTTACTTTGATTGGATATTATTTTACCAACAGTTGGGCAAGTAATTATACTGTAAAATCATGTGCCAGAACTGTTCAACAAAACTTTTGGTTCAGTATAGGTGATTGCTGTGATAATTATGGAGGAGGAAACCTATTTCCTTATGAATACCGTAACTGGGCTCATATAAAAGAGGTTAGAGTAAGCATTCCAACAGATTATGAGGTGGTACAAGTTTATTTCAGACAACGAAGAACAAGAACAACAAATAGTACTTCTACACAAACAGTAAACAACATTATACCTTACCATAACAGTGGTGGAAATATGTTTTTTGATTTAGAACAATATTACAAGGCTTTTGGAGGCAGTTTAGAATATAGTGATGATGGTTTTCATGGAACCGTATATTTAGAATTAGCTCCAACATGTGATGTAGTTATCAACACTTATGAAGATATTAATTGGGAATTTCAATTTGCACAAACCGATTATTTAGGAGGAGGAAATAGCAGTTGGTACACGTCCAATCCGGATAGAATAAGATACAATCCAACCAACTTGGTATTGTCATCAAATAACCCTATTGTAGACGGTTTAGGAAGAACAGTAAGTTGGAATTTAAATGTAAGTAATAACACATCAAATTCAAGTGCAGCTAACTCTTGGTTACATTTTAAAAACCCGTCAGGAGATATGGAGTTGTTACATGTTATTGATGATAGCAATGGAGATACGCTTCAGTTAACAAGTGATTACTTTGCAATAGGAACAATTAACACCAATAGCACAAAGTCTTACACTGTTGTGGGAAGTTATTCAGCATGTGCACCAGACTATTTGGTGGCTTATGCAGGTTATGAGTGTTCTGGTTACCCTTTAGATTTTGCTCACTTTTATTGTTCTTACTCAACATTTGCACTAAATGTTGAACCAAAAAATGCAGAGCCACAAGTTACTATTACTGGTACTACAATTGGAAACGAGTGTAGTAACCTGATTGAGGTTACCATAGAAGTAGCAAGTGTAAAGTTTGCTCATTTAGACAGCATTGAAGTAGATATAACTGCAATTGGCAATTCAATGACTTTTGTAAATGGTTCAGGACAATTAAAATACCCATTATCAGGAGCCTTTTTTACCATTGTGGATCCCTTATCTACGCCAATTGGAAACACGTATCAACTAATGAATATAAACGCAAGTTTAAATGAAAATGGACTTCCAGGGGTATTGGATTTGAACAATAATAGATTTCAACTGAAAGTTCAAATGAATATTGAAAACAACTTTGAGTCAGGTCATTATGTTAAGTTTTCCATAAGATCTAAAGAGGTGTGTGGTACATTATTGCCAGTTATTAATTTAGCATATGACCCATCAGTACAATTTAATGAAAATACATTGGCAGGTCTTTCTAATGATGCCTCAGATTCATGGGGAATTGCATGGGGAGATTATGATAATGATGGATTTGATGATCTCTATGTAGCAGAATATGGTGTAAATTCTGGAAGCTTTTTATACCACAATAATGGAGACGGAAGTTTCACTAAAGAAACATCAGGTATTATCGTTACAGATGGGGGTAGTTCTATTGCAGGTACTTGGGGAGATTACAACAATGATGGACACTTAGATTTATTTGTAGCCAATAACACTGGTGCAATGAATGCACTATATAAAAATACTGGTGGTGGAAACTTCGTAAAGATAACAACTGGTGATGTTGCAAATTATAGCGGTTACTGCCATGGAGCAAGCTGGGTAGACTATAACAATGACGGGTATTTAGACTTGTTTGTTACCGATTATATGGAAACTAGATTTAACTTGCTTTACAAAAATAATGGAGATGAAACATTTACTTCTATTAGTAATTCAGCGTTAACACAAGAGGCTAAACGATCTATTGGAGCTACTTGGGCAGACTATGACAATGATGGAGATATGGATGTTTTTGTTCCAGCAACAAATGGAGAAAGTAATTCGTTGTACCGTAACGATGGAGCAGATGTGTTTACTAAAATGACAGCTGTAGGCATTCTTTCTGACAATTCTAATTCAGTAGGATGTAGTTGGGGAGATTTTGACAATGATAATGACTTAGACTTGTTTGTAACAAATACAAGTGGGCAAGACAATTTCTTTTACATCAACAATGGAAACGGTACATTTAGTCAAAACACAACAGGTATAATCACTAATGACGGTGGACATTCAAGCAGTAGTAATTGGGTAGATTTTGACAATGATGGAGATGTAGATTTATATGTGTGCAACGATCAATCTGATCAGAACACAATGTATATCAATAATGGTAACGGAACATTTTCTAAGCCAGAATCACCGCTTTCAGAAGATTTAGGAAACTCTTATTCTCAAGCATGGAGTGATTTTGATAATGATGGAGATTTAGATGTGCTTGTTGGTAACCATTCAAATGAAACAAATGTGTTTTTTGAGAACAGCAGAGCAAATTGTAACAGTTGGTTGTGCTTAAAACTTACAGGTGTAAATGCAAACAGAAGTGCTATAGGAGCTCGCATAAGCGTTAAAGCAAATATTTATGGAGTAGATGTATGGCAACTAAAAGAAATATCAGCACAAACTGGAGGAGGAGCTGGAAGTCAAAATTCATTAAAAACATTATTTGGATTAGGCAATGCAGCAGTTGTAGACTCAGTGATCATTCAATGGCCATCAGGTTATAGACAAGAGCTTACCAATCAAAACATCAATGATTGTATTGATCTAGTTGAGGGTGATGGTGTTCAGGTTTGTGGAATTGTGTTCAATGATATTAATGAAAACTGTATTCAAGAAGCAGGAGAACTTGGAATACCAGGGGTTTTAGTTAAAGTTGAACCAGGAAATCGAAATTTGACAACAGATGCTAACGGAAGTTACCAGTTCTTTTTAGAAGAAGGAACGTATAAGGTATCTCAAGAATCTACACCAAATTGGACACTTAATTGCAACACTAGCGGATATGATTTATCTATTGAAGCTGGACAAACTTACTGCGGTAATGACTTTGGAAATACTACATCATGTCTTGACCCTAACTTAAATGTAACTTTAGGTACAACAGCGTTAAGAAAAGGATTCCAAAACACATACTCTGTAGTATTGGGTAATAGTGGAGCTTATGCAGCATACGATGTTAATTTAACAATTGAATTTCATGAGGATATTGTTCCATTAAGCGCATCATTACCTTGGACCAGTGTTGTTCAAAATGACACAACATCTACTTACACTTGGGTAATAGATACTTTACAAGCAATGACTTACAATGATATTTCTATTATTGATTCAATAAGTGTTGCTACCACAATAGGAAAAGAATTAACCGTATTAGCAACAATTACTGATGGCGGTAGCGATTGTGATGTTCTTGACAATTCTGTAACAGATATCAATCCTGTAGTTGGAGCAGTAGATCCTAATGACTTAACGGTATACCCTGTTGGAGATGGTTACCAAGGTTATATAGAAAAAACACAAGAATTAAGGTATAAAATCCGTTTCCAGAATGTAGGAACATACTTTGCTCAGAACGTTAAAATTACCAATACACTTCCTGATGAATTAGATGTAAACACGATAAACGATGTATTGTCAAGTCATGATTATGTACTTTCTAGAGACGGACAAGCTATTCAGTTTATGTATACAAATATTTACCTGCCAGATAGTAGTGAGAATCAAGAGGCTAGTAACGGGTTTGTTGAATTTAAGATTAGTCCTAAATCCAATATTCAAAATGGAGATATTATTCCTAACAAAGCAGATATCATTTTTGACTTTGAAGACCCTCTTGCAACTAACAGGGTTCAGAATACAGTTAAATATAGTAAGGATGGTGTAATGAATAAATTAATCATACATCCAAATCCTGTACAAGACTTTACAACTTTAGTTTTAGAATTAGGTAAAGAAAAATACTTAAATTATGAGTTGATTAATAAAGTAGAAGTATATGATATAGTAGGTAAACGAATTGAATCTATTGACTACACATTAGGTGACCAAAGCATAATGTTGGATTGTAGCTATGTAGATAATGGAACTTATATAGTAAAAGTGTTTAATCAAGATGGTGAACAGTTTTCTGGAAAGCTAATAAAGGAATAAAACTTTCCCGTATTGGGAAATATAATTCCGAAAAGAGAAATGGTTTAAGTTTGGTTGTTAAAGCAGAAATACATAACTAGTTGTATTTCTGCTTTTTACGTTTAAAACCACAGTCTGGCACATTATTGCATTAGTAATTGGTAAATCAAAAAGCCAGAACCATGAAAAATTCTATACTATTAAGCGACTTATTGTTATTAACAAAACTATATGCACCTAAAAATGTTGCATTATTTGTTTTCGATCCTTTTGAAAGATTAACTATCGATGTTGATTTCCCATTAACAAAAGTGAATGAAAATTCATTTAAACTACTAGTAAACTTAGCTGATGAGATTATTTGCTACAAAGGAATGCAATTGTCAGAATTTGATCTAATTGTTGACTTTGGAAAAAGCAATATGCCTTCAGTTTTTTGTAAAAAAGAATTAAGCTACATCAACAGTCCAGAAAAAGGAATGCGTTGGGTATATGGAAACAAAAATAAGCAAGCCTCATTTTTAAACTTTTACAATACAGCAACAACAAGAGCAAAGGTGATTGCTAAATCTATAAAACTTGCATTTAGATTAGGCTTACAAAATTTAGTTCGCTCAGGAAGCTTTACAATTTATCATCAAAAAGAATTAAACATTTCTCCACTTATAAATCAAATTAGACATACTGACTATTCTTTATTTATGGGAACACCTGGTCCAGACAGAACACTTTTACTAGAATTGAATAGTGAAGGAGAAACTACGCATTTCATTAAAATACCTGCCAACAAAAAAAGTGCGATGGCCATTGTTAAAGAAGAGGTTAATATCCGTTTACTGAACAGTAAAAAATTCAAAACATTTAACACACCCAAAATCGCTTACAATAAATTTAAAGATGTTTTAATTATTAAGAATATCAGACCAAAAAATGCGAGTAGATCTAACACTATGTTACATTCTCACTTTATTGCTTTAAGCGAGGTGGCAAGGGAGACAACGCAGTTTTACCACTTAAAGAGTACAAATTATTGGGAAGTAGTAATGAATAATTTATCACAATTAAAAAAAGTTGGAAAGTATGCGAAGGTTGTAGGTCAAATAAATCAATTGAAAGATGAACTTAATGGAGTTAGAAGTGTTTATACATCATTGTCACATGGAGATTTTACACCTTGGAATATTTATGTTGGAAATGAAAAAATACACATTTATGATTTAGAACAAAGTAGTAATCAGATCCCATTATTAAACGATCTATTTCACTTTCACTTTCAGTCTGGAATACTTTCTAAAAGAATACCAGTAAGTAAAATAAAAGAAAACATTAAAGAGGCCTGTAGCAATAAACAAATTGCTGAAATCATTAAAACCTTTAAAATTGATATTGAACTTTATTTTAAACTATATCTATTAAAAGCAGCAGCAGTTAATGTAAAAGCATACCAACAACAAAGCAAGTTAAGTCTTCAACATCAATGGTTACTTAGTGCATATGAAGAAATGTTATCAGAAATGTGTGCTTATAAAAATGAAAAGAAACACAGAAGTCTATTTGTAGAAGAGTTTAACAATGAATTGAGTAGAACAGCTCATGCTTATTTAAAGTTCTCTGAAGGAAGTTTGGAAAACCTAAAAATGAGTTCAGATTTAGATATTCTAGTGCTAAAAGAAGATCTACCAAAAATGATTAGGTTTTGTAAATACCACTCAAATGTAAAGAGGGTTAAAGTATATACTAAATCGTTTATGACCACAGCTGAACTTTACTTTAACGACAACACATTCTTAAGTTTAGATTTGATACATCAGTTTAAGCGCAAAGATATACAGTTGTTTGATGCAAGGCCATTACTGGTTTCAGCTATGCCTAATTCAAGTGGAATAATGGTGCCAGATATAAAGTATGATTTTGAATATTGCCTATTGTTTTACACATTAAACGGGGCATCAATCCCTAAAAAATATCAAGGTCATTATAAAACGCTAAATCAAACTCAAAACAACAAGGTGTTCAATTACATTGATAAAAAGTATCAATTAAAAATAAATAACAACAATGAATTATTTGCATTCAACCCTTATTTGAGACTTAGAATTTTATCCAAGGTAGAAGGTTTAAATCTAAACAGTAAATTAAGCAAGCTTAAGAATAAAGTCAACTATGCATTGGATACTTTGAATGATATGATATATCGAAGAGGAGTTGTTATCACATTTAGTGGGGTAGATGGTGCAGGAAAAACAACCATTATTGGTAAAGTAAAAAATAGGTTAGAATCTAAATATAGAAAAGAGGTTGTTTTATTAAGACACAGACCAGGTATATTGCCAATACTAAGTGCTATAAAGCATGGTAAAGAAGCTGCGGAACAAATAGCATCCGTTACCATGCCTAGAAAAGGCAAAAACAATAGCACAATGTCAAGCCTGGTGCGTTTTGGTTACTATTTTGCAGACTATGTAATAGGACAGATTTACGTATATTTTAAGTATGTGCTACGAGGCAAGATAGTATTATACGATCGTTATTATTTTGATTTTATCAATGATGCTAAACGTTCTAATATACAATTGAATAGAAGTTTCTTAAAAGCCCTATACAGGTTTGTATTTAAGCCAAAAATGAATTTCTTTTTATATGCTGATGCTGAAACCATTTTAGCTCGAAAAAAAGAAATGATTGCACCAGAAATTGATCAACTAACAATTCTTTATAAAAACCTGTTTGGACAAATGAACAGGCAGTATAAAAGCAGTCATTATACCATTATTGAGAATAAAGAATTAGATGTAACCCTTAATACAATTATGAACACTTATGCAAAACTAGCATAACCTTAAAATCCCTAAAATTATGAAACAGACCATATTGATAACGGCCTATGCAGTAAACCCATATAAAGGTTCTGAAGATGGAACAGGATGGAACATCTCAAGAGAAATTGCAAAAGATTATAAAACAATAATAATCACTAGAAAAAACAATCGACCAGAAATTGAAAGATACATGGCAGAACACCAAGATCCCATTCATGAAAACATGAATTTTAAATACCATGATCTACCTAGCTGGGCCATGTTTTGGAAAAAGAAAATCGGACCTAGAGGATATGTCTTATATTTTTATTTGTGGCAGTTATTAATGCCATTGTTTATACTAAGAAATAAGTTGAGATTTGATTTGTGTCATGCATTGAATTTTCACAGTGATAGCACCCCTCATTTTTTATGGGTATTTGGCAAACCAACAATTTGGGGGCCTATAGGCCATCATCCTAAAATGCCGTTAGCCTATATTAAACATTACGGTAGTAAGGTAGTGAATACAGATAGAAAATATGCTTTAGTAAAATGGATGATGAGAAACTTAGATCCTTTTTTCTATTTGGCAAAATGGAAAACAGATAAAATTATAGGTATCAATTCATCTGTTAAAGAAACATTAAGGTTAAAAGACGAAAAATGCACGGTAATTCCAGCTGTAGCAACAAACCGTCCAGTAGTGAAAGAAAAAGATAACAAGACTTTTAATATTTTATCTGTTGGAAGATTTACACCAATGAAGGCTTTTGACATTACCATTTTGTCATTCGCAACCTTGATAAAAGCCTTGCCTAAAAAAGAAAGGGAAAACGTTCGCCTAATATTAGTTGGTGCTGGCGAAAGTGAGGAGTATTTAAAGAAAATAATTGAACAACACCAAATAAATCCTTTTGTTGATATTGTTTCTTGGGTAGATCGAAAAGAAATGGATGCGATATATAATAATGCAGATGTATTTCTTTTCCCCTCACATGAGGGAGCTGGAATGGTTGTTCCAGAAGCAATGAGTTATGGGCTTCCGGTAATTTGCTTAGACAATGTAGGTCCAGGAGAGTTGGTAAAAGATGCGGGAATAAGAATCCCTTACTCAAACTATAATAAAACCATTCACCACATTGCTATTGAACTTTATGAGCTTTATTCAAATACAGCAAAAAGAAAAGAGCTTTCAGGCAAAGCCATTAATACTTTTGAAATGAACTATACTTGGGAAAGTAAAGGTTTTAAGGTGAGATCAATGATAGGAGAGTTGCTGGTTAAAAAATCTAGCATAGCAGTTTTTCATCCTAGTGCAGAATTGTATGGGGCAGACCGGATTTTAGTAAATGCTTTAAAAGCAATTCCTAATGAAATCAATAAAAAAGTCTACTTATTTAGAGGTGGACCACTTACAAATCTTATAGAATCTGAAGTAGAAAATGCAGAAGTTATCATCAGGCCAGATATGCCAGTTATTTATCGTAAAATATTTACACCATTTGGGGTCGTAAAGTTTTCAATTGAATGGTTTAAGTTTTTATTTTTCTTAAGAAATGAAAACAAAATAAATCATTTTACATCAGGTTATGTAAATACTCTGTCGTGTTCATTTATTTTACCATTATTATCAATGCTTGGGGTAAAACGTTTTGTGCATGTGCATGAAATTATAGACAACCCTAAACTTATAGGTGCATTAACGGCATGGATAGCTCAATTATTTTCCAATAAAATAGTATGTGTTTCTAATGCTGTGCTGATAGGTTTAAAAAGGTATGTAAAACACATCGACTTAAAAGGAGTTGTAATACACAACGGAATAAGTGCCGTAGAGGTTGATCAGAAAAAGAAATCTTCTACCATTAATTTCTATTTGTTTGGACGAATTAAACCTGAAAAAGGACAATGGTTTTTAATTGAAGCATTGGCAAAAATTGCTAAAGAAAAACTTAAAAACACCAAATTTATATTGATGGGAGGGGTAGTTGATGGTCAAGAAGAAGTATTGATAGAATTGGAAGAAAAGATTAGCCTTTATGGATTAGAAAACAATGTAGAGATAAGAGACTTTGCTCCAAATATTGCTGATGCGATGAGCAATGCAGATGTTTGTTTAATACCATCTTTAATGAAAGACCCTTTCCCAACTACAGTTTTAGAAGCTATGTCTGCTGCGAAACCTGTAATAACAACTAATCATGGAGGTGCAAAAGAAGCGGTACTAGATCAAGAAACAGGTTTTTTAGTAAACCCAAATAACACAGACGAGTTGGCCAGCTCTATTGTAAACTTAATAGATCGTAAAAAGGAATTGCCACGTTTAGGTGCTAGAGCAAAGTTGCGTTACCAGAAATTATTTACCACCAAGCGCTTTAATACAAAATGGATGAATTTTAATCTAACTCATCAGCTTATTTAATTCCCAGATTGAGAATGCAAGTATCTTTTTTGGAAAATATTTTTCTATGATAAATTACAAATAGTTAAATTACAGTTAGTTATGAGTTCTGGCTTAACTTTTACAATATACCAATTAAAAGAAACGAATTATGAAAAAAGTAGCCATTATAGGAACAGTAGGAATCCCTTCGAGATATGGAGGTTTTGAAACCTTAGCCCATCACCTAACAGATCAATTAAAAGATGAATTTAAGTTTACTGTTTATTGTAGTAAAAAAGCCTACAAAAAAGAAGAGCGCATAAGTCATTTTAATAAAGCTAAGCTCGTTTATTTACCCTTTGATGCTAACGGTGTTCAAAGTATTGTTTATGACATTTTCTCAATTTTACATGCATTGTTTTTTGCGGATACACTATTGGTATTGGGAGTTTCTGGAGGTATTGCAATTCCTTTTGTTCGGCTTTTTAGTCGTGAAAAAATCATTGTAAATATTGATGGTCTAGAGTGGAGGAGAAACAAGTGGAATAAATTCGCAAAATGGTTTCTCAAATTTTCAGAAAAAATAGCTGTTAAATTTTCACATGCTGATATAACGGATAATGAAGCAATCAAGAGGTATACATCAATAAATTATAAAACATTAAGTCATCTAATTGAATATGGGGGAGACCATACCATTCAGTTTGGTTCAGGCAAACCATATATCAAAAAATACCCTTTTCTTAAAAAAGGATATGCCTTTAAAGTGGCAAGAATTGAACCTGAAAACAATATTCATATGGTTTTGGAAGCTTTTTCTAAAACAAAACAACACCTTGTAATTGTTGGAAATTGGAATAAAAGTAATTATGGAATTCAATTAAAGACCAAATATCAAAAATTTGACAACATCATATTACACGATCCAATTTATGATCAAGAGGAGTTGGATGTAATTAGAAGAAATTGCTTGGTATATATTCATGGTCATAGTGCTGGAGGAACGAATCCCTCATTAGTAGAAGCAATGTGTTTGAAATTACCAATTGTATCATTTGATGTTAGCTACAATAGGGCTAGCACAGAGAATGAAGCTCATTATTTTAAAAATACAAAAGATTTAATCCAGCTTATCAACAATCTTAACCCCCATCATTTAATTGAAAATTCAATTAAAATGGATCAAATTGCTAAAAGAAGATATCAATGGAGTGTAATTGCTAGCAAGTATAGGAACCTAATTTACACCTTCAATTACAATTATAAAAAACACAACATTAAGGCAAACATATCAGAATTAAAAAGTGATTATTTGCGCAAAAGAGGATTGGCTCATTTAAGTGATCCTAAATACTACTATCAAAACGACTAATTATGAAAGATTTAATACAAATAGCAGTACCGGCTCTGTTGGCACTAATAATAGCGCTAATCATCATACCTGTTGTAATAAAATGGGTAAATAAACGAGGGTTTTTAGCTGTTCCAAATCACAGAACCTCTCACACGATACCAACACCGTCAATGGGAGGAATAGGCGTGTATATTGGTTTGCTGGCCATCCTACCGTTCTTAATTTTCAACTTTGAAATTGCTACATTACTTATTTGTGTAACCATCTTGTTTTTTGCAGGCTTCTGGGATGATAGGTTTGATATGAAGTCATTAGTAAAGCTTGCTGTTCAACTAATTTGTGCAATTGCACTGTATGCTGTTGGTTTTAGAATTGACAATTTACACGGTATTATGGGAATTCATGAAATCCCAGCAATATGGAGTAGCATGATTACAATCGTATTTATTGTTGGTGTGACTAATGCTTTTAATCTTATTGATGGTATCGATGGTCTAGCAGGAGGTGTTTCATTGATAAATTCATTCTTTTTTGGATTGATATTTTTAATGAATAATCAAATAAACTATGCTGTAATAGCATTTGCACTTTGCGGAGCTTTATTAGGATTTTTAAAGTATAATTTTTCTCCAGCTAAAATCTTTATGGGAGATACAGGCTCTCTATTTCTTGGCTTATTAATGAGTGTTTTTATTATTAAAACATTACAAACTAATATCAATACGGAGCTAAGTATTTCGGTTTCCTTGATATTGGTTTTTTTACCAGTATTTGATACGTTGAGAATTTTTATGTTTAGAATCCTAAAAAAGAAAAGTCCATTTTCTGCAGATAAAAACCATTTGCATCATTTGGTATTAAAGATTACTCCAAATCATAAACATGCAACGTTGTTAATATGCCTGTTTCATTGTAGCTTATTGAGTTTAGTTTTTTTAAGAACCTATTTAGATTCATCAGTTTTATTAACGAGTTTAATAGGGTTACTCTTAGTTCTTAGTACATTTTTTATGCTAGTTATACTCATCATAGAAATAGTTCAGAAAATACAAAAAATGAAACAATCAATAAGGTTGATAAAAAGCAGAAATAACCTCCTTAAAAATATTTAAACCATGAAAAAAATCAAAAACATATTTGTTATAGAAGATAGTCGAATCTTATCCGAAATCATTGCAATTCAACTAAAACGTCAATTCAATTGTAGTGTTAATATTTTTAACAATGGGGATGCTGTTTCTTATAACATCAAAAAACATTCACCAGATCTAATTGTACTTGATTATAATTTTAACGATCCAGATTTAAGCTATAATAATGGCTTAGAAGTTTTGGTTGAAGTCAAAAAGAAATCCAATATACCTGTTATTGTTTTTTCTGGTCAACGCGATATGGATATCGCTTTAGAAATTGTTAAAAAAGGGGCAAATGATTACATCAGTAAAGATGGTGATGATTTTATGGAAGTGTTATTAAGTTCGATTGAAGACATCTTTAATATCAAAAACTCTAAGGGTAAAATAAAGAAGTTGAAAAATGATCTAAAGAAAGGTTTTTTGTTTCTGTTTTTAGCTTCACTTACTGCTATTTCAGTATTTAATTTCGCTTATAATATTTAGTTATGCTTTCTTGGTCAGTTTTCTTATTAAACCTCGAAAGATAAATCCATGAAAGGGTAGGACAGCATACCAATAGAGCCTGCCTAACAAACCTAAAGGTCTAAATGTGGCTGTTTGGATTAAGGAGTCATCCTCAATTTTAAATTCTAGCCATGCCTCACCTGGTAGTTTCATTTCCGCAAAAAGCAACAATCTACCTTCTTCTTTATTGGCATAAAGTACTCTCCAAAAGTCCAATGAATCTCCAGTTGATATAGAAGTCTGATTAGTTCTTCCTCTTCTCAACCCAACACCTCCAACTAGTTTATCTAAAAATCCACGAACCCTCCAAAGCCAATTGCCATAATACCACCCTTGTTTACCACCTACAGACCATATTTTTTCAATGGTACGCTCATGATTTACAATACTACTTGCTCTTTTATCTGTAAAACATCCAAAAGAAGGAACCTCAATAAAGCTAGAAATATTCATGTTTAACCCACTGCTCGAATGAGAATCTTTCCAGCTAGAAACGATTTCATTTTTTTCAATCTTATTAAAAGCATCTATAAGAGTTTGTTTATATGGAATAGGGGTGATGCCTAATATTTTATTGATATCATTGTTTCTACAAACTACCTCTACTTTCATACTATCAACTAAAGACCTTGCGAGCTTATAAGATGTAGAAGTTACAAAATAAAGCCAATAAGAAGATAGTCTAGGAGTCATAACAGGAACTGTTATTATTTTTCGTTTTAAGCCTCTAATTTCAGCAAAAGAAAGTAACATTTCTTTATAGGAAAGCACATTGTTCGAGCCAATATCAAAATTTTTATCAAACATTTTTTCATTGAGGATGGATTCAATAAGAAACCTCTGAACATCCATTATACCAATAGGTTGGCATTTAGTAAGTAACCATTTTGGAGTAATCATAATTGGTAATTTCTCAACCAAATCACGCATTATTTCAAATGAAGCACTACCTGATCCTATAATAATTCCGGCCCTAAGACAGGTAAAAGCGTAATCTCCTTTTTCCAGCTCCTCTTCAACTCTTTTTCGAGAAAGTAGATGTTTGGATAGGTTTGTTTCATTAATGATACCACTTAAATAGATAACTTGTTTAGCATTGGTTAACCCTATCTTTTCTCGAAAGTTTATTGCAGACTTTTCTTCTAAAGATTTATAATTATCTGATGAAGACATTGAATGCACTAAATAGAATGCAACATCAATATCATTGGGGATTTTTGAAAGAGAAGTTGAGTTGAGTAAATCAACTTCTAGAACAGTGATGTTTTTGATTAATGATTTATCTGGATTAAATCTAGATTTATCTCGAACACAACATACTACATGATGTCCATTATTAACTAACAATGGAAGGATTCGTTTACCAATATAACCTGTTGCTCCTGTTAATAGTATTTTCATTTACGACACTTATTATGTTTAAATATATAAAAATAAAGTTAAACATAATATGCAAAGCATTACAGTTTTGATGTATAATTATTGTTTAAAGTAAGTCATTTTTTGACATGTACTAATAGCTGTAAATAAAGCCCAAACAAATATGGCACAGAAGGAGAATGGTGTTTAGTGCATCCTTTATTGATGTTTGAAACGTGTGGAGGTGTTTTTGTACATAAATGTCTTTAATAAAATTTTATAATAATCATAGTCTTTTTAATTGATGGCAAAAAATAGTATAATATTTTTTTAAATATATGTATCAGGTAATCAGGTGTTAAGTTGTTTTTTTTAAATGTTTTGTTTAATAAAATACATTAAAACTTAAACATTGTGAAAATATTTTGTTTATGTTTGCAGTGTAAAACTTAAACAAAATAAAAATTTTAATTATGAAAAAACTATTCTTATTCGCTGTAATTGGTGTATTCTCAATTTCAGCTAACGCGCAAACTGCAAGACTACAAGCAATCCACAATTCGGCTGATGCAGCAGCTGACACTGTTGATGTATGGCTAACAACGTCATCAGGATCAAGTAAGCTTATAGATGATTTTACTTTTAGAAGTGCATCACCATTTATTAATGCTCCAGCTGGGTCACCGATTACAATAGGAATAGCTGGTAAAAACAGCACAGTGATAGGTGATACAATTGCAGGGTTATCTTTTGATTTTAATCTTACAGCAACCGAAACATACATTTTAGTTGCTGAAGGTATTGTTAGTGCTTCAGGATACTCTCCAGCTACACCATTTGACATTGAATTATATGCATTGGGGCAGGAAGCATCAAATACTATGGGTAATACCGATGTTTTAGTTCATCATGGTGTTACTGATGCTCCAACTGTTGATATTTATGAAGCATCAGCTGGTATACTAGTAGATAATGCTGCTTACACGAATTTTTCTGCTTACATCCCATTAGCAACACTTGATTATGATCTGGAGGTTAGGGATGGCTCTGGTTCAACCATATTAAAAGCTTATGATGCTCCTTTGGCAACATTGAACTTAACGAGCCAAGCTATAGTTGTTTTAGCTTCAGGCTTTTTAAACCCAGACAATAACAGTAGCGGACCTGCTTTTGGATTATATGCTGCTCTTGCTTCAGGAGGGCCGCTGGTAGCATTGCCTGAAAAAACAGCTAAAGTTCAAGCCATTCACAATTCCGCTGATGCCGCTACTGATACGGTGGATGTTTATATGACAACTGCACTAGGATCAAGTTTATTGGTAGATGATTTTGCTTTTAGAAGTGCAACACCATTTATTGATGCGCCAGCTGGAGGAGTTGAATTTACCTTATCTTTTGCTGGGAAAAATAGTTCTTCAATAAATGATACAATAGTAGGTTTGTCATTTAGCTATTCTTTAATAGCAGATGAAAAATATATTTTAGTTGCAGATGGAATTGTAAGTTCTGCAGGGTATTCTCCAGCTACACCATTCTCTATTGAAGTATATGCTATGGGGCAGGACTCAGCAATGTTGGCAGGTAATACAGATGTTCTTGTTCATCATGGATCTACAGATGCTCCAGATGTTGATGTTGATGAAGTAACCGCAGGAAACTTAGTAAATAATGCTTCGTATACAGATTTTGCAGGTTATTTACCATTAGCAACAGCTGACTACCAATTATTGGTAAAAGACTCATCTGGAACAACAACTGTTGCTAGTTTTGATGCACCTTTAGCAACATTAAATCTAGATGATTTAGCTTTAGTTGTAGTTGCATCTGGTTTTTTAAATCCAGCAAACAATTCTGGCGGTTCGGCATTTGGTCTTTTTGTAGCACTTCCTAGTGGAGGGGATTTAGTTGAATTACCAGCCTCAACAACTACTGGTTTAGATGAAAATACTATTGATAGGTTAGCTCTAAAACTATATCCTAATCCAGTAAATGACTTTTTAACTATAGGAGACATTAATCTTAATTCAGTGAATATTGCAATAGTTGATGCAGTAGGTAGGCAAATTCAAAATGGACTGTTTAATGTTAGCAATAATTCAATAAATGTTGCTAAAATTTCTCAAGGGAGCTACTATATAATTATATCTAATGATATAGAAATTATAGGGCGCTCTAAATTTATAAAACATTAATTTTCAATAGCTTATTAATTTTTTTCACTCAAAAAAAGGCCTCCAATCTTTAAGATTGGAGGCCTTTTTTTTGATAATGATTTCTTATTTTTAAAGTGCGAACCAATCAATCAACTTTAGTTAGCATAATAGTGTTGATTAATATTATCAGAATTAAACATCTAGGAAAAGTGAAGTAGAAGGGTTTAGAAGTCTTAGATCTAATAAGTGTGAATGAAAAACGATAAAAATATTTACACAGTTAAAGCTTATATTCTTTAGAGAAAAAATACACAAACAGGAAGATCTTTTTTTAATGGCTTTATGATATAATCTCTTAGATTTTAATTAAACTTTTAAATGCTTCAAAACTGACAATTGATTTTTGATTGCCGGATAAATTAAGCTTATTAGAAATCTCATTAGAACAACATAAGTACAAGGGTGGACTATTAAATGCTTTAGTCAAAGTATCAAAATATTTTGTAATAACATCATGACGAGTATTCCTTACCAAAAAAGTTAAATAATGGGTTGGAGAGCTTTGGTGGGAAGTTTGTTGTAAATTTTCCAATGGAACATTTGCTCCAAGGTATATCACTTTTTTACCTTTAGATCTTAAGCTATAATTTGCAATCAATAAGCCTAAATCATGCTGTTCACCTTCAGGTAGAAATAATAACCAATTCTCCGATTTATCAGAGGGTGGAGCTAAAGCATCAATTGCTGCAAATATCTTTTGTTTTATTAAGTTGGTAACAAAATGCTCTTGTGCCGGATTAAGTTTTGTGGTTGTCCACAATAAGCCAATCTTGATCAGCATAGGGTAGAATACTTTTTCATAAGCATTCATTAGTCCAAAACTTAAAATAGAACTAGAAAATGCTTTTTCAAATGTTGCTTCATCATAAGATAAACCCGCACTAACCATCTGATTGATAAGAGCCTCTTCTCTAGCACTAATCTCTCCATCATTTGTTAAAGAGGTAATTTTAGCATTAATTTCATCATTAGTTAATTTACCAATTGTAGAAATCTTATCTCCTGAATTTATCAAAGAAACAACATTAAGAAGTTTTCTTAATTGCTCATCATCATAATACCTTATGTTGGTTTCAGTTCTTAGTGGTGTCAATAATTTATAGCGTTGCTCCCAAATTCGAATTGTATGAGATTTTACTCCAGAGAGTTTTTCTAAATCAGAAATTTTATATCTACTCATAGTGTTTAATAAATCACAAATATAATTAAACATAATTAATTGGCGCATTTTTTGTTGAAAACATATGATATCCATATATGATACAGTTGTTTATTATTAGAATAGGCTTGTGATTATTTTTTGAAATCATAATGTTTATATTTTATTAATATAAAAATGTTTAAGATAAATTCAAATAAGTAAAACAAAATACTTACATTTGTTTAATGTTTTAATAAAAAAGTTAAACGAAATGAATCTAACACTAATAATTATAAGCGCTGTAATGACTATTGGATTATTTAGTCAATACAAAACAAATAAGATGGTTCAGGAAACGGAGAAGCCTAAATATGAATTAATTCAGAGCTTTGACGAATTTGAAGTGAGAAAATACCCAAAAATGATTTTAGCCACAACTAAAATAAAAGGCAATAGTTATTCTAAAAACTCAAGTAGAGGATTTCAAAATGTAGCAGGCTATATTTTTGGTGGTAATGATGAGAACAAACAAATAAGCATGACATCTCCAGTTATTGCTTCTGTAGAAGACTCTATGACCATGAGCTTTATACTTCCTTCAGAATACAGTCTAAATGAACTTCCGCTTCCTAACAACGATAATGTGAAAATTTCAATACAACCAGAACGAGTAATGGCCATAATCAGTTTTAGTGGTTTTGCCAATGACAATGACATAGAGCATTACACAAAAATTCTAAAACAACAATTAGCTAAAGAAGGTCTGTCTAATAAAGGAAAAGTATTTTTTCAAGGTTACGACCCGCCTTTTAAATTAACAGACAGAACAAACGAAGTTGCAATCGAATTGTTAAGCTTATGAATAATAAAAAAATAGCTATTATTGGTTCTGGGTTTTCAGGATTATCTGCTGCAGCCTACCTTGCAAAGGAAGGGCATGATGTTCAGGTATTTGAAAAAAATGATTGTCTTGGTGGTAGAGCTAGAAAATTTGAAGTTGATGGTTTCAGTTTTGATATGGGACCAAGCTGGTATTGGATGCCAGAAGTAATGGAGGCATTTTTTAATGATTTTGGAAGTAGTGTCAATAACCATTTTGAGTTGAAAAAACTATCACCTGCATTCAACATTATATTCAAGGAAAATGATAAAGTATCAATTCCAAACGATTACAATGAATTAAAAAAACTATTTGAATCAATTGAAAAGGGCAGCTCCAATGTATTGGATAAGTTTATGAAAGATGCTCAAAAGAAATATGACATAAGTTTTGCCAACCTAATAGAAAAGCCAGGCCTTTCTATCAAAGAATATCTCGATTACGAAACAATAAAATCAGCTATAAACCTTAGTCTATTTGGATCTTACCAAAAAATGGTACACAAACAATTTAAGCATCCTAAATTACGTGCTTTAATGGAGTTTCCTGTATTGTTTTTGGGGGCAAAACCAGAAAACACTCCATCATTATATAGCTTAATGAATTATGCAGGTCTCAAATTGGGAACATACTACCCAATGGGAGGGTTTTATTCGCTAGTTGAAGCAATGATAAATATTTGTAAACAGCAAGGTGTTACATTTCATAAAAACTCAACCATTAGCAAGATAAATGTTTCCAACAATCAAGCATCATCAATTCAGGTTAATGGAGATTTAGTTAAAGTTGATGGTATTGTTGGTAGCGCAGATTATAATCATGTAGAAAAGTTACTCGAAAAAGAGTATAGAAACTATTCCGAAAAGTACTGGGAAAAGAAAACTTTTGCCCCTTCCAGTTTAATATTTTACTTAGGAATCAATAAAAAGATAAAGAACTTAGAACATCATACTTTGTTTTTTGATACTGATTTTGAACAGCACGCAACAGAAATATACGATACTAAAAAATGGCCTGAAAAGCCTCTATTTTATGTTTGTACACCTTCTAAAACTGACCCTACAGTAGCTCCCAGAAATGGTGAAAACCTATTCTTTTTAATGCCACTAGCAACAGGTATTGAAGATACAAACGAATTAAGAGAAAAATATTTTTCTACCTTATTGAATAGACTTGAAAGTCATCTTGGAGAAAAAATTACAGACCATATTGTGGTTAAAAAATCATATTGTATTAAAGATTTTGAAAAGGATTACAATGCCTTTGGTGGAAATGCCTATGGGCTAGCAAATACTTTGGATCAAACAGCCATTTTTAAGCCAAAAATAATCAACAAGAAAATTAAAAATTTAATCTATACAGGACAATTAACTGTTCCTGGACCTGGAGTACCACCTTCAATTATTTCAGGTAAAATATCAGCAAAATTATTATGTCAAACCCTAAAACAACAACCACATGAAATCACTATTTGATGACCTTTCCGCACAATGTTCAAAAAGAACAACTCAATTGTATAGCACTAGTTTTTCGTTGGGTATAAAATTGCTACACCAATCATTGCATCGGCCAATATATGGTATTTATGGATTTGTAAGATTTGCAGATGAAATAGTAGATAGCTTCCATGGATACAATAAAGAAGAATTACTCTACGAGTTTAGAAACGATACTTACAAAGCTATTCACAACGGAATTAGTCTCAATCCTATCTTAAATGAATTTCAAAAAGTGGTCAACGAATACAGTATTGATCATGAATGGATAGATACTTTTTTAAAGAGTATGAAAATGGATTTGAACGATAAGTATCATGATATTTTGTCGTACCAAGATTATATTTTGGGATCGGCAGAAGTAGTCGGCTTAATGTGTTTACATGTATTTGTTGAGGGGGATAAATCAAAATTTAATGAGCTAAAGCCATATGCCATGAGTTTAGGTTCTGCTTTTCAAAAAGTAAATTTCTTAAGAGATCTAAAGGATGATTACGAGGCTCTTGGTCGCACTTATTTTCCTGATATAGATATGGAGTCTTTTAGCACAGAACACAAGCTACAAATAGAAAGAGAAATTAGTGAAGATTTTAAAATGGCTTTGATAGGTATCAAAAAATTACCACGTAAATCAAGAAAAGGAGTCTATCTCGCATATGTATACTATTTGCAGTTGTTTATAAAAATCAAACAAACACCAGTAGAAAAAATTATGGAGTCAAGAATCCGAGTTCCAAACATTTCAAAACTGGGGCTAATGTTTAAATCAATTGTTCAACACCAGCTCAATTTACTTTAGTCAATTGAATTAAAAAATTAAAAAGTACTTGTTAATTACATCTAAAATAGATCAATTATGGAAAATGAAAATGTTGTTTTAGTAGACCCTCAAGATAATGAAATAGGGGTCATGGAGAAAATGGAGGCACATAAAAAAGGGTTGTTGCACCGGGCTTTTTCAGTATTTATTTTCAATTCAAAAGGAGAAGTTCTTTTGCAAAAAAGAAGTAGTGAGAAATATCATTCAGGAGGGCTTTGGTCAAATACATGTTGTAGCCATCCTAGGCCTGGAGAAGGTCTTTCTTCCGCAACCAACAGAAGGCTTATGGAAGAAATGGGAATGAGCACTACCTTGTTTCCTGCATTTTCATTTCAATACAAATCCAATCTTGATCACAACATGATAGAAAATGAATTAGATCACGTATACATTGGCTATTCAAATGATACTCCAGAGCCTAATTCTGAAGAAGTGGAAGGATATTGTTACATGCCTCCAGAAATTCTACTAATGGGGTTTGAGAAACATCCTGAGGAATACACCGCATGGTTAAAAATATGTTTTAAAGAATTAATGAATTATATCAACCAAAACGATACACATGAAAAAGTCAATTAAAAAAATAGTAACAAAAACAAAAAACTTTAAAGTTAGAATTGATCACAGAACAATAATCACAGTGAGAACAAAAGAAGCCCTAAAATATTGGTTAACAGAATATCCACAAGCTCAAGTGTTGTCATAATTAAAGTAATTTGAGAAGAATTTTACCTTTGTTCTAGTTGTTAGGAATATTTAGAATTAACATTTTAAATGGAAGTATTAATTAATAGTAGTATTGTTATTGCCACATTTCTTTTAATGGAAGGGGTAGCTTGGTTAAGTCATAAATATTTGATGCATGGTTTACTATGGTTTTTTCATGAAGATCATCACCAACACAATACCAATATAGACCCTTTTGAGCGAAATGATTTTTTCTTTTTACTCTTTGCAACCCCTGGAATTTCATTCCTTTACTTTGGGCTAAACAATTTTTCTTTTCTATTCTGGGTTGGTCTGGGCATTACCTTGTATGGATTTGCATATTTTATCATACATGATGTATTTATTCATCGAAGATTAAAGTATTTAAGAAATATTGATTCCGCTTATTTTAGAGCAATTAGAAGGGCGCACAAAGCACATCATAAACATTTTCACAAAGAAGATGGAGAGTGCTTTGGAATGTTATGGGTTCCATTAAAGTATTTTAAAAAGTAAAAATGGATAAATACACCTACATCTTAGTTAATTTAGGGTCTATTATTATTCCTTTTCTTTTCTCCTTTCACCCAAAACTTAATTTTAATAAAAAATGGAAGTCAACCATCTTATCCATTGTTATTGTTGCCATTCCTTTTATTGCTTGGGATATTGTTTACACTGGCATGGGAATTTGGGGTTTTAACCCCAATTACCTTCTTGGTATCTCTATTTTTAATCTACCTCTAGAGGAACTTCTGTTTTTTATTTGTATTCCTTACGCTTGTCTTTATACATATCATTCTCTTAACGTATTAATTCCTTCTTTCACTTTTCCATACTTTAAAACTGCATTGATCTTACTCCTTTCAATTCTATTAAGCTTTGCAATTCTTTTTATAGACAGATGGTATACTGGCGTTACCTTTGTACTATTGTTTATTGCATTAATATTTTTTGAATTTATACATTCTACCAAATGGTTAAAAAGGGCCTGCTTTGCTTCCCTTATATTGATCTTGCCATTTTTTGTTGTAAATGGAATTCTTACAGGTACAGGAATTGAAACAGAAGTTGTTTGGTACAACAACAATGAAAATATTGGATTTAGAATCCTTACAATCCCTATAGAAGATTTTGCTTATGGATTTTTACTTATAATCTTAAACATTCACTTTTTTGAAAAATTTAACCATTTAAATAAAAACAATAACTAACTAAATATCAATATTATGAAATACATTTTAACATTAATTACATTAATCACTATGAGTTCAATTTCTGCACAAACCTCTTCAATTTACGACATTAAAATCAACAGTTTAGTTGGGGAAAAAATAGACTTAAAAAAATACAAAGGAAAGCACATTTTAATTGTTAACGTTGCCTCAAAATGTGGATTCACCTCTCAATATAAAGAGCTTCAAGAGCTGCATGAAAAATACAAAGAGAAGCTTGTCATTATTGGTGTTCCTTGCAATCAATTTGGAAAACAAGAACCAGGAAGTGCAGCAGAAATTCAATCTTTTTGTAAAAAGAACTACGGAGTAGAATTTCTAATTACTGAAAAAGTAGAGGTAAAGGGAGATAATCAACATCCATTATATAGTTGGCTTACCTCAAAAGACATTAATGGTATTAGTTCCAGTAGCGTTAAATGGAATTTTCAAAAATATATGATTGATACTGAAGGGAATTATCTAGACGTGTTCTATAGTGCCACCAAACCAAATAGCAATAAAATAATTAAATTTTTGGAGTAGTTTTATTCAGAAAAGAGTGATAAGAAGTTTAAAAATAATTAAGCTGCATGATTAGTTGATTCAAATATTTTGTCAGCAGATTGAACCAAAAAACCATTAAACAAATCGCCATCTATTTTAAATCGTTCTGCGAATTCAACATAACAAGATGGAATGTTTATTGGTTTTTTTAGATCTTCAAACTTTACCAATACACTGTTCGCCATTGTACTTGCTTGTTTTAGGCCTAAACTGCTGCTTCCTTTAACAGTTGTTCCGGATTCATTCAATTCAATATTAGCTTGTTTAAACTTAAAACAGAGCTGTTCTATTGATAAATTGTTTAACGCATTCACATTAAGCGTAAAATGATTTACCCTATATCCATGGATATAAATCCAGGCAGCATATTCTGATTCTTCTAACAATCGCTTATATACAGTATATTTAACATTCCAAGTTCTACCTGCAGTCAACAATTCCTGATCTTTTAATTCGTTTTGACATACAGAATTCAATAAGGTGTTTTTTAAAAAGGGACTAAATTCATTGAGTAAAAGTTCACTAATAAATATTTTAGGACGATTGGGATTGAATTTATTTTCTAAGTGCACCGCTTTTAATTTTTTCTTTTGAAAGTAATATTCATTTTTCACCTCATATCCATGATGGTATAGAGAAGTACATAATCTCTTAATGCCATAGCCATTGTAATTTAATGATCTAAAAGCAATATGATCATTAAATGCATTATTGTCAGAAAGTGACAGTACTTTCTTTACTTTTTTAATTAAGGGGGTTAATTCCAAGTAACTACTCCATAGTTTTTGTTCAAGAGCTTCCATATTTTTTTGATTTAAGTTTACATAGATCTGTTTAAAATGTCATTATCTTCTAATTCTTTATCTGATAAATAAATTACTCCCAAATACTTTCTAAAAGCATTGTCCATTAATTCCATCAGCTTCATTTTTCTTTGAATTGTCATGTTGGAATTGGTAATTTCAGTTAAAATTTCTTCTCTTATCGTTGTGTTTAGATTTTTCATTGTATTTCGGATTTAGTTTGAATTAAGTTTATTCGGCAATAACAAGTTCTTCCATTTTATTTGTATTCATTTCTATTTTTTGATTGCTTTTCTTAACTACTTTGTAGTTGAAAGAAGCATTGTATTTATTCCTGTACAGCACAATGTGATCAGTATTAAAGTCATCAAATGATACATTAAAATTCATTTTCGAATAACCTGGAGCGCTTTTTTTGACATAAATGGCTTTTACTAAACCATCTTTCCTTCTAAAAACTACATAGTGTTCATAATTAAGATTCAGTTCTAAATCGTATCTAGATCTTAGCCTCATGGTTCTTATAATTTTCCAATCATTTTCAACCGCTCTAAAAACTATGACATCAGATTTTTTACCATTTAGAATTTTTCCGTAAACTTTGATAAGGTTTTGATTTTGAGCTGAAACAATTTTAGGAGTGAGTAGGCCAAAGATTAAAACTAGTGTTGTTATTATTTTTGCTGTTGATTTCATACTTAGACTACTATTCAAGATCGTACCAAATAATTAATCGTAAGAAAATCAACTGCTTAAATATTTATGTTGATGGGTGAATGTCTCATTTTGGGAAACTATTTCCAAATAAATCTAAAATAATCAATGCTTATTAATTGAAATAAGACAGATAAATGTACTTTGTTAACCAGAAAGTTGTGAACAAATATTAGGGGGTATACGAAGAAAATAAGTGCAATGCACCTTCGAGTATTAAACAGATTTCAAACTCATTTTCTTTTCCCATTCAATATAAAAATCTGGAGTATAAAGCTCTAATTCTCGATTTTCGGTAGATAAGAATATTTGAATTGTTTTTCCTACAGCACTGATTTTACCAGTAGTCAGGTTGATAATTTCATAAGTAAATATCATTTTAGCTGCCTTGCTAGGTATAAGTGTTGTGATGATTTTTGCTCTTTCTCCGAAGTTGATAGGAGATTTATGATCAATTTCAGATCTAACAATAGGAGTGAAGAAGCCTTGATTGTATATGTCTAAGTACTCTATGCCAAATTCTTTTCCAAATGCTTCACGTCCATCTTCAAAGTACTTTAAATAGTTCCCGTGCCAAACTACACCCATAGCATCAGTTTCACTGAAGCGTATATCAAATTCTATTTCATTAATTAATTGGCATGTTCCTTTATAAAACTAGTTGGTGAGTATTGATCATTTTTAGCAATAACGGGCTACTCTTGAACTACAATTTTCATCTCACACTCAACTAATATATTTCCGTTAACGTGATTTTCTCCTCTAATTAAGTAGATGTTTTCAAATTTATGCAAATGAGTAACAGTTGTATTAATTTCATCACCTACATTGGGAAGTTGATGCACTTTTAATTTAGAAATTGCTCCAATAAACCCAATTTTTGGAGGTCCGCCTTGTTGTTGTCCAACATAACTAAATCCTGCAGCAACAGTTTGTGCAATATTTTCAATTAAAGCAGGTTCTTGCAATTTTCCATTTTCCGAAAAAATGTTTTGTTCCATTGCAACGAAAGAAGATTTAAAATCTATCTCATTAGCAGATAATAAGCTGTCAATCATTACGAAAGGAGCTTTTTGAGGGATAATCTCGGCAGTTTTTTCTTTTGAAAGTATCATTAATTAAAAAAGTTGAAGTAGTTAAACCATTGTTCAGGATGTAAAGTAACTTTATTTTCTAATTCTTTCACGAATTTTTCTGCAATTTCTTCAGGAAGTAGCTTTTCGGTAATAGGATTTGTTGAGCTAAGAAAGTAATGGTAAGTACTTTCTTTTACGGCAAATACAAAAGTTACTGGAGAATTAAACTTAGAAGCTATAATGAAAGGACCCAGGGGGAATTTGGCTTTTTTGTTTAGGAAATCAACTTCAATAAATTTCGCTCCTTCCATGTATCTGTCGGCATGTATCGCTATAAACTCATTTCTTTTTAGTGCTTGATGAACCTTGATAACGTGACTTAGATCGTTTTTTATAGGGATTATATTGAAGTGGGATCCTCCAGTTGAAGAATCTGTGTAGGCTTTTATTTTTTGAACCTCCTCATCATACATCAAAACGTTAATTTTAGAAGTAACTCTTGATTTAAGAAGGTTTCCTGCTGTTTCCCAATTCCCTACATGACCACTTAACAATATTCCTCCTTTACCAGAATCTTTCATGTCTAGCAAGTTTTGTTCGTTGTTAAAGGTGTAGGAATATTTATCTCCTTTTCCAATTAAGAAAGCAAATCGATCTACAAGGGTTTGCCCAAAATAAAAGAAATTCTTTCTAGTAATACTGTTGATTTGGTTTTTTGGAAGTCTTAAAGCGTTTAAATAGAAGTCTTTAATTGCATTTCTATTTTTAGTAGCAAAAAGGTAGTAGTAAAAAGTTACAAACTTTAAGATGAAATAGGTAAGGGGTAATCCTAGAAACTTTATTGAATTCAGAAATATTTTATAACCAATAACGGTTCCTTTAGTCTTCCCGTCCCACTGGCTCATTAACTATTTTTCAGCTAATTTTTTCTCAACTAGTGCGTAAAAATCGTTAAAGGTAACCACGCCAACAAAATCTTCTCCAGTAACTTTGAATCCGAAATTTTCTTCGATAACTACCACTAAATCAACATAGTCAAGACTATCTAGGTCAAGTGTTTCTTGAAGGTTCGCTTCGGGTTCTATCGTTGATTTATCAACTTCAAATTCTTCAGATAAAAATTCTTTAACCGTACTTATGATTTCGTCCCTACTTGCCATTTATTTTATTTTTTTTACAATTAAGCTTGAGTTAGTACCTCCAAAACCGAAAGAGTTGGATAGAAAAGTATCTATCTTTTGCTCCTTAGTTTCTGCAATAATATTAATTTTTGCTGATATTTCATCAGGATTTTCAAAATTTATGTTCGGAGCAATAAAATCATTCTCCATCATTAACATGGAATAAACTACTTCACTTGCCCCAGCCATCCAGCATTCATGTCCCGTCATAGACTTTGTAGAACTAACACCTACTTTACTTCCTAAAATATCGTGAATTGCTTGAGCTTCAATACTATCACCCACAGGTGTAGATGTGGCATGAGCACTAACATAATCAATATCACTTGGTTTTACATTAGCTTGTTTTAGCGCCATATTTAAAGAACGGTGTTGTCCATCAAGGTTAGGGTTTGATAAGTGATCTCCATTTGAAGAGAATCCATACCCCATAAGTTCTCCTAAAATTGGAGCCCCTCTTTTTACTGCAGATTCGTAAGATTCTAAAATCAAAGTTGCAGCTCCACCACCTGGAACTAAACCATTTCGATCTTTATCAAATGGTCTTGAAGCTTTTGTTGGGTTATCTTCCATATCAGAAAATACACTGAGTCCATCAAAACTCCCCATAGCAGTAGCATTAATTTCTTGAGCTCCACCACAAATCACCCTTTCTTGCAGCCCCTGTTTAATAAGTAAATATCCCATTCCAATAGAATGAGAACCCGAAGCACATGCAGCGCTTATAGTAAAGTTGATTCCCTTTAATTTGAAAATGGTAGAAATGTTCATGTTTACAGAACAATTCATATTTTGAAATATAGCTCCGCTACCTAATAGCGTAGTGTCATTTTTCACTCTTAATTTATCTACTGTTTCCATGATAGATCCAGCAGTACTGTCATTCCCAAAAATAACACCTGTTTCTGATTGGCTCAATTGGTCAATGTCTAAACCTGCATTTTCTACAGCTTCTTTTGTAGACATGTATGCGTACATGGCAGGTTGATGCATTCCCATTCGTTGCCTTCTAGTAAGAAAAGGTTTAAGATCAGGATCTTTAACCATTCCTGTTAGGGCAGATCTAAAGCCCATATCTTTACGTGGAGCATCATAGATAATTCCACTTCTTCCTTTGTATAAAGAATCTTTTACTTCGCTTAAGTTTTCACCTAAACAAGAGTAGATTCCTATGCCTGTTATTACAACTCTATTCTCCATTAAGAATAAATTCCTCCGTTAATATTAATTACTTCGCCAGTGATATAAGAAGATTTCTTGGAAGCTAAGAAACTAACTAAATCAGCTACTTCTTCAGCTTTTCCAAATCTATTCATTGGGATCATTTGTTTTAATTGGTCTACTGGTAAATCATGAGTCATATCACTTTCAATAAAACCAGGAGCAATAGCGTTTACCGTAATTTTACGCTTTGCAACTTCTTGTGCTAAAGCTTTTGTTCCAGCAATCATAGCTCCTTTTGCAGCAGAATAGTTGGTTTGACCAGGAACCCCTTTCATACCAGAAAGAGATGCGATATTGATAATACGCCCAGTTCTTTTTCTCACCATTTTTTCAATTAGGTTTCTGGTAACATTAAACATCCCTTTAGAAGAAACATTGATAACATTATCCCAATCATCTTCTGACATAAATACAAAAAGACCATCTTTAGTGATCCCTGCATTATTCACTAAAACACTAATGAATTCATCAGGGTTATCTTTTGCCCATTTATTTAAAGCGTTGTCAACAGCTTCTTTATCTTGAACGTTAAATTGCATGATTTCTCCAGAACCACCAGCTTCTTTAATTTGACTTAAAGTATCTTCTGCGGCTGCTTTATTGGAAGAATAGTTGATAATGATGTGCATCCCTAAATCTTTAGATAATTGCACAGCTATTGCCTTACCTAATCCTCTTGATGCTCCTGTAACTAAAGCGTAATCCATATTAAAAATTATTTTCTTTAATGTATTCTGTTACTTTTCCAATAGCTTCTGATTGTGATAAATCATCTTCAACAAATGAAGCTATTTTTCTTATATCTTGGTGTACTTTCTTAGTTTTTGAAGATAACTTTTCTTTTGCAGTCTCATCCAATAAATCAATTCCTTGACAGATTGCCATTAGGTGAACAGACATTACTTGGAAACTATTTTCTAAGACCTGTTTTGCCATGATTGCACTGTTGGTTCCCATACTTACAATGTCTTGATTGTCATTGTTATTTGGAATACTGTGCACATACATAGAGTTACTCAATGCTTGATTTTCTGCAGTAGTCGAAGTGGCAGTGTATTGAATTCCTTGGAAACCAAAGTTTAATCCTAGTTTTCCTGCATTTAAAAATGGAGGAAATACATTGTTTAGGTTGTGATTCAATAAGAAGTTTAACTGACGTTCCATTAACATAGAAAGTTTTGTTAAAGCTATTTTTACCTTATCCATTTCTAAAGAAATGTAATCGCCATGGAAGTTTCCTCCGTGAAATACATTTTCTACCTCAATGTTAACGATAGGATTGTCGTTTGTAGAGTTCAATTCATTTTCTACAACTTCTTTTGCATAATCTAAAGTATCTACAATAGGACCTAAGATTTGTGGCACACATCTAATAGAGTAGTACTCTTGAATTTTCTTCTTGAATTCTACGCGTTGAATTTCAGCATCATCTTTAAATAGCTCATCACGTTTTCTAATTAAGCGACTATCGCTTAAATATTCACGCATTTTTCGAGCAATATAATTTTGACCTCTATGCAATTTAACTTGATTCAATTCTTTTGAAAAAGAATCATCAAAAGATTCTACTATTTCATTGATTATAGCAGAAGCTGTAATTGCATGGGTTACCAATCTTTTTGCATAGATCAGGTTTAAAGATGCAATACCTGTCATACAAGATGTTCCATTTATCAGACCTAAACCATCTCTCAGGTTTAACGCTAAAGGCTTAATGTTAAACTCTTTAAAAACTTCAGCAGTTTCTCTTCTTTCACCATCAATATAAACATGTCCTTCTCCAATCAGGTTTAATGCTAAATGAGAAAGCTGTACTAAATCTCCACTTGCTCCAACACTACCATGCTCAAATATCTCTGGAGTAATGCCTTTGTTTAAGAAAATTTGAAGTTGATCAACAACTCCAGCACTAATTCCTGAGTTACCCTGTAAAAAGTTATTTAGTCTTGCCAATACAACACTTCTAGCATATGGAGTTTCTAATGCTTTCCCAGTACCACTAGAATGACTTCTAATTAAGTTGTACTGAAGTTGGTTCAATTCATCTGGTTCAATTCTAAATTGAGCCATAGGTCCAAACCCAGTATTAATACCATATATAATTTTATCTCTAGAAAACGAGTCTAAAAATGTAAAAGACTCTTCTACATTCTTATGTGTTTCCTGATCAATTTCAAGTTTTTTTCCTTCAAATACATGACGGAATACTATATCTAATGTTAGTTTATTCATTCTAAAATAATCTCTTCCTTAATTTATTGGAACAAAAATAATCTAATATTTAAAATTTCTTGGTTTTAAACCAATAGTTTTAACAAGTCTATTGTTAAAAATACATTGATACTGTCTAAATGTCACTATTTTGTCAGTCTAAACCTATAGTAAAGACAAAGAGTCTGACAATATTTCTTTAAAACTAGCTTGGAATGTAATGGCATATTGTTTGACTATTGTCGGCCAGAAATAATTGATAATAATTAAAACAAATATATTATGAGTAAGATTATAGGAATAGATTTAGGAACAACAAACTCATGTGTTTCCGTAATGGAAGGGAATGAGCCTGTTGTAATTCCTAATGCAGAAGGTAAAAGAACTACACCTTCTATTGTAGCATTTATTGAAGGTGGTGAAAGAGCTGTTGGTGATCCTGCAAAACGTCAGGCAATTACTAACCCTGAAAAAACTATTTCTTCGATTAAAAGATTTATGGGGAACTCATTTGACCAGGTGTCAAAAGAAATTAAGCGTTCTTCATACAAAATTGAAAAAGGAGACAACAATACCCCTAGAGTAAAAATTGATGACAGACTTTATACTCCACAAGAAATTTCTGCAATGGTACTTCAAAAAATGAAGAAAACTGCTGAAGATTATTTAGGGATGGGAGTTTCTGAAGCTGTAATTACAGTTCCTGCATATTTTAACGATGCGCAGAGGCAAGCAACTAAAGAAGCTGGAGAAATTGCTGGTTTAACAGTAAAAAGAATTATCAATGAGCCAACAGCTGCAGCTTTAGCTTATGGATTAGATAAGAAAGATGTTGATCAAAAGATTATCGTTTTTGATTGTGGTGGAGGAACGCATGATGTTTCTGTATTAGAATTAGGAGACGGAGTTTTTGAAGTAAAATCTACAGATGGAGATACGCACTTAGGTGGTGATGATTTTGATCAAGTAATTATTGATTGGTTAGCAGAAGAGTTTAAGAAAGATGAGTCAATTGACTTAAGAGAAGATCCAATGGCATTACAGCGTTTAAAAGAAGCTGCTGAGAAAGCTAAAATTGAACTTTCTAGTACAACTTCAACTGAAATTAACTTACCATACGTTACAGCAACTGCTTCAGGACCTAAGCACTTAGTTAGAACAATGACTAGAGCTTCTTTTGAGCAATTAGCAGATAGTTTAATTAAAAGAACAATTAAGCCTTGTGAAGCAGCTTTAAAAGGAGCTGGATATAGTAAGTCTGATATTGATGAAATTATTTTAGTAGGTGGTTCTACTAGAATACCAGCAGTTGTTGATGCAGTAAAATCTTTCTTCGGAAAAGAGCCTTCTAAAGGTGTTAACCCTGATGAAGTAGTTGCAATTGGTGCAGCAATTCAAGGAGGAGTATTAACAGGAGAAGTTAAAGATGTATTGTTATTGGATGTTACACCATTATCATTAGGTATTGAAACGATGGGAGCTGTAATGACTAAGTTGATTGAAGGAAATACTACAATTCCTACAAAGAAGTCTGAAACTTTCTCTACTGCGGCAGATAACCAACCAGCAGTTGATATCCACGTACTACAAGGGGAAAGACCAATGGCAGCTGACAACAAATCTTTAGGAAGATTTCAATTGGCAGATATTCCACCAGCACCAAGAGGAGTTCCTCAAATTGAAGTAACTTTTGATATTGATGCAAATGGAATCATGAACATCTCTGCTAAAGATAAAGCTACAGGAAAAGAACAAAACATTAGAATTGAAGCTTCTTCTGGTTTAAGCGATGATGAAATTGCTAAAATGAAGCAAGATGCTGAAGAAAATGCTGAGGCTGATAAATTGGCTAAAGAAAATGCTGATGTAGTGAATCAAGCAGATAGTTTAATTTTCCAAACAGAAAAGCAATTGACAGAATACGGAGATAAATTACCAGCAGATAAAAAAGCTCCAATTGAAGAAGCTTTAGCTGAGTTGAAAAAATCTCATGAAGCTAAAGACTTAGAAGGGATGAAAGCTAACACTGAAAAATTAAACACTGTTTTCCAAGCAGCTTCTCAAGAAATGTATGCTCAACAAGAGCAAGCAGGAGGAGCTCAACCAGAAGGTAATGCTGAAGGTGGAGAAGATGAAGTAACAGATGTAGATTTTGAAGAAGTTACTGAAGAAGAGACGAAGTAATTTTTTGTCACACTGAGTTTATCGAAGTGTAAAAAATAAAATCCCGAATGATTTTCATTCGGGATTTTTTTATTCTCAATTTTAACATCCTGAAAGATGTCATAATGGACTTATTGAAGGAATAGTTGCTAAATTGTTGAATAGTTCGATAAACTCACTATGACAATTTGTTTACCTTTTTGTACTTTCACAAAATGCAACAAGAAAAAGCACTAGCCATATTAAAATCAGGGAAAAATGCTTTCCTAACGGGTTCTGCCGGAACCGGTAAAACTTATGTGCTTAATCAATATATCGATTATTTAAAAGAACGTAAAGTTAAGGTTGCTGTAACTGCTTCTACTGGTATTGCTGCTACTCATATGAATGGAATGACTATTCATTCTTGGGCAGGGATAGGTGTTAAAGAGTTTATTACTCAAGGAAATTTGAGAAGCATGAGCTCTAAAAAATACTTGAAAGATCATTTAGAAAAGGTTAAAGTTTTAATCATTGATGAGATATCGATGCTGCACAAAAACCAAATAAATGCTGTTGATGTAGTGTTGCGTTATTTTAAAAAAAATGAAGCACCATTTGGAGGTATTCAAATAGTGGTTTGTGGAGATTTCTTTCAATTGCCTCCGATAGGTCACCAAGGAGAAACAAGTAAAGATAAGTTCGCTTTTATGTCGGAAGCATGGGTGAAAGCTAAATTGAATATTTGCTACTTAACTGAGCAATACCGACAAAGTGATAATGATTTGAATTTGATTTTAAACGAAATTAGAACAGGATCTATTTCAAATAAAAGTTATGAAACACTACAAAAAGCATCAGAAAATAATTTAGAAAGCGAAAAAGAACGAACAAAACTCTACACTCATAATTATGATGTTGATAGAGTAAATGCGCAGCATTTATCTCAGCTATCAGGAACACCTAAAAAGTTTAAAGCAAAAACTTCTGGAAACAAAAAGCTAGTTGCAACTTTAAAAAACTCTGTGTTAGCAGGAGAGGAGTTGGTTTTTAAAATTGGAGCCAAAGTAATGTTTGTAAAGAACGATAAAGAACATCGTTATGTAAATGGTTCATTGGGTAAAGTTTTAGGGTTTACAGATAAAGGATTTCCTTCAGTAAAATTGTTAAATGGAAAAACAATTACTACCGAAGTTGAGAATTGGGCCATTATGGATGACAATGGAAAAACCTTAGCGAGTTACAACCAGGTACCATTGCGTTTAGCTTGGGCAATTACAGTGCATAAATGCCAAGGAATGACCTTGGATGCCGCAGAGGTAGATTTGTCTAAAACTTTTGAAACAGGACAAGGTTATGTAGCTTTATCGCGTTTAAAAAAGTTAGAAAATTTACAATTGCTTGGCTTAAATGAAATGGCTTTAAGGGTTGATAATTTAGCACATAAAGCTGATCAACGGTTTCAAGAATTATCTGAAGATGCAGACAATGAATTTGTATTGGATGAATTAGAACTAATCGCCAAGACTTTTTTAAGAGATATAGGTGGGTTGATTGATAAAAAAGAAATCACCAAACACAAGAATAGGGTAAAAGAAAAGGAGAGGAGTAAGCTTTCTACTTATGAGGTTACCTTAATTCATTTAAAGCAAAGTGTTTCTTTAAAAGATATTGCAGAAGCTAGAGGGTTGTCGGTAGGTACTATTGCTGGACACTTAATTAAGATTAGAAAGGATCATCCAGATGAAAACCTAAACTTTTACAAACCTAAAGCTGCAGTGCTTAAAAAAGTAAAAGCAGCCTATGATGAGCAACCTAAAAGTGCTCCTATAAGTTTAAATGCCATCTATAGTAAACTAGGAGGGAAAGTGAGTTACGATGATATTAAGTTGGCAGTAGCTTTTTTGTGATTTACAAAGAAATTTATCTTTTCTTACCTTTATACTATGCTTAGAATGTATAGTATATCAATTTTCTTAATTGCTGTTTCTTCAATTGCTCTATCACAAACTGATGGGCCTAAGTATAAGCTAACAACAAACTATTTTCAAGGTTTTATATTGCCAGAATTTGGTTTGCTTGATTCCATTAATGAGTCTCCAGTTCGCACTGTAGAATTAAGTTTTAGTAAAAGAACCAATGGAAAATCGTATTGGCATGATATCTATAACTACCCTGAAAATGGATTGGCTCTTTTTTATACCGACTTAGGAGAAAAGAAAGTGTTAGGTGAGATTTTTGGAATAGATTACTTCTTTAGACTATATTTAATTGAAGGCGAGAAAACGAAGTTTTACCTTCGATCAGGAATAGGAATCAATTATACTACAAAAAAGTATGATCCAATTGATAATCCATACAATAGATCAGTTGGCTCAAATATTAATACTCATTTTAATTTAAGATTTGGTGTAAGTCAAAAGTTGTTTAGTAATACAGCATTAAACGTTGGAGGCTCTTTTGATCATATATCCAATGCTACCACCAAATTTCCCAATTTAGGTGTTAATTACCTTAGCCTTTATGGAGGGTTGATTAAATACTTTGGAACACGTGCTGAAAAAATAGTAAATGAAATTCCTTCACACAAAAAGGAAACAAGCTTTAGTATTACGAAATATGTTGGCTCTAGACATTTAAATTCGCCAACGGATAAGCATTATTATGTGCCTTGTTTAAGTGTTGATTTCACACACAAAACCTTTAGACTCATAAATCTTGGAATAGGATTAGATGGTTTTTACGATAGCTCTATAGAACCTAGAATGGTGATGGATGGTGTTAGTTATAAGGATAGTTATGCTTGGCTAATGGGGGTGCATTTTAATCAAACGTTAGTTTACAATAAGTTTAGCTTTACCTTGCAAGAAGGGTTTTATCTGATCAAAGACAAAAAGGTTGAAGAAAAGACCATGTACAATAGGGTTATTTTTAATTATGATATATCAGAAAAAGTCAGCCTAAAAATGGCATTGAGAACACATGTTCATGATTTACGGTATTTAGAACCTGGAATTACTTATCGTTTGAAGTAGTTTTTACTTTTTCACAAAAGAATAACCAATACCACCAATAAATGAAAAAGCAGAATGCCAAAGCGTTGCGTAGCCATCTACAATTGGAACATCAGCATAAGAGCTGTTAAACTTTGTTTCTAAATTAAAATAAGTACGGTTAGAAATTTTAAACCGTTTAGCAAGTGCTAAGTTCAATACTGGCCCTGTAACATAGTATCCTAGGTTTAGAAAAGATTGCTTTTGATCAAATTCTTTTCCTCTAACCATATTCTCTGCATGTGCAAGAACAATTCCTGTTCCGAATTTTACTATAAAATCATGCTTTTTTAATAGTTTGATTTTAAAAGAACGGTTAAGTGTTATTAAATTAAAACCATGGGTAATATTAAAGTATTGTATTTCTTCTGGAGGATTAGATAGGTAAAGCTTTTGATGCATCATTTCCAATTCCCAGGCCTTGTCGTTTTTCCATTTACTGAATCGGTAAACATAGAAAAAAGGTTGTTTAAAAGGTTCTGAGTAAAATTTGGCAGTAAAGTTTAAATCTTGATGCCCTTGTTGTTTAATGGTGATAGGATGGTTAATGTTTACCGGAAAACCAAAATTCGCTTCTACAGACCATTCACTTTTTTCTTGGGAGAAAGAAGATAGTGATAGAACGAGAAATGATATTAAAACGAATTTACTCAAGAGTTTTAATCTATTAAATACTATTCAAAATAATCTCTCCGGCTTCTTTAATCTCTTCTTCAGAAATAGAAAGCGGAGGGGATATTCTAAAAGCAGTAGGGGTAGATAAGAACCAAAAACCGATTAAGCCTTTCTCTAAACACTTTTCAACTACTTGTGCTACTTTGTCTGCCGATTCCATTTCTATGGCAAAGAATAAACCTGCTCTTCTAATTTCTTTTATTTCGGCTGATTGAGCTAAGATGTTTTCTAAGAGTTGTCCTTTCGCGTCAGCTTCAGTTATCCAGTTTTCTTCTTTTAAAACGTTTATAGAAGCATTTGCAGCAGCGCAATTGATTGGATGTCCACCAAATGTAGTAATGTGACCAAGCATAGGATTGTGTGTTAAACTATGCATAACTTCTTTAGAAGATATAAACGCTCCAATTGGCATTCCACCACCCAAAGCTTTACCTAGTGTTAAAATATCTGGAATAACATCATAATGCTCAAAAGCAAATAGTTTCCCTGTTCTTCCCATACCAACTTGTACTTCATCAAAAATTAATAAAGCACCAGTTGCAGTGCATTTTTCTCGTAAAGCTTCAATAAACTCTTGAGTTGGTTTAACCAATCCAGCATCACCTTGTATCGTTTCAATCAGTACACAAGCAGTTTTTTCAGTAATAATAGCTAAAGATTCAATGTTATTAAATTCAATAAATTGAATGTTTGGCAATAGTGGTTTAAAGCTACTTTGTTTTTCATCATTACCTGTAACACTTAACGATCCGTGTGTACTTCCATGGTAAGAGTTTTTACAAGAAATAATTTCTTGTCTTCCAGTATATCTTTTAGCTAGTTTAATAGCTGCTTCATTGGCTTCAGTTCCAGAATTTACAACGTAAGAGCAGCTTAAGTTTTCGGGCAGGATGGAAGCTAGGTTTTCTGCCAACTCCAATTGAGCATCTTGAATGTACTCTCCGTAAACCATTACATGTAAGTGCTTATCAAGCTGTTGTTGAATTGCTTCAATTACTTTAGGATGTCTATGGCCTATATTGTTAACTGCAACACCAGCAATCATATCCATATAGCGTTTCCCGTCTTTATCCCAAATGTAAATGCCTTCAGCTTTATCTACATCAATTAAATAAGGACTCTGGTTGGTTTGCCCTTGAAGGTTTAGGAATATGTTGTTTCTGTTGTTTTTCATTTTATCAGTATGTCCTGCTGAGTTTATCGAAGTATAGACAAAACATTGTTGACTCTTCGACTAGCTCAGAGTGACAATGTTTTCAACACTCCAAGCTTCTGCTTTTTCAATAAACATTGGTTTAGTAACTGCCCAAACAGATTGGAATAGATCAGAATGTCTGTAATTGTTTAAATGTTCTTCAGATTCCCAAATACTATAGGTAAAATAGATGTTAGAGTTGTTTTTATCATTTAGTAGCTCTAAATGTTTAACCCCATTAAAAGCTCTAATTTGATGTTTTACTTCTTCAAAATTGGCTAAAAACTCATTTACCCTTTCAGGATCAAAAGTCATTTTTACAATTCTAATCATTTTTATATAGTTTAATGTTAGAAGATGGAAGAGAGTTAAACAGAACTAATACTATTAGCTTGACTCTTCGGTCTTCCAACTTTTAGCCTATGAGTTTAATCATAGAATTCTATTCTAATAATATCTCCTTGATTGATACCAAAAAGTTTGTTTGCGTTGGCTTTATTTATCGCTATTTCTATAAATCCAGTAGAACTAAATAGGGCAACCCTTTCTCCTTCAACAACAGAAGAGTAAGCAGAGCTTATTTCACTAATTTCATATTCAGCACTCCTAAATAATATTTTAAATGGCCTACCATTACCAAAGTTTTTAAATAAACTTTCGTTGATGTTTGTAATTACATTTCCATAGTGATCTATATATGTAGCGATTCCTCTAATAATATTGTTTTCAGAAACGGCCCTAAATGCAGTTCTAACCGATAGTTCGTGTTTCGCAGTTCCAATAATCTCTAATGTTCCGCCTCTAGCAATGTGGCATGCGGCTTTTACAAATACATCTTTAGTTGGAAAGGTAATTCTATCCGTATCTTGAGAAATGGAAAGTTCAACTACTTTTTCTGGCGGATTATCAAATATCAATGAAAAGATACCGTTGTCTGCACCAATAAAGTAGTGACCGTTTGCAAGCATAGCTACATGAGGTGTTTCTAGGTCAGATTCAGAGTTTACTCCAATGATATGAATGCTCCCTTCAGGAAAATCTTGATAGCAGTTTCTTAATACAAATGCTGATTTCTGTAAGTCAAAAGAAGGAATTTCATGAGTGATATCAACAATTGTAGCATCAGGAGATTCTTTTAAAATAGCGCCTTTAACAGAGGCAACATAGTTGTCAACTAGTCCTAAATCTGTTGTTAAAGTAATAATTGCCATTAAAAAAAGTTAATAAATAATATGCCTTACTTGTAAATTGATGTATCTAAATCTTCATATTTAACGTATAAACAAAGGTATAAATTAAAACCAAACTATTTGAACGAAAAAGTTATAGAAATTTCCGGTGTTAATCCAGTAGAGCTTTACGGTGTAAACGAAAGCAAATTAAATGTAATCAAAAAGTATTTTCCTAAATTAAAAGTAATAGCAAGAGGCGATGTGCTAAGGGCTATTGGTGATGATAATGAAATATCATTGTTTGAAGGGAAAATAGCGTTGATGATGAAACATTTATTAAAGTATAAACAATTGACCGAAAATAATATTGAGCGATTGATGGATGAGGAAGATGGAGCAAAAAGTAAAACATTAAGACATGATGATGATGCTTTAGTTTTTGGTAATGGAGGTTTGATTGTTAAAGCAAAAACAGCAAATCAGCGTAAGTTGGTAAGCTTTTCTAATGAAAAAGATTTGATTTTTGCTATCGGACCAGCAGGTACAGGTAAAACATATACAGCAGTAGCATTGGCTGTAAGAGCTTTAAAGAACAAAGAAGTTAAACGTATCATTTTAACTAGACCAGCAGTAGAGTCTGGAGAGAATTTAGGTTTTTTGCCTGGTGATTTAAAAGAAAAACTAGATCCGTATATGCAACCATTGTATGATGGTTTGAGAGACATGATTCCTGCAGAAAAGTTAGCAGAAATGTTAGAGTCAGGAATTATCCAAATTGCTCCTTTAGCATTTATGAGAGGTAGAACCTTAGATAAATCATTTGTTATACTGGATGAGGCTCAGAATGCTACAGAAAGTCAGTTTAAGATGTTTTTAACTCGAATGGGTAAATCTGCTAAGTTTATTATTACAGGAGATCCATCTCAGGTAGATTTACCTAAAAGACAGCCTTCTGGATTGGTTCAGGCACTAAAAGTTTTAAAAGACGTTAAAGATATTGGGTTTGTAACTTTTGATGAAAAAGATGTTATTCGCCATAAGCTTGTTAAAGCTATTATTGGAGCTTATAAGGAAGTGGAAGATTAATTTTATTGATTGCTAGTTTTATCATCTTAGATTTTTTATATTTGTTATGATTACAAAATAACTACGATGAGTTTTAAAACGGATAAACAAGAGAACTATACTTTAATCAAATTTAGTACTGATAAGCTTGATGCTATTGTTGCTCCAGATTTAAAATCAGAGATTGTTTTAATAAGTAAACAAGGTGCATCTAATATCCTTATAGATTTAGAAAGTGTAAAATACTGTGATTCTTCTGGATTGAGCGCTTTACTAGTTGCGCATAGAGTGTGCAAGGAAGTAAACGGTTCTTTTATTTTAAGTGGTTTACAACCTACAGTAGAAAAGCTAATTAAAATTTCGCAGTTAGATTCAATTTTAAATATAAAGCCTACAGCCCAAGAAGCTATTGATACTGCTTTTGTGGATCAAATAGAAAGAAATTTAGGATCCTAAGATTTTAGATGACTAAATTTAATGTTCTAATATTAGGCAATGCCTCAGCATCTCCAACTTTAACAAGAAATCAGACTTCACAACTTATTAATATAGGTGAACAATACTATTTAATGGATTGTGGTGAAGGAACGCAAATTAGATTGCGGGAACACAAAGTTAAAATTCAGCGAATTAATCACATTTTTATAAGCCATTTACATGGCGATCATTATTTGGGGCTGATAGGTTTGATTCAGACCATGCACTTATTAGGAAGAACAAGTGAGTTAACGATATATTGCCCTGGTGATATAAAACAAATTGTGGATGTTCATTTAAAAATTTCTGAAAGTCATTTAAAGTATCCTATAGTCTATAAAACGGTTAATTCAGAAAATTCTGAATTGGTTTATGAGAATGATAAAATAGAGGTAATCTCTATTCCTTTAAAACATAGAATAGCTTGTTCTGGTTATCTTTTTAAAGAAAAACAAAAACCACGGAGAATTAACCCTAAGGCATTGAAGACTTTTGAGGTTCCGAAATATCAAATAAACAAGATAAAGTTAGGAGAAGACTATATAGCTGAAAATGGTGAAATAATCAAAAATATGAGGCTGACCTTGGATAGTTTGCCATCTTTTTCTTACGCTTTTTGTTCTGACACTAAATATTTGGAGTCAATTATTCCAATAATTAAAGGGGTTGACTTGCTTTACCATGAGTCTACTTTTGCTGATGAACATGCTGATAGGGCTAGAAAAACCTATCATTCTACAGCAAAACAAGCTGCCGAAATTGCATTAAAATCTGAAGCTAAAAAGCTGATTATCGGACACTTCTCTAATCGGTATGCAGATTTAAATGTACTTTTAACTGAGGCAAAAACAGTTTTTGAAAATACAGAAATTGCAACCCAAGGAAATACCTTTGAAGTGTCATTTTCTCAATGATATCAATGTTAATAGCTTGTTAATAACTATCTAACAACATTCAAAAATCCTATATAAAATCTACTAAATTTGATTTCAATATTTATTAACAATTAAAAAAATTAAAATTATGAACAAAGGAGAATTAGTTGATGCAATCGCTAAAGATGCAGGATTATCAAAAGTTGACGCTGGAAACGCTTTAAATGCATTTGTAACTAACGTAACAGGATCTTTAAAGAAAGGAAACAATGTACAGTTAATCGGATTTGGAACTTTTTCAATTTCTGCAAGAGCTGCTAGAGATGGAAGAAACCCTCAAACTGGAGCAACTATCAAAATAGCTGCTAAAAAAGTAGCTAAATTTAAAGCTGGTAAAGCATTAGCTGATACAGTAAAATAATTAGTGAAACTCTTCCTTTTGGAAGTAAGTTGAACTATCTCTCTGAAAAGAGGGATCAAGTCACTAAAAAAAATCCCGTTATCACTGATAACGGGATTTTTGTTTTTAAGATTATTTATGAATTTGGAGGAGGGTTTAGATTGTCATCCCCATTTTTATAAATTACAGAGAATATGAATAAAATAATTGCTGAAGCAACAAAGATTACAAATATTGAGTAAAGCGACTTCCACGCTATATTTTTAACATCGATAATGTCCCAAATTCCTAAAATTGCTAATGTTGCAAAGAATAATGTTAACGTTGCGAGTAGTACTGATATTCCTTTTCTAAACATAATTTTATCTTTTTGGTTTAACCAAATTTAGGAATTAACTCACTAACTACCTGATTTTAAATGTTAAGTATTGTTAAAAGCGAGTTACCTTAATCTAAATGATTGAGAGGCTTTGTCGAAAATTATTACTTCATCATTAAAGATCTCTGCTAGCTTTTCTTTTTTAATTATTTCAGAAGGAGAGAGGGATTCAACTTTTTTATTATTTATTAACCAAATTTCATCACAAATTTGCAAAGCATATTCTAATTGATGGGTAGATACAATAACTGTTTTATTGTGATTTTTAACTAATTCTTGAAGCAGTTTAAAGACTTCTACTTTATTAATTAAATCTAAGTGAACGGTTGGTTCATCTAAAATAATAAGTGGGGTATTTTGAGCAATAGCTCTAGCAATGTTAACTTTTTGTTTTTCACCATCGCTTAACTCATCATAGTTTCTATCAGAGAAAGCTTCGAGTTTACAAAGTTGAATAGCCTTATCAATTTCTTGATAGTCTTTATGCTTATTAATTCCTAGCCAATTGGTGTAAGGAAAGCGTCCAAAAGCAACAAAATCTCTTACTTTAATTGCTCCAATACTCGTTTGGCTGGTGGAGACTATGCTTAAAAGTTTTGCACGATCTTTTTCAGGTAAACTTAAAACATCAATATCTTGAAATTTAAACGCTCCAGAGAGAGGGGGTAGGAGGCCTGAAATTGTTTTAAGCAAAGTAGACTTTCCTTGTCCATTTTTTCCAAAAACGCCAATCATTTTGTTGTTGTCAGCTAAAAGATTGACATTTTCCAAAATAGGATTCTTGTTGTATCCAACAGATAAAGATGATATGTTGATGACTTTATTCAATTGAGGTTTGCTATTTTTTTATTCTTTAAAATAATCCAAATAATAAATGGAATTCCAATTAATGAAGTGATAGAATTGATTGGTAAGTTTTGATCTAATCCAGGTAATTGAGAGATTATATCAGCTATCAATAATACGTTTATTCCCAATAAAATCGATAAGGGCGTTAGTATTCTGTGATCAGAAGAATTGCTTATCATCCTAGCTAAGTGTGGAATTACAATTCCGATAAATCCAATTGGTCCGCAATAAGCAGTTATACTTCCTGTTAAGATTGAGGCAATAACAATAATAGCAATTCTTGACTTTTTAATGTTTACACCTAAGCTTTTTGCATAATCTTCTCCCAGTAAGTAGGTGTTTAAATTTTTGGAGGCAATAAAAGAAAGTACTAAGCCTATAATTATTATTGGAGCCAATAAAATCAATTGATCATTGGTTACGCCACTTAAGTTACCCATAGTCCACATGATGAATGATTTTAATTGCGCATCATTACTAAAGTATTGGATAATTCCAATAATAGCAGTAATTACACTTCCTATCATGATACCAAGAATTAAAACTGTCATGATATCTTTTAATCGACTAATTACAGAAAGTAATATACTTAATACAACAAAGGAGCCTAATATAGATGCTATTATCATTCCTGAGTTAGTTGATAAAGCAATTGCAGCTGTTGGGATCCCCAAAAATGATAGCCCCATAATAAATATAGCAACACCTAAGCCTGCTCCAGAACTTATCCCTAAAATATAAGGACCAGCTAAAGGGTTTCTAAATAGTGTTTGCATTTGTAAACCACAAACAGAAAGTGCTCCCCCGCATAAAATTGCAGCAATTGCTTTAGGTAATCTTGATTGTAAAACAATGATTTCCCAACTCTCTTTTTCAGTTGTACTTCCGATTAAAATATTTAAAATACTCTTAAAAGGAATGTTAACCGATCCTAAAAATAAATCTAATCCAAAAAAGAAAAGAGCTAAACCTGTTAGGTATAGGGATAAGTAGATTGTTTTATTTGAATTGGATGGAAACATTATTGAAAACAAATGTAATAAAGAAGTTATTCTGAACAAAGTGTTTGTATGCTGGCTTTGAAATTAAACTTTACTAACTATTTCTTGTTAAAAGTTCCTTAAACAAGTTTCTTTTATCGGTTAAGAATATTTATCTTTGCGTCTTTAATAAGATAAAGTTATTATGGCAGATTTATTTGAGAAAATAAAAGAAAACAGAGGTCCTTTAGGTAAATGGGCTAAAGAAGCACATGGATATTTTGCTTTTCCAAAATTGGAAGGTGAATTGAACAATAGAATGACCTTTAGAGGGAAAGAAGTTCTTCAATGGAGTTTAAACAATTATTTAGGTTTAGGAAACCATCCTGAAATTAGAAAAGTAGATGAAGAAGCATCTAAAGAGTGGGGATTAGCTTACCCTATGGGAGCTAGAATGATGTCGGGTAATACCAATTATCATGAGCAGTTAGAAGAGGAATTGGCTGAATTTGAAAGTAAAGAAGCTTCAATATTATTGAACTTTGGATACCAAGGAATGCTTTCTGCTATTGATGCATTGTTAGATAGAAATGATGTTGTTGTTTATGATGCAGAATCTCATGCTTGTATATTAGATGGGTTAAGGTTGCATGTTGGAAAACGTTTTGTGTATCAGCATAATGATATGGAAAGCCTTGACAAGATGTTGGAAAAAGCTACAAAAATTACAGATAAAACAAAAGGAGCTATTTTGGTAATTACCGAAGGAGTTTTTGGAATGTCAGGTAATGAAGGTAGTTTAAAAAAGATAGTAGATCTTAAAGAGAAATATTCTTTTAGATTGTTTGTTGATGATGCTCACGGGTTTGGAACAATGGGTGAAACTGGTGCCGGAACTGGAGAGAAACAAGGTTGTCAAGATGGTGTAGATATCTACTTTGGAACATTTGCGAAGTCAATGGCAAGTATTGGAGGTTTTATCGCTTCTACTGAAGATATTGTAGATTATTTAAGGTACAACATGCGTTCTCAGGTATATGCTAAGTCTTTACCAATGCCTTTGGTTATTGGAAATCTAAAGCGTTTAGATATGCTTAGAAATAGTCCTGAAATTAGAGAGAAATTATGGACGATTGCAAATGGTTTACAAGACGGTTTAAAAGCGAATGGTTTTAATATAGGAACAACATCTACACAAGTAACTCCAGTTATATTAGATGGAGGAATACCTGAAGCAACAAACTTAACAGTTGATTTGAGAGAGAATTACGGGTTGTTTTGTTCTATAGTTATTTACCCTGTAGTACCAAAAGGAGTCATTATGTTGCGTTTAATACCAACAGCAATGCATACTTTAGAAGATGTAGAGTACACGATAAATACATTTAAAGAAGTTCAAGAAAAACTAACAAATGGAGAATACCAATCAGAAACGGTAGCTTCTTTTTAATAAGAAATTAATTTATTGAAAAGCACTAATTGAAAGGTTAGTGCTTTTTTTGTCCAAACTTCTGCAGCACATTTACATGGGGGAGAACCGCAATGTGCGCAGTTATACTTTTTATCAAGGCTATCTCGTTCCCAATAGTTAGTTATGGTAGTTTGATAGTAGAATTCGTTTCTTAATAAAGAACTTTTTAAGTTAACTCTATTTTCTTTTTTCCAGGCTAAGCAACAGTAAATCTCTGGAGTAACTTCTAATTTTAGAAAAGCATCTAGAATTAATTGGGTTGCAATTCCCTTTTTTTTGATATTCTTCGGCAACTACAACTTGCCTAATCATACTTATGTTTTTATAGTCTTTAAAAGTAGTTTGAAACCAATTTCTATTCTCAAGAATTGAATTTAGAAATTTTTTGTAAGGTAGAGAGTCTATCAATATATAGCCTACAACTTTTTTGTTGTCAGTTGAAACCAAGCCTAATGCTGTAGAAGAATTAATGACTTGTTGAAGGCTATCTTCGGAAACGAATCCTTTTCCAAAAGCATGATCACTTAAAACAATTAGTTCTTTAAAGTGTACTTCTTGAAGTGGGCTAATTAACATTTATAGGGTGAAAACGGCTAAAGCAAAACCAATAATAACTATAATAAACTTTTTTAAATCAAACTTATGTCCCTCACTAGATTCAAATAGGATGGTGGTAGAAATATGTAAAAAGATACCTACAGCTAATGCTAAAATAATATTACTGTTCCCTAAAAATGGTAAGATGTGGTTGCTTGCTAAATAAAGCCCTAATGGAGCAGATAAAGAAAAGATTATTAAGGCAATTAAAAATGTAGTTTTTGAGATGTTTTTAGCAAGTACCATAGTACTTAATACTATCGCTACAGGAATTTTATGAATAACAATACCCAAAAGTAATGAGTCATTATGACCTATGTGATTGTGCCCATCAGTAACTATGAGTGACATTCCTTCAATAAATGAATGAAGACATAAACTGATAAAAATAGCGTAAGGAAAAATTGCTAAATCTTTTTTGTGGGAATGGAAGTGTCCGTGTTCAACACCATCTGAAAAAAACTCAAGGAGCAGTTGAATTAAAAAACCTAAGAGAATAAAAGCACCTATTTTTTTATCATAACTACTAAAGATCTCAGGCATCAGATGCAAAATACAAATGGCAAGCATAAAAGCTCCACTAAAAGAAATAAGTGGTTTTAAAACTTTAGAAAATTTTAAATTAAAAGTAATAACAGTAAGTCCGCTTAATAAAGCAGATACAAATAAGATAATACTAATGGTTAATTCATTCATTTTTTACGTGCAATCAGTATTAATCTTTTAGAGTTTTCAATGTCAAATGGACTTAGATTATAATCACCAAAAGTAGCTTCAATTTTTAAGTTAGCAAGTTTAAAATAAGATTTAAAACGATCTAAAGATATGGCTTTAACTTTTTCCTGAAAGTGATACGTCTTTCCCGAATCGCTAAAGTTAATGTCTTTTGTGATGTAACCTTTCGAAAAATCTCTTTTGATATTGAAGTTGATGTTGTTAATTGATTTAGTCTCAGATCTGTTTAAATTGTTTATTGCGTTATTACAATTCATAAAGTCTAAAACTAAAATACCATTGTCTGTTAAGCTTTCAGTAATTGCATTAACGGTTTTTTGATTGTCGTTTTCATCATCAAAATAACCGAAACTGGTAAAAAGATTAAACGCATAATTGTATTTATTAACTTTTAAAGGTGTTCTAATATCGTTTGTATAAAAATGTAAGTTATCTGATTCATTCGCCTTGGCAGCTTCTATACTGTTTTCAGATAAGTCAAAACCATCTACTGTATATCCTAGTTTATTAATGTAAATTGAATGTCTTCCTTTACCACATGCTACATCACAGAATAAATCATTTTTATTAGGTTTTAAATAGTTTAAAAGGTTGTCAATAAACTTTTTAGCTTCATTGTCATCTCTATCCTTATAAAGGATGTGATAATGTGGTGAATCAAACCACTCTTCAAACCATTCTGTTTTTCTTGTTTTACAATCTTTCATAGCTGAAAATTAAGCTACAAATTTAAATTTTTAAACAAGATATTTAGGTTTTAAAAAAACGTTTCTGTATTCATGGAAAAAAATAGCGTATTTATCTTAAATTTTATTCTATTAAACTTGTTTAATTAATTCAAATTGATATCTTTGAAACTGTAATTAGAAGTGCATTAGAGATATGGATAACATACATGACTTTTATAATAAGATGGAGAAGGGTAACATTATGTTGTCTTTTAAAGGAGAGGTTACTTCAGATCTTTTAACTTCTATTCTTCAAATTATGGAATCTAAGATGGAGACTTTAGAGGAGCCTCCAAAAATCAAGAAGAAGGTTTACAATATTTTGGTTGAATGTTTACAAAATCTTTATCACCATTTAGATGATGATGATTTTAAGACCAAAATAAATGAAAAGAGTGCTTTATTCATGATAAGAAAAGTTGAGGGAGAATATTCTATTATGACAGGAAATTTTATCGCCTCGGAGAATGTAGAAATAATGAAGGGAAGGTTAGACAGAATTAATGAAATGGATAAAGACGAATTAAAAGTATATTATAAAGAAGTATTGAATAACGGAGAAATGTCGGCAAAAGGCGGAGGAGGATTAGGAATGATTGATATTGCAAGAAAATCAGGAAAAAAATTAGAATACAATTTTGACCCTCTCGACAGCGAATATTCATTTTTTAGTTTAAACATTAAAGTAGCACAATAAATATATTATTATAATGGCAGATTTAAATTTAGAAGGATCACCGAAAACACCAACGATAGAGTTTAACTCAGGAAGTGGTTATTTATTAATTAGAGGAAGATCTATTCCTGAAAATTCAATTGAGTTTTATAAGCCTTTAATTGAATCTTTAGAAGCATATAACAATAGTTCTCAATCAAACACTAAGGTTGATATCCAATTAGAGTATTTTAATACTAGTTCTTCTAAGTGTATCTTAGATGTATTTAAGAAATTAGAAGCTATCAATTCTGGAAGTAGCGAAGTTGTAATTAACTGGTACTATGAAGAAGATGATGAAGATATGTTAGAAGCAGGAGAAGATTATCAAGCGATAATTAATATCCCTTTTAAAATGATAGAAGTAGAGGAAGAGTAAAAACTCTTTAACTCAAAAAAAGCCTAATAGTTTCTATTAGGCTTTTTTTATATATAATGTTTTCAGTTTCTAATTAAGGAAAGCAGAGATCTTTGAGCCAGAAAATTCTACGGAAATATGATTCTGTACCGTTGTTGATAAAGATAAGCCAACATAATGTGTTCCTATAGGGTACTTTTTATGGTTTCTATCTACCAAAACGGTTGTAGACATTTTCTTTATAGGGAAATCTAATAAATATTTTACTCCGTAAATAAGAGCCTTACCCGAGTTGAGTACATCATCAACCAAAATGATTACCTTATTGTTTAACATTTCTGTTGAAATATCGATTTTAGCTTCTTGAGTAATAGGACTCTCTTTGTCGATTGTAAGTTTAGCTAGTGTGATATTTATTTTGGATATTTTATTTAATTGATCTACCAATTTATTTGCAAACAAATACCCATTTTTAGCAATACCAACAACGATAATTTCTTTTTCAGTATGATTATCTTCAAAAATTTGATAAGCAATTCTATTGATCTTCTGATAGATTTGCTCGTTATTAAGTATTAATGTTTTATTGTTGGCCATGGCATTAACTAATTGTTATAGTGCTGTTTTGAAAAACAACCACATCACCAGTTCTTAATTTTTTTCGTTTTCTAAATTCAACTTCATTGTTGCATTTAACTAAACCCTCTTCAACTACTATTTTTGCATCAGCTCCCGATTCAACAAGGTTCAATAGTTTTAATAGCTTTATTAGTTCAATATATTCACTAGTTAAAGAGAAATTTTGTTGCTCCATTATTGTTCGTATTCTGGATCTAAGAAGTTTTTGATAATTTTATTAAACTCTTTTGGCGTTTCAAAGAAAGGGTAGTGACTACTTTTCTTAATAGTTTCTAATTTAGACCCTTTAATGTTGTCATGAATTAATTGTGTAGATTCAAAAGGCACATTGTCCAAATCTCCTGTTACGATTAATGTTGGACAGGTAATTTTATTTAATCCATCAACGATATTTAAATTAAAGTAAGTTCTTTCTAATAAACTATTTACAAGCATTAAATTATTGGCTGATGTTTTATCAAAATTCATTGGTTCGTAAAGCTCTGTAACAGATTCTTGATTAACTAGGTTTACTTTGTCTCCAATTAGGATTGCCTTTTTAAATGCTTTTTCATCTCTATTTTCAAACTCAGCAGACATCATTGTTTGAACTAATATTTTTGTGTCTTCTTCAGATCTTTTTGCTTGCATGTTGCTAAAAGTTTCGTCAAAATAATTAGCATTACCAGGAGCAGGTGCAACTAAAATTAACCTATCTAAGTTTTGAGGATATTTCTTTGTATAGTTCATTGCCAATAAAGATCCCCATGAATGTCCTAGTAAAGTTACTTTATCTAGTTTTAAGTGAGCTATGATAGCATCTAAATCCTCTACATAAGCTTCAATGTTTATACTCGTAGTATCTTTAGGGAACTCAGTTCTACCACATCCTCTTTGATCGTAAAAAATAATTTGATAATCTTTGGCTAATTTTTGAAAGTGAGGTGTTAAATAATCATGAAATAACCCGGGTCCACCATGTAAAACAAGAAGTGGCTTTCCTGAACCTATTTTTTTTATATAGTGTTTAACACCATTTATTTCTACCGATTCTTCAAGTATAGAAACTTCACTTTCTGCTTGAGTCGAACTGTTTGTTTCATCACTTTTATTTTCAGAGGTTCCACAGTTGGTCAATAGCACAGCTGAAGTGAACAGAAACAAAGAGAAAAGTACTTTTTTCATATATATTAGAATCTAAAATTTGATCAAAGATAATAACAAATAGTTAATTTTAAAATTAAACAGTTTTTAGATTTTCTATAGTTTCTATTGGGTTGTCTGATTTAAAAACAAAACTTCCAGCAACTAAAACGTCAGCACCACAATCAATTAGTTTTCTAGCGTTTTCTGAAGTGACTCCACCATCAATCTCTATAAGTGTTTTTGCATTCTTTTTAACAATCATTTCTTTTAAAGTACTTACCTTTTCATATGTACTTTCGATAAAAGACTGTCCTCCAAACCCTGGATTTACAGACATGATACAAACTAAATCTATATCTTGAATGATATTCTCTAAAACATTTACATTAGTATGAGGGTTTAAAGCAACTCCAGCTTTCATTCCTGCAGCCTTTATTTCTTGCAATGTTCTGTGCAAGTGGTTACAGACTTCATAATGTACTGTTAAAATATCTGCACCAACAGCTTTAAAGTCATTAATATACTTTTGAGGTTCTACAATCATTAAGTGAACATCAAATGGTTTATTAGAAAACTTCTTAATGGCTTTAATTATTGGCATACCAAATGAAATGTTTGGAACAAAAACACCATCCATAACATCAATATGAAACCAATCAGCATTACTTTTTTCAAGCATTTCACTTTCGCTTTGAAGATTGGCAAAATCAGCAGCTAATATTGAAGGAGCAATTAAATGTGACATAGAGTACTTTATTGAATTTATATTTTTACTATAAAAGAAAATGATTTTAAGAACTGTAAAGCTTTAAATACATTTTCAAATTCAAAGGTAAAAAAAGAGTAGGAGGATGAAATTAAAAAAAGCGAATGTTTATTAACATTCGCTTAAACCTATTTTTCGGCATAAAACTAAACTACCTATCTATTATTACCCCAAATAAGTTTTTAATAATTTACATCTAGAAGTGTGCTTTAACTTTCTTAGTGCTTTTTCCTTGATCTGTCGAACTCTTTCTCTTGTCAATTCGAACTCTTCTCCTATTTCTTCTAGAGATTGTGGTGATTTGCTGTTAATCCCAAAGTATAATCGTAATACTTCAGCTTCTCTATAGGATAAAGTAGAAAGAGACCGCTCTATTTCATTCCTTAAAGATTCTGTCATTAAATGTCTATCAGGATTTAATATTCCTTCTTTTTCCGTTAGTACATCTAACATTGTGTTACTTTCTTCATCAGAAGATAGGGGAGCATCTACAGATACATGTCTACCAGAAATTTTCAAAGATTCCTTTACTTCATCTGTAGTTATCTCTAACATTTCAGCTACTTCGTAAATTGAAGGTTCTCTTTCATGTATTTGTTCTAATGAAGAGAATGTTCTGTTTATTTTCGTGATGTTTCCTATTTTATTTAAAGGAAGTCTTACAATTCTGGCCTGTTCAGCAATTGCTTGCATTATACTTTGTCTAATCCATCAAACAGCATATGATATAAATTTGAAACCACGCGTTTCATCAAAACGTTCTGCGGCTTTAATCAACCCAATATTCCCTTCATTAATAAGGTCTGATAAGTTTAATCCTTGATTTTGGTATTGTTTAGAGACTGAAACAACAAATCTTAAATTGGCTTTAGTTAGCTTTTCTAAAGCATTTTTATCACCATCCCTAATTAACCGTGCTAATTCAGCTTCTTCCTCAGCAGTGATTAAAGATTCTTTAGAGATATCTTGAAGATATTTATCTAATGAAATAGTTTCTCTGTTGGTAACCTGTTTCGTAATCTTAAGTTGTCTCATAGAATTGTTTTAGGTTGTTGATCTATGGCAGTAAACGATTCGTCTAACTAAAAGTTACGTATATCTAAAAAAGTTTCAATAAAAAAAGTCCTTTGCAAATTGCAAAGGACTTTATTATTGAGTTATCTTGTTGAAACTAAGCTTCTTGCTTTACTGGTTTCTCTAATAAAACTTTTCGAGATAATTTTAGTTTTCCAGTTTTAGGATCAACGGCAATTAATTTTACGTCAATCATTTCACCTTCTTTCAATACATCTTCTACTTTTTCAACTCTTTCGTGTTTAATTTCAGAAATATGTAATAAACCATCTTTACCAGGAATAATTTCTACGAATGCACCAAAGTTGGTGATTGATTTTACTTTTCCATTGTAAACTTCTCCAACTTCAGGAACAGCAGTAATTGCTTTTATTTTTCCTAAAGCAGCATTACTTGCCTCACTATCGTTTGACATTATAGAAACTTTACCAACACCATCTTCTTCTTCAACAGTAATTGTTGCTCCAGTTGATGCTTGCATTTCTTGAATAATTTTTCCTCCAGGTCCAATTATTGCTCCAATCATTTCTTTTGGTATAGTAACTTGAACGATTCTTGGAGTGTGAGGCTTTAATTCAGTATTAGGAGCAGAAAGAGTTTTCCCCATTTCTCCTAAAATATGTAATCTTCCTTCTTTAGCTTGAGATAAAGCTTGTTCTAAAACTTCGTATGGTAAACCATCTACTTTGATATCCATCTGACAAGCAGTAATTCCATCAACAGTTCCAGTTACTTTAAAGTCCATATCTCCTAAGTGATCTTCATCTCCTAAAATATCAGATAATACAGCAAATTTTCCAGCTCCACCTTCAGTAATTAATCCCATTGCAATTCCAGAAACAGGTTTTTTCAATTTAATTCCGGCATCCATTAAAGCTAATGATCCTGCACAAACTGTTGCCATTGAAGAAGAACCGTTAGATTCTAATATTTCAGAAACAACTCTAATTGTATAAGGATTATCTTCTCCAGTAGGAAGCATTGGTTTGATAGCTCTTAAAGCTAAGTTACCATGCCCAACTTCTCTACGGCTAGTTCCTCTACTTGGTCTTGCTTCTCCAGTTGAGAAAGAAGGGAAGTTGTAGTGTAACATAAATCTTTCAGATCCTTCAGCAGTAACTTCGTCAACCATTTTAGCATCTCTATCATTACCTAAAGTAACAGTAGTTAAAGATTGAGTTTCACCTCTAGTAAATACAGATGATCCGTGTGCACTTGGTAAATAATCTACTTCACTCCAAATAGGACGAATTTCATTTAATTGTCTACCATCTAATCTTAATCTATCATTTAAGATTACATCTCTAACTGCAGCTTTTTGAACTGATTTGAAATACTGTCCGATTAAGAACTTATCAGCTTGATCTTCTTCACTTAAAGTAGCAACAAATTCTTCTTTTACTGCTCCAAATTTTTGACCTCTTAAAGCTTTGTCAGCAATAGATTCACCAGCAATAGCTCTACATTTATCGTAACAAGCTGCTTTAATGTTATTGTACAACTCTTCGTTACTTCTTTCGTGGTTGTATGTTCTTTTAGTTTGAGCTGTTGCAATTTCAGCAGCTAAATCTAATTGTAATTGACATTGTTTTTTAATTTCGTCATGAGCAACTTTAATTCCTTCTAACATTGTAGCTTCAGAAACTTCGCTCATTTCTCCTTCTACCATCATAATGTTTTCTGCTGTTGCAGCAACAATTAAATCAATAGCAGATTGTTCCATTTGAGATGGAGTAGGGTTAATTACCCAGTTCCCATCAACTTGTCCAACTCTTACTTCAGATGTTGGTCCATTAAAAGGTATATCAGATACAGCAATCGCAGCAGAAGCTGCAAAACATGCTAAAGCATCAGCTTTAACTTCTGGATCATGAGAAATTAATTGTAATTCAACTTGTGTGTTGGCATGATAATCATCTGGGAAAAGCGGTCTTAATGCTCTATCAATTAATCTACATACTAATATTTCATTATCATTTGGTCTTGCTTCTCTTTTTAAGAAACCTCCAGGTATTCTTCCTGCTGCAGCAAATTTTTCTTTATAATTTACTGTTAATGGTAAGAAGTCCATATCATCACCAGCTGCTGCATCAGATACAACAGTAGCAAGGATCATAGTTTTACCCATAGTTAATACTACAGCTCCATTAGATTGTTTCGCTAATTTTCCTGTTTCAATTTCGATGGTCCTTCCATCACCTAACGTGTAGGATTTTTTAATTCCAATTTTTGACATAATTTTTGTTTGTGTACTCACTCGAGTACGATTTATATTGGTGCACCATGCACCACTTTTAATTGTTTACTATTTAATAAAAAAAGGGGAGTAGCAATTAACTTGCGAGCTCCCCTTAATTTTATGATTGAAGTAATGTTTTTTCAACGTTTACTTTCTAATTCCTAATTCTTTAATCAACTCTCTAAACTTAACAATATCTTTCTTTTTGTAATATGTTAATAAGCTTTTTCTCTTACCAACTAAATCTAAAAGCGCTTTTTGAGTTCCGAAATCTTTACGGTTGTTTTTTAAGTGCTCAGTTAAGTGATTGATTCTGTGAGTAAATAATGCAATCTGACCTTCTGTAGATCCAGTGTTTTTTGCATCACCACCAAATTTTTTGAAAATTTCTTCTTTTTTTTCTGTAGATAAATACATGCTAAAATTAATTTTAATGTTTGTTATGTATAATTTTTAAGGCTGCAAATGTAGGCATTTAATTAATAAATGCGCCTAATTGTTAAATAATTTAATGGATAGAGCGATTTTTTCTTTTAAATCTTTTCTTTCAACGATAAAGTCTAAAAATCCATGCTCTTGAACAAATTCTGAAGTTTGAAATCCTGCAGGCAAATCTTTACCTATAGTTTCTTTAACAACTCTTGGCCCAGCAAATGCGATTAATGCTTTTGGTTCAGCAATATTAATATCTCCTAACATTGCATAAGAAGCAGTAACACCACCAGTTGTAGGATCAGTTAATAATGAAATGTATGGTACTTTTTCTTTTGCTAATAAAGATAGCTTAGCAGATGTTTTAGCCATTTGCATTAAAGAAAAAGCAGCTTCCATCATTCTTGCTCCACCAGATTTAGAAATCATTAGGAACGGAACTTTGTGTTTAATTGAATGATCAATTGCTCGAGCAATTTTCTCACCTACAACTGACCCCATAGATCCACCAATGAAACTAAAGTCCATACAAGCAATAACAATGTCTTGTTTATCGATTTTTCCAGTAGCTGTTCTTACAGCATCTTTTAAATCACTTTTTTTCTGTGAAGATGAAATTCTATCTGTATACTTCTTTGTATCAGCAAACTCTAAAGGATCTCCTGAAGTCATGTTAGCATTTAATTCTTTGTATTTATTATCGTCAAATAATATTTTGAAATACGATTTAGAATCAATTTTACCATGGTAAGAACATTCTGCACAAACATTTAAGTTTTCTACATATTCTTCATTTGAAACAACAGATTTACATTCAGGACATTTAAACCAAAGTCCTTCGGGAGTTTCTTTCTTCTCGTTTGTTGGAGTAACAACCCCTTGTTTTCTTCTCTTAAACCAACCCATATAATTAAAAAATTAAGATTTGGAAATTTCCAATTTATAGTGTGTTCACATTGTTTAAATCTTCGAAAGCTTGTTTTAGTCTAGCTTTAAAAGTTAATTCACCCTCACGTAACCATTTTCTAGGGTCGTAATATTTTTTATTAGGAATATCATCTCCATCTGGGTTACCAATTTGTGAATTCAAATAATCAACCTTACTTGTAATATATTCTCTTACTCCTTCAGTAAATGCATATTGCATATCTGTATCAATGTTCATTTTTATAACACCGTAACCAATAGCTTCCTTAATTTCTTCTAATGTAGAACCAGATCCTCCATGAAAAACAAAATCGATTGGATTGTTTCCTGTATTGTATTTTTCTTGAATAAATTCTTGAGAGTTTTTCAATATAATAGGAGTTAACTTAACATTTCCTGGTTTGTAAACTCCGTGTACATTTCCAAATGCAGCAGCAATCGTAAATCTATGACTAACTTTAGAAAGCTCTTCATAAGCATAAGCTACTTCTTCTGGTTGAGTATATAATAAGTTATTATCTATATCTGTATTGTCAACACCATCTTCTTCACCACCAGTAATTCCTAACTCTATTTCTAAAGTCATACCGATTTTACTCATTCTTTCTAAATACTTTTTACAGATCTCAATGTTTTCTTCAATAGGTTCTTCAGATAAATCTATCATATGAGAACTGTATAAAGGTTTACCTGTTTGCTTGAAATGTTCTTCACCAGCATCTAATAAACCATCAATCCAAGGCAATAATTTTTTTGCACAATGATCTGTATGTAAAATAACAGGAATACCATAAGCTTCAGCTAATAGGTGCACATGCTTTGCTCCAGCAATAGATCCTAGAATAGCAGCTTTTTCATTCTCATTACTTAGACCTTTACCAGCATTAAATTGTCCACCACCATTAGAAAATTGAATAATCACCGGAGCATTTAAATCTTTTGCCGTTTCTAGAACTCCATTAACAGAGTTGTTACCAACAACATTAACTGCAGGTAATGCAAATTTTTTAGCTTTAGCTAGTTCAAATACTTTTTGAATATCGTCTCCAGAAACTACGCCTGGTTTAATTGTTCCACTCATTGTTATAAATTTGGATGGCAAAGTTAATATAAAATGATAAGTTGGTATACATCTGAAGTAGAAAATATTATTTAGAAAGGATAGCCTATTCCCAAGTTTAGGGTAGGCGATCGCCATTGCAAATCAATCTTTTCAGGAGTATCACTCCCCGGATCTTTAAGTTTAGCTGCTAAATCAAATCGAATTAAAAAGAAATTAAAATCTAAGCGAAGACCAAATCCAACTCCAATTGCGATATCTTGCCAAAATTTTTCTGCTTTGATTTCGGCATTTGGACGACTTTCATCTTCTTCTAAGATCCAAATATTACCAGCATCAATAAAAGCAGCTCCTTCAAATAGTTTAGTAATATCAAATCGGTATTCTAAATTTCCTTCAATTTTTAATTCACCAATTTTGTATAATGAGTTACTATCTATACTACTCGGAAATGACCCTGGACCAAGAGATCTTGCTTGCCATGCTCTAATACTATTTGCACCACCACCAAAGTAACTTTTCTCGAAAGGAAGTACATCTAGGTTCCCGTATGGTTTGCCTACACCAACATTTATTCTCTTTACAAATGATGTAGATTTTGTTTGGCCATACAGCCTTAAATCAAAATCAGCCTTTATAAATTGTGCATACCGGATACCTCTAATGTTATAACTTTCAGTTTGTGGATTATCATAAGGTTTGTTGGTAAGGCTGTTGTAAGCAGATTGAATGTTTCCAGCAAATTCGGCATTAAATTTAAAATAGGTAAAATCTGTAGCCTTATTAACGCGTTGGTTATTATAAATAAAACTATAGGTAGTTGAGTTGATAAAGTGATCTTGATAACTGTTTAGGATAAAAGGATTGTCCTGGTTATCTAGGGTTGCTTGGAAATCTGCAGTTGGAGTTATATCAATAAGACTAATATTAATAGGGTTGATATAGTGTTTTTTAAATCGATTCTCTATCCAGTAATACCCAAATGAAGCTTGGGTAAGGTTTCTAACATATTCAGGCCTTTTTTGAAAGTTTAATAAAAAGTTTAAAGTAGTTTTTGGGTTAGATTTTCTGGAAAACTTATCGAGTTTAATGGGAAGTAAAAATCTTGGAAATTCTAAATTTACTTCAGGACCAAATTCTAAGGTATTAAATACGCCTAAAAAACTAAGATCTTCCTTTTGATCTTCATTAATTAATTGTTGAATTTCAAGCCCCCCATTAAGTTTTACTGTTAATTGTTCTCCACCTCTAAAAAAATTTTTGTTTTGATAAATAAGATTTCCTCCAACTCCTAAATTCCCTCCATTATTTGTACCAATTCCTTCTATTGAAAATGATTTTTTTAGCGCTGGAGTTAAGAAGATATTAGTGTTAAGCTGATTGTTACCTATATCATCAAAAGAAATGTTTACATTCCTGAAAAGTCTTAGTTCTGTTAAATGTTTGTAAGTGTTTTGTTGGTCATCAAATTGGTATAACTCGTTTTTATTCAAACTAATAGAATGGTTGAGCATTCGAGTTCTATACTTTAACTTATAGCCATCTGTAGTATCTGTATGGACAGTTATATTTTTAAAGGAAACCGTATCAAAATTGGTCAATATTTTATCCTTGTAGTTTTTACTGAGGTATACATTAATATCATTGATATAATATTTATTATGATTTTTAGTGAATACTGAATCTGATTTCTCGGCTTTAATTTTTTGATTTTCGATATATAAATGGATAGCAATTTCTTTATTGCCGATAGTACTATCAACTTTGTACTTTATATAATCTTTATTGAAATAATAATACCCAAGATTTTTCATTTCTTTTTTAATCACCTCCCGCTGTTTATCTAAAACATCAATATCAAAATTGTTTCCTGGTTTAAGATCGTACAGTGTTTTTCTTAATATGAAAACAGCTTGTTTCTTCACATCCTCATCGGCAAAAACATAATCAACACTTTTAATAGTGTAGGGGCGACCAGCATTTATTAAATATTCTATTTTTATTTTGTTTTTATGAATTTTTGAAGTGTAGCTCACTTTACTGTCAAAATAACCTCGTTTATCAGTATAAAGCTTTAATTGCTTTACGGTTTTATCCGTTAATAAGGAATCATAAATTACAGGTAATTCACCAACATTTAATTTGATTTTACTTTCATTGTCTTTCTTGTACCGATTGTTTACCCATAAGTGAAATCTTAGTAATCCCAATATCTTTTTGTTGGTTTTTTGTTTAACTATAGCTTTAAGGTCATCCTTTTCTAATTTGCGGGTATCTATTTTAACCTTATTTTTTTGAAGGAATAATTCTTCAGGACCAACATACTTAGTAGGGTTGCAACTAGTAATAAATAGCAGTATTAACCCAGATAGAAAGAAAGGATTTCTTAAACGTTTAGGTATAAAAAATGGATTATTTAACACTTATACTTGTATACTAATGATTTGCTTACTTTTGCAAAAAATATTTTAACGCAAAATAACAATTATTAATACTACGAAAATGAAAACAGTACTTAGATTATTAACTATTTCATTGTTATTAATTATTACTATTAATACAAATGCTCAAGAAAGCAAAAAGCTTACTAAAAAGGAAGCTAAAGTTATAGGAGAGAAAGCTGACCTTAATTTTGAGGAGAAAAATTATATGGATGCTTTGGATCAATTTACACAGTTGTATAATTACAAGCCTAGTGATTTATATTATAAATTAATGATGGGTATATGTTTAACCTATGATCCTGCGCAAAAAGAAAAAGCGATAGAGGTAATAGAGCAAGTTAAAATGACTAATCCAGAATATAATTTATGTAATTTCTATTTAGCGAAAGCTTATGCTGTAAATTATGAATTTGATAAAGCGGTTAATTTATTTAATATGTTCTTGACAAGAGCTACTGTAGAAGATGCTGCACAAAAAGGGATTGCTTCTCAAATGATTCAGAATTGTAAAAATGCAAAAGAAATTTTGGCAGACACAATTGCTCAGAATGTAATTGAGAATATGAAATATCCGATTAACTCTCAATATTCGGAATATGTTCCTGTAATATCTGCAGATGAGTCTGTAATGATCTTTACTTACAGAGGGATTAAGAGTAAAGGTTCAGAAAAGGTTGAGCAATCTATGGGATCTGAAGTATATAATGAAGATGTTTTTATTTCATACAAGAAAAATGGTGTATGGACTGAACCTGTTAGTATTGGTAATAATATTAATGGAGAAGAACATGATGCTCCTATTGCATTGTCTGTTGATGGTCAAACTCTTTTCTTATATAAAACAGATGGAGGACGAAATGATATTTATGTTAGTCATTTAGTTGGGAAAGATTGGTCTAAACCAAAAGCTTTAGAAGGAGATGTTAACAAGAAAGGAAGTTGGGAAGGTAGTTGTAGTTTATCTGCAAATGGTAAAACCTTATACTTTGCAAGTGATAGAGATGGTGGTTTAGGAGGTAGAGATCTTTACAAAGCTGAACTTCAGGATGATGGGAGTTGGGGAAATGTTCAGAATTTGGGACCTAATGTAAACACAATTTACAATGATGATGCTCCATTTATTCACCCTGATAATAGAACTTTCTTTTTTAGTTCTGAAGGTCATTCAAGTGTTGGAGGATATGATATATTTTCTTGTTTAGCTGATGGTTATGGAGGATTTCAAGAGCCTAAAAACTTAGGATATCCAATCAATACAATAGATGACAATAGATATTTTGTATTGGCTGCAGATGGTAAAACAGGTTATTATTCTGGAGGTGGTAAAGAAAGTATTGGAGAGCAAGATATTTTTAAAATTGTTACTGGTAAAATTGAAAAACCTGTACTGGATTTATTGTTAGGAAAAGTTTATTACAATGATGTTCCCACTGGATCATTTATGAATTTGATCAATAAAGAGAGTGGAGAGTTAGAAGGATCATTCAAATCTAATGTTGAAACTGGTAAGTATGTTATGGCATTGGCTCCGGGTAATTACGAAATAGAAGTTGAGTTAGAGACTGGGGAAATTATTGTGGATGAGATCAGTTTAGACTCAATAAAAGAATATGTTGTTTTACATAAAGACTTTAGAATTTATAGTGATTCTAACTTAATCGCTCAAAACAATGACAAATTACAAGATCTTTTAAATAAAGAGCTTGCGAAAGAAGGTAAGACGATAGATACATTGTTTACTGATAATATAGTTGCTGATATCGATTTAAAACCAATGGATTCAGGAACTTCTTTTGTTTTGAAAGGAATAGAGTATGATTTTGATAAATCAACATTAAGACCTTCTTCTAAAACAGAGTTAGATCGATTGGTAGTTATTTTAAAAGAGCATAAGGACATTAAAGTTGAAATTAGTAGTCATACTGATGCAAAAAGAAATGTTGAATTGGCTAAGAAAAGATTTAAAGCAAGAGGTTTAGTCTATACTAAAGAAGCACATGATAAAAAGAGTAAAAAGTATAACAATAGCCTTTCTCAAAGAAGAGCAAACTCTGTTACAAACTATTTGATTAGAAAAGGAATCCCTAAAGCAAGATTAGTAGCTACTGGTTATGGAGAAGAGAAGCCAATCGCAACTAATGATACTGAAGAAGGTAGACAGAGAAATAGACGTACTGAGTTCAAGGTTCTTGAGACTAAATAATGTTAAGCATTAATCAAAAGAAGTTTGTCAATTCTTTAGCGCAAAAGAAGTATAGAACAGAACAAGGGTTATTTATTGTTGAAGGAATTAAAATGGTTGAAGAGTTGTTTCAATCAGACTATGAGGTTTCTGATGTTTATGCAACGTCCTTTTGGATAGAAAACAATCAAGATAAAGCTTGTAATGAAGTTTCTGAAAAGGAATTGAAAAGTATTTCATCTTTAAAAAATCCTAACGAAGTTCTGGCTGTTGTAAAACAGAAAAAGCAACAATTAATAGATATTTCTACTCAATTAAATGTTTGTTTAGATAAAGTTCAGGATCCAGGTAATTTGGGCACTATAATTAGAACTGCTGATTGGTTTGGGATTCAAAACATTATTTGTTCTGATGATTCTGTAGATGTTTACAATCCTAAAGTTTTACAAGCTACTATGGGATCATTTTTTAGAATGAACATTGTTTATACCAATTTGTCAGTATTCTTTTCTGAGAATAACGGGTTGACTGTTTATGGTGCTTTGTTGGACGGTGACAATGTGTATAAAAAAGAGCTGAATTCTGAGGGGGCTGTTCTATTGATGGGAAATGAATCCAAAGGAGTCTCAAAAGAATTAATACCTTTTATAACCGAGAAGTTATTGATACCAAATTATGGCAAGGCAGAATCATTAAATGTAGCTACAGCAACTGCAGTGCTTTGTTCTGAGTTTAAAAGAGTGTAGAAACAGCGCAATTTTCTGAATCCACACCCTTTCTAATTTTTAGTTTTTGAAAAAACGTTCTGTATAGACATCGCTATCGTTCACAATTTTTACGATATAGATACCCGGAGTTAAGCTTTTAATGTTTATTGTCTTTGATTTTCCAACTACATTGTCCGATAGTATTTTTTGACCGCTTAAATTGAATATTTCTACTGTATTATTAGAGTTATCAGAATTAAGGCTAACAAACAAGTTGTTAGAGTTGTTATAAATTGTTCCATTAAAAGAAAAGTCCTCAGCAATAGATACTGAACCTCCTCCGCCTCCGCTTCCACCACCTGAGTTTGGAGTCCAACCTGGTGTGAAATAAGTTGTTACACAAACTTGATTATTTGATGTGTTAGGATCATTTACTGTTACAGGTGTACCAACTCTTAAAGCTTCGGCACAAAAGTCATTTTGTCCAGGTGGTAAGCCAACAATATAAAGTCCATAACTTGCAGTTATAGAATCACCTATTGCAAGAGCAGTAGGAATAGCCTTTACACCTAAAGTTGTAGAAGGCCCAAAAGGAACTCCTTCAACTTTAAAAATGACATCTTCGAGAAAAGGTATTGTTGAAGGTCCTAAATTTTTAATAGACACATTAAAATAGACTGTATCACCAACAGTATCTAATGCCATTGGTTGCAATAAAGACATTTCTAGATCATATGATTGACTAAAGGTCGTTGTAGAAATTGTCAGTAATAAAATTGTAATTATTTTTTTCATAATTATTTAAGTTTTTGAATTATGAAGTAAAGCTAGCCGATGTATGTAAAGTAGCGAATAATTTATATAGACAGAATCTGAACATCATCTGTCAAAAGCTATAGGTATGCAATTTTTTGTCAGTTTTACATTTTTAAAATCCTTCTTTCCAGTCATAATGTCATAAAAAATCTAATGGCATACACTTTGACTAGTCCAGATCAGAAATAAATAAAAATATTTTATAACAATATAAAAGATGGCAAAAGGAACAATTAAAGTAACAACGGAAAATATATTTCCAATTATTAAAAAGTTTTTATACTCAGATCATGAAATCTTTTTGAGAGAGTTAATTGCTAATGCAACTGATGCAACAAAAAAGCTGAAGGCATTTTCTTCAATGGGAGATTTTAAAGGAGATATAGGAGATGATACTATTGAAATAGTCTTAGATAAAGAAGCGAAAACTTTAACGGTAAAAGATAGAGGTATAGGAATGTCTAAGGATGATGTTGAAAAATACATCAATCAAATTGCATTTTCTGGGGCTGAAGAGTTTGTAGATAAATTTAAAGACCAAGAAGATGCTGCAGGTATTATCGGAAAATTTGGTTTAGGATTTTATTCAGCATATATGGTTGCTGATAAGGTTCAAATTAAAACAAAATCTTTTAAGGATGAGCAAGCTGTAATTTGGGAATGTGATGGAAGTCCTGAGTTTACATTAGAGGATCATGATAAAGCAGATAGAGGAACTGAAATTGTATTGCATATTTCTGAGGATTCTACGGAATTTTTAGAGGAAGCAAGAATTAATACATTACTTAACAAGTATTGTAAGTTTATGCCGGTTGCAATTAAATTCGGGAAAAAATCTGAATGGATTGATAATGCGGCAGGAAAAAAAGACAAGGATGGAAAAGTAGAGAAGGAAGAAATAAAAGTTGACAACATCGTTAATAACCCTTCTCCTGCATGGACCAAATCGCCATCTTCTTTATCAGACGAAGATTATACAGGGTTCTATAAGGAATTATATCCAATGAATTTTGAAGATCCACTGTTTAACATTCACTTGAATGTTGATTACCCGTTTAATTTGACTGGAATTTTATACTTCCCAAAAATTAGCGCTAACATGGAGGTTCAAAAGGATAAGATTCAATTGTTCTCTAAACAAGTATTTATTACAGATTCAGTAGAAGGAATTGTACCAGACTTCTTAACATTATTGCATGGTGTTATTGATTCTCCAGATATTCCGTTAAACGTATCTCGTTCTTATTTACAGGCTGATGGAGCTGTTAAGAAAATTGCTAGTCATATTTCTAAAAAAGTTTCTGATAAGCTAGAAGAATTATTTAAGAAAGATAGAGCCGATTTTGAAGCAAAGTGGGATGACATCAAAATTTTCATTGAATATGGAATCTTATCAGATGAAAAATTTGCAGAGAGAGCTAAGAAATTCACTTTGTACAAAACTACCGAAGGGAAGTATTATACTATGGATGAGTTAACGGAGAAAATTACTCCAGCTCAAAAAGACAAGGATGATAAGTTGGTTTACATTTATACGAATGATGCTGAAGCACAACATTCATTTATTAATGCTGCTACTACAAAAGGATACGAAGTACTATTAATGGATACACATTTAACTTCTCATTTAGTTGGTAAGTTAGAGCAAACATTAGAGAATACTACTTGGACAAGAGTTGATGCTGATACTATCGATAAGTTAATTGATAAGGATGAAAAAATTCCTTCTAAATTAGATGAGAAGCAACAAGAAACGTTAAAGCCAGTGATTGAAGAGGTTGTTGAGAAAGCTAAATTTACTGTTCAGTTTGAGAGTATGAGTGAGACTGATCAACCAATGACAATTGTACAGCCTGAGTTTATGAGAAGAATGAAGGAAATGCAAGCTGTTGGTGGTGGTGGAATGGCAATGTTCGGTGGAGCTATGCCAGATACTTACAATTTGGTTGTCAATACGAATCACCCTTTAATTAGTAAGATTTTGAATGAGAAGGATAAAGCAAAACAAACAGAGATTACGAAACGTACAACTGATTTGGCTTTATTGTCTCAAAACATGTTAAAAGGTGAAGAATTAACTAAATTTATCAATCAGAGTATTGAATTAATATAAACTTTAAAAGGCTCAATGATTTTAGTTGAGCCTTTTTTATAAACTAGAATTATGAAAAAGATTAAAACACTATTACTAGTATTTGTTGCCGCAACAATGTTATCTTCATGTGGCTATAACAGTATGGTTGAATTAGAAGAGGATTCTATTACGCAATGGGCAAATGTTGAAAGTTCTTATCAAAGAAGAGCAGACTTAATCCCTAATTTGGTAAATACTGTAAAAGGTTATGCAGCTCATGAAAAAGAAACATTAACAGCTGTTATGGAAGCTAGAGCGAAAGCAACAAGTATTAACATCGATGCTTCAAAATTAACAGCAGCAAATATTCAACAATTTCAAGCTGCACAATCTGGAATTTCTGGAGCTTTAGGGAAGTTAATGATGGTTTCTGAGCGTTATCCAGATTTAAAAGCGAATCAGAATTTCTTAGAGCTACAAGCCCAATTGGAAGGAACTGAAAACAGAATTAATGTTGAAAGAAACAAATACAATGAGTCAGTAGGAGCTTTTAATAAAACAATAAAGAAATTTCCAAACAACATGTTTAACGCTATGTATGGTTTCGAACCAAGAGTTAGATATGAGGCAGATGAAGGTTCTGAAAAAGCACCTGAAGTACAATTTTAAGAATACACAATGAAATTTCAATTTAAGGCAGTATCTTTAATGATTACGGTTCTTTCCTTTGTAATGTTAGGGATAGCAATAGGCTCATTTTTATATGCTCCAAAAGCAAATAATTACCTTATTTATGCAGGTATGGTTGCTTTTCCAGCATTAACATTAGTATTAAAAGCAAGAGTAAAAATAAAATAACGATGGCAAAAGATTTATTTACAGAAAAGCAACAAGAACAAGTTGTTGCAGCAATTAAAGAGGCTGAATTAAACACTTCTGGTGAAATTAAAGTTCACATAGAAAGAAAGTGTAAAGAAGAGGTGTTAGATCACGCAGCTTTTATGTTTGATGAGTTAGAAATGCAAAAAACCGAACTTAGAAATGGCGTATTAATTTATTTAGCTGTTGAAGATAGAAAGTTGGCAATTTTGGGAGATACAGGTATCAATTTAAAGGTTCCTAAAAACTTCTGGGATGCTACTAGAGATGTGATGATTAGTCATTTTAAAGAGGGAGAATTTGCAGAAGGCTTAGCCAATGGAATAAAATTGGCAGGAGAACAATTAAAAGAACATTACCCTTATCAAAGTGATGATGTAAATGAATTGTCTGACGATATTTCATTTGGAGAGTAACCTTTCTGTCATTCCGATTGAAGCGTTAGCGGAATAGAGGAATCTTTTAATTTACTATTCAAAAATAACAAAGATACCCCCGTTGTGGTCGGTATGACAAATAATACGATTATGAAAAAAATATTTACAATACTATTACTCTTTGCAGCTTTTACCACTCTAAACGCTCAAGATTGTTTATTGGAAAAAGCACCTGTGCAAGATTTGGTACAAGATTATGCAGGTGTAATGTCTGAAGGTGAGGAGCAGCGATTAAGGCAGGCCTTATTAGCTTTTAACGATACAACTTCTACACAAATACTGGTTGTAACTGTCACGAATTTATGTGGTTATGATAAAGCAGAATTTACCTATACCTTAGGAGAGAAGTGGGGTGTTGGACAAGATGGAAAAGACAATGGTATTGTAATAATGGTTAAACCCAAAGAGATTGATGGTAGAGGTGAGGCTTTTATAGCTACTGGTTATGGTTTAGAAGGTGTTTTACCTGATGCCATTTCAAAAAGAATTATTGAAAATGAAATGATTCCTTCTTTTAAGAAAAAGGATTATTTTGGAGGAATTGCTAATGCTGCAACAACAGTTATGGCAATTACAGGTGGAGAATACTCTGCCGATGAGTATGCTAAAAGTACTGGAGCAAAAAATGCGTTTCCATTTTTGGGAGTCATCTTAATTTTTATTTTTATTATGGCAATGAAGGCAAGTAAAACTAGAAAATATGCATCAACAAACAATTTAGGTTTTTGGGCTGCTTGGAGCTTAATGAATGCTTCAAGTAGAAGTCATGGAGGTTCTTTTGGAAGCTTTACTTCAGGAGGTGGATCTTTTGGAGGCTTTGGTGGTGGTTCCTTTGGTGGTGGTGGAGCAGGAGGTAGTTGGTAATTGGAAGATTTATTATTAAATTAACAGGAATTTTAAATTATGATTGTATTAATAGGAATTATTATAGTTCTTGCTTTGCTTTTTATGATAAAGTATAATGGACTTATTAAATTAAGAAATAACCGTGAAAATGCATTTGCAGATATTGATGTGCAATTAAATCAAAGACATGACCTAATTCCTCAGCTAGTAAATTCTGTCAAAGGCTATATGAAACATGAAGCTGATGTGTTAACTAAAGTTACTGAAGCAAGAAATGCCGCTGTCAAAGCAAGTACTATTAATGATAAAATTGAAGCTGAAAACATGTTGACCTCTGCTTTAGGAGGTTTTAAAATATCTGTTGAAGCTTACCCTGATTTAAAAGCAAGTAATAACTTTATGCAGTTGCAAAATGAGATCTCTGATATTGAGAATAAATTATCAGCGGTAAGAAGATTTTTTAATTCATCTACCAAAGAATATAATAATGCAGTAGAAACATTTCCTTCAAATATTGTTGCAGGGCTGTTTAATTTTAAAGTGGAGGAGATGTTTGAAATTAATGATGTCCAAAGGGAACAAATAGCAGAAGTTCCAAAAGTTAAATTTGATTAATGGAATACGTTGGGCTTCAAACACAAATATGGAGAAACAACTTTAAATCTATACTTCTTCTTATTGGGTTTCCTATTTTATTGTTTGTATTAACATATCTTTTCTTTTTTATTTTAAGTGCGTCTGAAGTTGATCAGGACATATTTTCTATGTTTCCACTTATTATTGTAGCTGTATTTATATGGTTTTTAATAGCTTGGTTTTCGCATTCAGCAATGATAAGAAAAGCAACATCATCAATGCCATTAGAACGTAAGAAGAACTTAAGAGTTTACAACCTTGTAGAAAACCTTTGTATTTCTCAAGGGGTGTCCATCCCTAAAATATATGTTATTCCAGATAGTTCATTAAATGCTTTTGCAAGCGGGATAAATGAAAAAACTTATGCTATTTCATTATCACAAGGTATCATTGATAAACTTAATGATAATGAACTAGAAGCTGTAATTGCACATGAACTAACTCATATACAAAACAAGGATGTCAGGTTGTTAATTATTTCGATCATCTTTGTTGGAGTTTTTTCTTTTGTATCTGAAATTGCTTTTAAATCTTTAACACGTTTTAGGGTTAGAGGAGGTAAGAATAAAGGGGCTTCTATTGGGGTTATTGCTCTTTTATTGGTTTTAGGCGGGGTTGGTTATTTAGTCTCACTTCTTTTTAAGTTTTCTTTATCTAGAAAGAGAGAATATATGGCTGATGCTGGTGCAAGTAATATGACTAAAAATCCAAAAGCCTTAGCAAATGCTTTGCGTAAAATTTCAGAAGATCCTTGGATAGAAGCAGTAAAAAGAGAAGATGTTGCTCAATTATTCATTGATCACCCAACCAAAAGAAAGAAAGAAGGTTTTGGGACGTTTTTTAAATCGTTGTTCGCAACTCATCCTCCAATTGAAAAGAGAATTGAAGTTTTAGAACAGTTTTAGTTTATAATATGCGATACGACATTACTATACTTACACAATCAGACTATGTAAACCCTAAAGAAAAGGATGTTTATATAGAGAATGTTTTATTAGAAGATCAACTGATTATAGATGCTCTAGAAGCTAAAGGATTAAAAGTTTGTCGTACCAATTGGGATAATCCTGATTTTGATTGGACATCAACTAAATATGTTTTGTTTCGTGCTATTTGGGATTATTTTGATCGTTTCCCTGAATTTTCTAAGTGGTTAAAGGAGACTTCTACAAAAACAAAAATGATTAACCCTTCTGAGCAAATTATTTGGAATATGGATAAGCATTACCTCAAAGATCTTGAAGATGTGGGGGTAAATATCGTAAAGACTAATTTTGTTGAGATAGGAGATGAAAGAACCTTAAAACAAGCTATAGCTGATTCTGGATGGGAACATGTTATTTTGAAGCCTGCAGTTTCTGGAGGGGCTCGTCATACCTATAAAATTAAACCAGGAGAATCAGATCAGCATGAGGCTGTTTTCAAAGAGTTAATAACGGAAGAAGCAATGTTAATCCAACCTTTCTTAAACAATATTATGGAAAAGGGAGAAGTCTCTTTTATGGTGTTTGGAGGGGGGTATAGTCATGCCGTTTTAAAGAAAGCTAAAGCAGGAGATTTTAGAGTGCAAGATGATCATGGAGGCACAATTCATGAATATGAAGCTTCGTCTGAAGAAATACAGTTTGTACAAAATGTAATGGCTAAATGTAAAAGTGTTCCAGTTTACGGAAGGGTAGATGTAACTTGGGATAATGATGATAATCTAGCTTTAGTAGAATTGGAAATCATAGAACCAGAATTATGGTTTAGAGAATCTGTTAAATCTCCAGAAATGTTAGCAGATGCAGTAATTGATTATATGTCTAATAATTAGAATTCAGAGAATTTCATTTAAGTTTTAAATGGAAAGATATGGTGTTTATCGTCTATCTTTTTCCATTGGGCTAATAGTTTAAAAACTCTTAAAATAAAACTATATTTTCGTAGGTATATGAGTAGTATCAATATTAAAGGAACTTTAAAAACGCCATCAATTTCATTTGATAAAAAAGAGAATCATTTGGTGATTGAAGGAAGGTCTACTCATGAGAACCCAGCTCGATTTTATAGGTTGTTGATCTCTAAATTAAAGGATGATCTTGTTTTTACTGATGGTGAAATGAAGATCGATTTTAAATTAGAATATTTTAATACGCCATCATCTTTGGTGCTTTTAGGTGTACTTAAAAAGTTACAAGCTTTAAATGCTCCTGGTAATGAGGTAATCATTAATTGGCATTATGATGAAGAAGATGAAGATCTTTTGGAGGCGGGGCAGGATTACAGCACTATCCTTGATTTTCCATTTAATTTAGTCGTTAACCCTAACTAACTTTCGTTAGTTCCAGTTTTGATCTCCAGCTTCAATTATTGGAGCAATATCTAATAATGCTTCGGCTTTAGCCTCTTCATTAGAAAATAAGAAAAGTCTTTCATCAATAACAGACCAAATAGTTGGTTCAGCAGGAACAGCCGCACCTTTACAAACTCCAAAAGCACAATGACCTCCATAAGCAGGGATATATTGAGCCGGATTTGATTCAAATAAGGCTAGATTCTCTGCTGATGAAAACTTCCAATCAAGCGATTTAAAATTACTAGAGAACTCATCGTTTCCTTTTGTAGCAGTTTCTTGAGAGAAATAGGCAACAGCATCATAACCACCAATTGCAATATTGTCTTTATTAATTACTTCATCGTGCATTCCTAATGCAATAGGGTAGACGTTGCTCATTTTCATGGCTACACCCCCAGCAACAAGAATGAATAGAAATATGAAAACGAATATTTTAAAACCTTTATTCATAATTAACCTTCTTTTTTAGCGTCACTTTTAAGTTGTTTAACAAGATCTTGCATTTCGCCTAATTTGGTTTCTAATTGTGCTAAATCAATAGTAACATTATGTTCAACTTCTTGTTCATCTAATAAAGCATCTTTAGCTTCTTGTTTTGCCTCATCCATTCCAGTCATAATTACACCAATAAATAAGTTAAGCATAATCATTGTACCAATTAATACAAAAGAAACAAAGAAAAGAACACTTCCTGCAGGGTTGGGAGTTGAATTTGTACAAAGATCTTCATTGCCTCCATAACCATAGTTTTCACAACCATACATGTTTATGTACATCACATCTGTCCAATCCTCAAGTGTTACAACACGAAATAGAGAAAGCATAGACATTTGTAAGTTCTCAAAGTGTATTGGATCATTTTCACTAAAAAAGAAAACACCAGCTACAGCGTAGATGTAGAAAAGTAACAATAGGAGTATGGATACATATCCCATTGATGGAATACTTTTTAAAAGCGCACCAACCAACATTTGTAATTTAGGTAAAGCTTTAACTAGTTTTAAAACCCTTAATAATCTCAATAGCCTTAAGATGGCAACAGAACTCCCTCCGAAAGGCAAGAATGCAGCAGCAACAATAACAAAATCGAAGATATTCCAGCCATCAGTAAAATACATCCAAGGTCTTTTACCTTCGGCAATCATTTTTACTACAATTTCTATTATAAATATCCCTAAAATAATTTTATTAAGAAGGTCAAGTATGCCTGCATGCCTTTCAGAAAATTCAGGATATGTTGCCATTCCAACGAGAACACCAGCAATTAAAATTGCAATTGTTACAAAATTTCCGAACCATTTTGATTCTGCAATTTGTTTGAAAAAATTCACCATAGTAATCTAATTATACAATCTTAATATCTTTATTGTCAGAAGGGTCTAATACAGCGCTTTTTACATCTGCTTCAGCATCTATATGGTATTCTGATTTTTCTTTGTTTGCAAATTTTGCAGCACTTCCTAAAGCACCTAAAGCTCCACCTTTTTCTTTAAGGTCATCAGCATTTGAGTTTAACAATTTAAAAGGAAGTGTAAAAGGGATTTCTTTTCTTTCTCCTGGTTTAATTGTAAAGTTACCTGGTAAGTTAACAACACCTAATTCAAATTCTTTAGTCGTTTCATCATCACCTCTGCCTTTAGTAAATTCTTCAATAAATTTAACAGTAATTGTAAGTACTTCTTGTTCACTTTTAGAAGTTAGAGTAACGGTTCCATCAACTGAAGTGTCGTCTTTTTTTTACTTGTCCGGGCACCTGTAGTTCTACTTTTGCACCGCCTATACCAAGTTTGTTTTTAATTGTATCGAAAAATCCCATTGCTAATATTTTAAATTTGTGATGTAACAAATCTAACAATAAATACAGCTAAAAAAAATCTTTTTTATGAAGACGCTAATTTTCTTCTTGAGTCTACTTAACCTGATCAAAAGTAATTCCTAAGCTTTTCTCAAAGTACCTCAATTGTTTCATTTCCATTGAAGTAACAAAACTTAAAGAAATACCTCTTTTCCCTGCACGAGCTGTTCTTCCACTTCTATGCGTATAGTATTCTTCTTGATCTGGTAATTGGTAGTGTGCAACAAAAGATAGCTCTGCAACATCTATTCCTCTAGCGGCAATGTCAGTAGCAACTAGAACTTGTAGACTTTCATTCTTAAAAGCACGCATTGCTTTATCTCTTTCCTTTTGAGTTAAATCCCCATGAATACAATCTACAGCTACATTTTTTGCAATTAATTGTTTGGTTAATTTTTGAGTGGCAGCTTTTGTTTTACAAAAGATAATACCTCTATTTTCTCCTTGAGATTTTAAAAACTTGATAATTTCATTTAACTTTTCAATCTCATCACAAATAAAATATTGGTGGTCAATATTCTTGTTAACAACATCTTTCTTGTTGATTTCAATTCTATAAGCATCATCACTCATGTTCTCGTTAATTATTTGCTTAATTCCATGAGGAATAGTAGCAGAAAATAACCATGTTTGTTCAGAGTTAGGGGTAAACTTTAAGATTTGATCCAATTCTTTTTTGAATCCCATACTCAACATTTCATCAGCTTCGTCAAGAATAACAGTATTGATACTTTTTAAATCAACAGCTCTTCTATTTACTAAGTCTATTAATCGACCTGGAGTAGCAACAACAATATGTGTAGGTCTGTTTAAGTTTTTTATTTGGATATCAATTTTCTCTCCACCATAAACAGCTTCAACAAAAATCTTGTGCGTGTATTTGGTAAATTTAAAAAGTTGTTTAGCAACTTGTTGCCCTAGTTCTCTTGTTGGACATAGAATTAATCCCTGTACTTCTTTCTTTTTTGGATCAATGTTGTGGAGTAGTGGTAAGCCATAAGCTGCCGTTTTTCCGGTACCAGTATTTGCTTGACCAACTAAATCAGTTTTAGTTGTTAGCAATAGAGGTATGGCCTCATTTTGTATTTCGGTAGGATTAATAATGTTGAGTTCATTAAGGCCTTTAATAAAATTATCAGCTATTCCTAAGTCTTTAAAATTTCCCAAAATAGTTTGCTTTAGTTATTGTCACTTCTTCTGTTAGAATTCTTATTTCTATTTCCAGAATTTTTATTCTTATTTCTGTTCCAGTTGCCACCACCATTTTTATTTCTAGGTTTTCTGTGGTTACGGTTTTGTTGCTTGTTAGCATTTGGATCAATTTCAGGAGCTGGTCCCTGTTCAAAACCTTCAATAATACCTGTTGGTAAACTTTGTTTTAAAAGTTTTTCTATGTCCCTTAGATAATCCGCTTCTTCGTGAGATACTAATGATATGGCAATTCCATTTGCTCCAGCCCTTCCTGTACGCCCAATTCTGTGTACGTAGTCTTCTGGTACATTTGGTAATTCAAAGTTTACAACATGAGGTAGTAGGGGAATGTCAATTCCTCTAGCCGCAATATCTGTAGCAACTAAAATACGAATAGAACCTTCTTTAAAACCAGCTAAAGCTTTTGTTCTAGCTCCTTGTGTTTTGTTTCCATGTATTGCTGCTGCTGTAATTCCAGCTTTTTGCATTTTTTCACAAAGTTTATTGGCACCGTGTTTAGTTCTAGTAAAAACAAGTGCTTGTTGCCAATTTCCTTCTTTAATCATTGCGATGATAATCGCACGTTTTTTAACTTTATCAACGTGGTATATTTTCTGATTTACTTTTTCTGCAGTAGTATTTTCAGGAGTAGCTTCAACTAATACCGGATTATTTAAAAAACCATTTGCTAGTTTTTTAATCTCTTTAGAAAAAGTAGCAGAGAACAATAGGTTTTGTCTTTTTTGAGGAACTAAAGCAAGTACCTTCTTAATGTCTCTTAAGAAGCCCATGTCTAGCATTCTGTCAGCCTCATCCAGAACCAATACTTCTACATCCTTTAAAGAAAGTAAGCCCTGATCTTGTAAGTCAAGCAATCTCCCTGGAGTTGCAATTAAAACATCTACACCATTTCTTAAGGTGTTTACCTGTGGACCTTGTTTAACGCCTCCAAATATTACTGTTGATTTTATCTTTAAGAAAGTGCTATACTCTCTAACATTCTCAAGTATTTGAGCTGCTAATTCTCTTGTTGGAGTCAGAACTAATGCTCTAATGGGTCTTTTTTGCGGAGTTTGTTCTCCGGCTAATAGTTGAAGTAGAGGAAGTGTGAATCCTGCAGTTTTTCCAGTTCCAGTTTGTGCAGATGCTAAAACGTCTTTTCCTTGTAAAACAATAGGAATACATTTTTCCTGAATAGGAGAAGGAGTGGTGTAACCTTTCTTTTGAATAGCTTTTAATAAAGGATCTGATAATCCAAGTGAGTTAAATGACATATAAACTATTTGTGAAACATTTAAGATGAATACTAATTATTTATCTTAAAGTGTTTCTATGATTTTGTCTAAGCAATAAACAAGGAAACAAAAAATGTTAATCAATTGCTTCTATTTATTCTTGTTCTAAACTACAAAGGTATAAGGAATTTCGAGTAATAGCTATTTGTGTAATATTTCTTTAAAAATAAAACAAGTAATAAAAAAGTGTTATTTTTGTTTAAATATTAATTAATAAACACTCACAATGAACAAAGGAATAGTAAAATTCTTCAATGAAACAAAAGGTTTCGGGTTTATCTCTGAAGAAGGAACAGAAAAAGATCATTTCGTACACGTATCTGGTTTAATTGACGAAATTAACGAAGGTGACGAAGTTGAATTTGAATTACAAGAAGGAAAAAAAGGATTAAACGCTGTTAACGTAAAAGTTGTAGCATAATTAACATATACTTCAAGGTAAAGCCTCCTAAACATTGTTTAGGAGGCTTTTTTTATAAAAAGTTAATTTCTTTTAATAGTAAAATCCAATTTAAATAGTGGCTTTTTATAGTTTTGTATTTTAAATTTCTATACACTATGCAAACAAACGCAATAAGAGAAACAAATTTTAATTTTCCTGGGCAGTCTAAATATTACGAAGGGAAGGTGAGAGAGGTTTATACGATAAACGAAGAGTTATTGGTAATGATAGTATCTGATAGGATTTCAGCATTTGATGTAGTCTTACCAAAAGCAATTCCTTTTAAAGGGCAGGTTTTGAATCAGATTGCAGCAAAATTTTTAAAAGCTACAGAAGATATTGTTCAGAATTGGGTGTTGGATGTTCCTGATCCAAGTGTTACTATCGGAAAAGTATGTGAGCCATTTAAGGTAGAAATGGTAATAAGAGGTTATTTATCTGGGCATGCATGGAGAGAGTATAAGGATGGGAAGAGAATATTGTGTGGTGTAGAAATGCCAGATGGCATGAAGGAAAATGATAAATTTCCAGAACCAATTATTACACCAACCACTAAAGCATCTGTTGGTCATGATGAAGATATTAGTAGGGAAGAGATTTTGGCTCAGGGTATAGTTGCAGAAGCGGATTATGTTGCATTAGAAGATTATACAAGAAGAGTTTTTCAAAGAGGAACGGAAATCGCAGCAGAAAAAGGGTTGATTTTAGTGGATACTAAATATGAATTTGGGAAAGTAGGGAATGAAATCTATTTGATTGATGAAATTCATACGCCAGATTCTTCGCGTTATTTTTATTCTGAAGGATATCAAGCTAGGCAAGATGCTGGTGAAAAACAAAAGCAGTTGTCTAAAGAGTTTGTTCGTCAATGGCTAATCCAAAATGGGTTTCAGGGTAAAGATGGTCAAGTTGTACCTGATATGAGTGAGGACTTTATTAGCGAGGTATCAGAAAGGTATATCGAATTGTATGAGCACATTACTGGAGATAAGTTTGTTAAATCAGATGTTTCTGACGTGTTAAAACGTGTAGAAAACAACATCAATAAAGCCTTAGCGGAAAAGGCTTAAATAGCATCATAAATTTATTTAAGTTTATTTTACTGGATTAATGTTTGATGTAATTTCTTTTGAAATAGAAATTTTGCTTTGCGATATTAGATTAAAATATTGAGTTTTCATAGTAGGTGAGGTGATCAAGTTACTCAAAAAGGAAATCGGAAATGCTAGTTTTGTTTAAAAGAGAGTGTATGCATATAATAAACAAATAAGGGTATAGTCATATTTTTTAATTTAAACGAGCTCTACAAATAAAAAAGCTTCAAAATAATGATATAGAGTTGATAGCTATAGATTTAATTGCTAAATAACTTAAGAGCATTATTCATAAATTTTACTTCTTTTGATAGTGGGTTATTGTCTCACAATGGATGTACATATAAAACTATATCTGCCTGCTATTTACTCAATAAATAAAGGGTTAATGTATTAACAACATTAAAGCTCGAATTAAACAGTAATGGCCAAAATGATGTGTCATACCATGTTAATTTCAAAAAACGCTATAAAAGTTGTTTAAAAAAAAGTTATTATGTGTAATACTTCCAACAACTTTTTTAGTCAGGTTGTCTCTAACAAAATCATGTAGCCAGATTTTTACATTTTCTAAATTTTCA
>CAJQOH010000015.1 GCA_905479915.1 uncultured Flavobacteriales bacterium
TTAATTTACCATAACGCTTCTTAACAAAAAATTCAGCGCCATAAGACCATCCTTTACCAAACGTAAATTGATTGTCTACATTATTACCCGCATTATCCTCTGGCAAAGCTCCATCCTTATATTCAACTTGATTATCCATGGTTTTATAATAAACCTCTACTGACGTTTCAAACTTATTTTCTTTAAAATTTTTAAAGTATCCGGCAGCATATTGCCTAGCAAATTGAGGTTTTACTTTGTCAGAACTTGGCACCCACACATCCATAGGTAAAGAAACCGAAGCAAAACTTGCTAAATGAATGTATTGGTAATTCTGAGTAAAGGACGCTTTAACAGATGATGTGTTATTCAATGTATATCTAGCTGTAAACCTAGGCTCTAAGCCCTGATAAAATTTAACTGTTTCAAAATTATCGTAAACAACGGTATCGGCAGGAGTTCCAAATTGCGTTTTATTGTAACGCTTAAAAGGGCCTACATGCTGAAACAATGAGTAACGCAATCCTGCATGAATTCTTAATTTCTCATTAACATCCCAATCATCAGAAAGATAAATAGCTCCATCATTTGCATAGTTTTTAATAATGTCTCCCGTATTAAAATTCACCTCTCCAGACCTTGCTGTAGCATTACTTGGCACAAACTTGTGAAAGGTATAATGTACTCCAAATTTAACGTTGTGAAGAATGGATGGTAAGTAATTGAAATCCATTTTTGCATTCCAATCATAAATCCCTGAATAGAGCTTAAATTCAAATTGATCCTGTTCCAATCCTAATTCAAATTGATAACGCGTATAACTAAGTGTTGCATTAGAAAATAATTTGTCATTAAATAAGTGATTCCACCTTAACGAAGCAATTGCATTTCCTGAAGGAGTACTCATTCCAAAACCATCTTTAGAGTTATTAAACTTAAAGACATCTTCTCCCATATAACCACTTAAATATAACCTGTCCTTTTCCGATACTATAAAATTGAGTTTTGCATTTAAATCATAGAAGTAATAATTACTTCCTTTAAATTTTGATGAATCACTAATAAATGGTTGAGCAATATCTCCCAAATAAAACCTTCTAAAAGACATGATAAAAGAGGCTGTATCTTTTTTTATCGGACCTTGAATCGTAACACGAGAGGACATTAACCCAATACCACCTTCTGCTTCATATTTTTTCATATTACCATCATTCATTGTAATATCTAAAACTGATGAAAGTCTTCCACCATATTCTGCCGGCATACCACCCTTTATTAGTTTCACATCTTTAATAGCATCTCCATTAAAAACAGATACAAAACCAGCCAAGTGAGAAGCATTATACACTGTTGCTCCATCCAATAAAATTAAATTTTGATCTGGGCCTCCTCCCCTTACGTAAAACCCTGCATTTCCTTCTCCTGCCGACTGAACTCCTGGTAATAATTGAACCGTTTTTAAAACATCAACCTCTCCAAAAAGAGCAGGCAACTTTTTCACTTTCTCCATATCCAACTCTACGGTACTCATTGTAGACTCTTTGGTATTTTTATCTTCTCTTTCGCCAATTACCTCAAATTCATCTGTTGTAATTACATCAGGTTCAATCTCATAATTTAAACGAATGTTTTTATTCAGATTAATCTTCTGTTCAATGGTTTTAAAACCAATGTATTTTATTGCCAAGGTATACTCACCTTCAACCAATGTTATAGAGTAAAAACCAGAAGAATTTGTGGTTGTTCCTTTTAAGATTTCTTTGATATAAACTGTTGCACCTAGCGAACTCTCTCCATTCACTTTATCTTTGACATAACCACTAACAGTATATTTATTTTGTGCAAATAAACCACTCGAAAAAAGTGAAAACAGTATTAAGAAGATGATATTTTTCAACACAGTAATTTTGTACCAACAAAACTAAGACTAATTCAATTTTATTGTACCCAAAAAGTGTTAAACGGTAATTATTTTTTAACGACTCTTTTTAATGCCATAATGTAACCAAAGTGCAATCCTTCATGTACATTATTAAACTGTATAGCATCCTCAACCCTACTTAACGTGATGTTATAACTAGTAGTGTAAGAATTGTAGTTTTTAAATACTTCATTTGCATAATCACTTTCTAACTTAGAAGGCAATGCGATCAACTGCTCTAAAGCATAATCAAATTCTTCTTGAGTTAATTCATTACTGGCAACACTTCCTTTTCTATACTTGTCTACAAATGAATCATCCAATTCCATGTCTAAACCAGACAATTTGTAACATAACAATTGTTGCGTAACAACTATATGTGCTAGGTTCCAAAAAATATTATTATTAAATCCTGCAGGAATTGTACTTAACTCTTCTAAAGATAAATCTTTAACAGCATTTAAAATATTGTTTCTTGTTATGTTTAAAATTTCAAAATGGTATTTCATAGCAGTATAGTTTAATATTAAAACGAAGGTAACATTTTACCTTTAAGTATTCATCAACAACTGTTAACTAATATTTATCTTTGTAACATGGTATCAGAAAATAAAATGAAAATAATTGCTAAGACCTCTTATGGTTTAGAGGAAGTTTTAGTTGAAGAATTAAAACAATTAGGAATTACAGAAGTTGAATTGGCAACCCGAGCAGTTATTTTTGAAGGAACAAAAGAGACGCTTTACAAAACCAATTTATGGTTACGCTCTGCTAATCGTTTAATTGTTCCTATCAAAACTTTTAAGATTAAGGATGCTGATGATCTTTATAATAAAATAAAAGATATTGTTTGGGAAGATATTTTTACGGTAGATCAAACTTTTGCAATTGATTCTACCGTTTTTTCTGAAATTTTTAACCACACAAAATTTGCTGCATTTAAAACCAAAGATGCAATTGCAGATCGTTTTAGGGAAAAATTTGACAAGCGTCCTAATGTAGATACCGACCAACCTCACATCAGAATTAACCTACACATAGGAAAAGAGAATGATGTTACAATTAGCTTAGATAGTTCAGGAGATCCTTTATTTAAAAGAGGTTATAGAGACAGCAGAAGTTTAGCCCCTATAAAAGAAGATTTAGCTGCTGGAATGATTCTACTAAGTGGTTGGGATAAAAAATCAAACTTTATTGATTTGTTCTGTGGTTCTGGAACATTACTTATTGAGGCTGCTATGATTGCCTACAACATCCCTCCAAACATTAACAGAGCTATTTTCGGTTTTATGAACTGGAAAACATTTGATGAAAAATTGTTTGATCAAGTTGTTGATGAAGCCCTAGATCAAGAAGTAAAGTTTGAGTACAAGATTATCGGAACAGACATTGATGGACGAGTTATGGGAATGGCAAGAGCCAACATTGAAGCTGCTGGTTTAACTGAAGAAATAGAATTGCATAAAAAAGATTTTAAAGAATTTGATGCACCACAATACAAAGGAGTTATTGTATGTAACCCACCTTACGGTGAACGTATTGGTGAAAATGTTGATGAGTTGTATACTGCTTTTGGAGATAATCTTAAAACTAGATATGATGGGTGGAATGCTTGGTTAATTAGCTCTAACATGGGAGCACTTAAGAAAGTAGGCTTAAGACCGTCAAGAAAAATTAAACTTTTTAACGGAAGTTTAGAATGCCGTTTTATGAAATATGAAATGTACAAAGGAACTAAAAAGGTTCATAAAATGGTAAGAAGAGAAGAGTGATTAGAAAAGATTACATCCAACGTTATTTTGATGAATTGGCTAAAGTTTTAGCTGCTGTACTGCAATTAAAAAATGATTTAAAGCCCGTTGAAGCAGAGGCTAAACTGAATGATTTTTCTACTGATTTTCTAGGTATTTCATTTGAAGAGATACTTGCTATTGAAACCAATATTACTGAGTATTTAACGGAACAAAAAGAATTTACAATTGACCATTTTAAGCTTTTAGAAGACTTACTTTACCATAAATATTTACTCTACCCAACAGATACGCATCTTCAGAAAATTACTTTAGAAATTTTAGCCTATTTAGCAAAAAACGACACTGATTATTCATTTGAAAGAATGAAAAGGATAAATGAATTGAGTAAATAATATCCCCATAGAGTTACTACTAACTTACTCCTTTCCTGCGCAGGCAGGAATCCAGAGATGAAAAAATATTATGTTTACATATTAGCCAGTAAGAGGAATGGGACAATTTACATTGGCCTTACTAACGACCTTGAAAGAAGAATACTCCAGCATAAAAATAAAACATTTAAAGGTTTTACTGAAAAGTATGACGTCCATTTATTGGTATACTTTGAAGATTTTGAATCCTACCAAGAAGCATATTCCCGTGAAAGACAAATGAAAAAATGGAAAAGAGAGTGGAAGCTTAATCTTATAGAGAAAGATAATCCTAGTTGGAAAGACCTCTCTGAAGATTGGTATAGCTAAAACTAGATTCCTGCATGCGCAGGAAAGAGTAAGACACTCCTTAAAAAAGATAGCTGAATTAAGTCAATAATGCCCCAATAAATTTATTACTCTCTTACTCCTTTCCTGATGAAGCGCAGCAGAAGTCAGGAATCCAGAAATGAAAAAAGCAATGAAAGATTAGAGAGAGATAATTCCAGCTGGAAAGACCTCTCTGAAGATTGGTATAACTAAAACTAGATTCCTGCATGCGCAGGAAAGAGTAAAACACTCCTTAAAAAAGATAGCTGAATTAAGTCAATAATGTTCCAATAAATTTATTACTCCTTTCCTGATGAAGCGCAGCGGAAGTCAGGAATCCAGAAATAAAAAATTAGAGAAAGATAATCCTAGTTGGAAAGATCTTTCTGAAAATTGATATAGCTAAAACTAGATTCCTGCATGCGCAGGAAAGAGTAAGACACTCCTTAAAACACCTGAAAAGACAACCCGAAGCTTATCAAGTAAGAAGTTAGGCCATCGCTTCTCTCATAACTTGCAAAGCGAGCATTTATACTCTTAAACTTTAATATTCCCTTATCTACATTCACAGCTTTTTTACCTATTCCAAACAATGGTGCATATTCAAAACCAAATCCAAATTGTTGCGAATTAAAAGCAGACAAATCATAATCTGAAGTATAAAACTCACTCGTTAATAGATGTTCTCCAAATGCAGCAAAATACTTTGATGCCGCTTGGTCGTGGTATCGATAAAAAGGATAAACAGTTAGCGATTTACCAATTTTTGTAGGGATTTCAAGTTCAACTGTATTTGCAGTTACACCAAAATCATCTGTGTAATAACGATAAAAACTACGTAATACAAAAGTTCCACTAATAGAATAGTGTAGTCTTAAAGCCGCAGGAGTCTTTAATCTTGAAGATGGTAGCAACTCTCTTTTTCTTGTTTTTGCTGATAAGATTGTTTCAATTTCATTCAACTGATTTGTTGTGACTCCATCATTAAAATAAACCCTATGAAACGGTGTTGACAATAGCCCTTTTTGATAAATTACTTCACCTGTAAGAGATATTTGCAACTTCTTTGTAAGCACTTGAGCAAAAGAGATAGAGGCATTGTAAGATGTTCTATTTGCATTACCAGATGGATCCACCTCAACTTCGCCCTCATCAACATCTACATTTGTAGATAATTCAACAGGCTCATACAAACTCCAATTGTCGGAAAACATTTTAGCATTTACATCAATACTCGAATTTCTACTTTTAGATTCTAAAGTAAAACCAGCACTCAAATTAACTGATTTCACATCATACTCTGACGAAAAACCAACATTAGCATGGTATGATTTTCGTTTAGAAATTTTTCGAGTAATCCCGAAATTCCCATATAATCTCATATCCTTTTTAGAATCAGAAGAAATATCAGTATCTATATTATCTGTTGAAGCTGAAGTGATATTATCCGCAGCCATCTTTATATTATACTCATTCTTACCTACCGGTATATTTACTATAATTCCTGATGTCAAATCAGATAAACTCTCAGTTCCTCTTCCGCCTGTTACAGGAGAATGTATACCATCTTGAGAATAATAACTCGAAAGAATATCAATCTCTATTGGACCATTTTTTTTGGCTGTGGTATCAGTCGGTGTTGCATCTACTTGAGCAAACAAAGCACCTGTCAAAACCAAAAAAAGTAACGATAAAATATTTTTAATTAATTGCATCCACAACCTCCTCCTCCTTTACCTCCACTTGCTCCAGAAGCTCCCTCTCTATAAGATTGGAAATTAGTTTCATAAACTTTAATTTTTTTGTCACTCAACTTCATATCCTTATCATTTAAAGCCATTTTTTGATATTCCTTAACAGAAGAACAAGAAACACTAAATATTAAGAGTCCTGAAAAGAGGATTACTATTTTAATTTTATCTTTCATTTAACCGTTTTTATATTCGCTGAAGTAGATAAACTATTTTCTTCATAATAATTTAACTGTAATCCTTTTGACGTTTTCATTTCATCCTTATCTGTAATTACCAAACATTCTATATCCTTTAGTTTATCTATCAACTCAATTCCTTTTTCAGCTCCTAGAATAAAAACACTCGTAGCTAACGCATCAGACAGCTCAGCATCTTTACAAATTATGGTAACACTTTTTGTTCCTGTAGCAGGATAACCTGTAGTTGGATTAATGATATGAGAATATTTTTTCCCATTTGCAAGAAAAAATTTCTCATAATTACCTGAAGTAACAACTGATAGATCATTGATGATTAGCCAGCCCATAACTTCACCTTTTTCTTTTGGGTTAGCAATGCCAATACTCCAATCTTCATCATTCTCCATTTTACCCCAAGTAATTAAATCTCCTCCAGCATTCACTACCCCATCCTTTATTCCTAATGCTTCCATTTTTGCTTTGGCTCTATTTGCTGCATACCCCTTTCCTATTGCTCCAAAACCAATTTTCATTCCTTTTTCTTTTAAGAAAACAGTCTTTTTTTCAGCATCAAGAACTATATTTTGATAATTGATTTTTGAAACCGATAGTTTTATTTTTTCTTCTGAAGGTATCGTTGTTTGAGAACCATCAAACTTCCAAATCTTATCAACCGAAGCAAATGAAATATCAAAAACACCATTCGTTAAAGCAGAAACTTTTTTACTTCTAACAATTAAATCAAAAAGCTCTTGAGATACTTTAACAGGTTTAATCCCTGCATTTCTATTAACAGCACTAGTTTCTGATTTCTCATCCCACGAAGAAATTAAGTCTTCTATTCTTTTAATTTCAAGAATTGCTTCATCAATGCTTTTACGGGCTAATTGTTCATCATCAGAAACTGCAGTAATTTCATAACGAACCCCCATTAATTTAGTGACTTGTTTATAAGCATCTTTCGCTAGTAGCGAAATACTCATAAAGCACAGAAGTGTTAATATTGATGCTCTTAAACTCAAATTATTTCACTAAAGATTTAAGGTGTGATACATAAGCCTCTGCAGAGATCTTTTTATACCCTGTGGTTCCCAGTACTTTTTCTTCAGAGCTTAATATTAACACAGTAGGAAATGTTCCTGTCTTGTTATACTTTTCAGCTAACTCATCATTTTGTTTTGTCATTTCTGGAGACAACCTATTCTTCTTTTTAGCAGGATAATCTAAGTTGAGTAATACAAAATTTTCAGTAGCATATTTTTTAAATGCTTCAGAACTAAACACTACTTTTTCTAAACGCATACAATTGGCACACCAATCAGAACCTGAAAAACTCATTAAAATAGACTTGTTTTCTTTTTTTGATAATGCTAAGGCTTCCTCATAATTGGTTAACCAAACAGATTCACCTTCTTCTGTAAAAGATGTTAATGTCATAATACCGATAAGTAATATTGGAAGGATTTTCTTCAAGTTATTCATAAGGAAGTTTTACAACGTTTTTAGTGTGCTATTTAATAAACTGGTTTTTTACAATTTTATTCTATCTCTAAAAAAATTAAATCAAAACTAATCTGCAAATCTGTAGAAATTCTGTTATTCAACATTAAGTTCATCAATAAATTTAACTTTACATCAATGAAAAAAACAATAAATTAATCTTTAATTTCATTGTTGCCCTTGTTGCATTTATTATTACGATTTTTTTTCTAATATAATGAGATTGCTTCGTACCTCGCAATGACGTAGATTCTTTCTAAGGATTAATAAAAATAGTCTTAAAATCAACTCAAACTTTATAACTTTGATACTTTAGACTTTTAACTCAAAATGAATCAAGAAACCATTTTCATAGATGTAATCTTACCACTTTCGCTACCGAATTTGTTTACCTATCGTTTACCTGCAGAGTTAAATGAAGCCATTCAAATTGGTCAGCGAGCTGTTGTACCTTTTGGTAGAGGAGGTAAATTATATTCTGCATTGGTCAAACGAATTCATCACACTCCCCCATCAGAATACCAGGCAAAATATGTTGAATCCATTCTTGATGATCATCCTATTGTTAACGCCAAACAATTGAAGCATTGGGATTGGATCGCAAACTATTACATTGCCAACCCTGGTGATGTTTTTAATGCCGCTTTACCTGGTGCACTTAAATTAGCAAGCGAGACAAACATTGTATTAAATTCGGATTTTGATAAAGAGCAAATTTCTACCCTTAGTGATAATGAGTACCTGATTTTTGAAGCACTTGAAGTGCGAAATATTTTAAGTCTTCAGGAAATTTCAGAAATATTAAACATCAAAAACGTTCACAAAATTGTAAAATCTTTAATTGAAAAAAGAGCAATTATTGTTGAAGAAGATCTAAAACGAAAATACAAACCCAAGTTAATTCCTTACGTCCGATTAACCGAATTTGCCAATAAAGAAAAAAACTTAGAACAGCTTTTTAATGACATTTCTAGAGCTAAAAAACAGCTTGAAACATTAATGACTTTTATTAAGCTCTCTGAACGTTACGCAGACAATCCAAAAGAGGTGAAAAAAGCAGATTTACAAAAAGCTGCCAATGTATCTTCTTCCATTATTACTGAACTTGTAAAGAAAAACATTTTAGAGATTTACGAAGTTGCTGTTGACCGTATTGGTAAATACAACAAACAGTTGATCGGAGATAAAACACTCAACGAACATCAAGAAAAAGCTTACGGTGAAATTCAAGAGCAGTTTAAAGAAAAGGATGTTGTTTTACTTCATGGAGTTACCTCTTCTGGTAAAACCGAGATCTATATTAAACTAATACAAGAAGCCATTGCAAGAGGAGAACAAGTATTGTACTTGCTACCAGAAATTGCATTAACCACCCAATTGATTACCCGTTTACAAAAAGTTTTTGGTGATGTAATTGGGGTTTATCACTCCAAGTTCAATGAGAATGAACGGGTAGAAGTTTGGAATAAAGTCATACAATTTGAACAAACTAAATCTTCTCAATTCCAAATTGTAATGGGAGCACGTTCTTCCATGTTTTTACCTTTTAGCAATTTAGGGTTAATCATTATTGATGAGGAACACGAAAATAGCTTTAAACAATACCAACCCGCTCCAAGATACAATGCTAGAGATGCTTCCATTGTTTTAGCAAACATCCATCAAGCAAAAGTTTTAATGGGTTCTGCCACTCCAGCTGTAGAAACATATTGGAATGCACAAGCAGGAAAATATGGTTTGGTAGAAATTACCAAAAGACATGGTGGTGTTCAAATGCCAGAAATTTTATGTGCAGATGTAAAAGAAGCTACCAGAAAAAAGAAAATGAAATCGCACTTCTCTCCTTTACTAATGGAGTTAATGGAAGATGCTTTTGAGGCCAAAGAACAGGTTATACTCTTCCAAAACCGTAGAGGTTATGCTCCGTTTTTGTTATGCGAAGAATGTGCACATGTACCAGAATGTAAAAACTGTGATGTATCGTTAACCTACCATAAATTCTCCAACTTATTAAAGTGTCATTATTGTGGTACCAACAAGCAAATGCCTACAACATGTGGTGCCTGTGGTAGCCCAAGAGTTACGCTTAAAGGTTTTGGAACTGAACAGATAGAAGAAGAATTAGCAATTTATTTTCCAAAAATAAAAGTAGCCAGAATGGATGCTGATACTACTCGAACAAAAAATGCTTACCACCGTTTAATTACAGATTTTGAAGATGGCAACATTGATGTTTTAGTAGGAACTCAAATGGTTACTAAGGGGTTAGACTTTGACAATGTTTCTGTTGTTGGAGTAATGAATGCTGATAACATGCTCAACTTTCCAGATTTTAGAGCTTTTGAGCGTTCTTACCAATTGATGAGTCAGGTAAGTGGACGAGCAGGTAGAAATAAAAAAAGAGGAAAAGTACTGATACAAACGTATGAACCTTATCATCCGATTATCCGTCAAGTAATTGAAAACGATTACATCGGAATGTATCAAGATGAAATCCAACAACGAAAAAAATTCAAATACCCTCCCTTTCAACGTGTTATTCATTTTACGATGAAGCATAGAGATAGAGATAAACTCAATGATGGAGCTCGTGAATTTGTTAGTACTTTAAAAGCAAAATTTGGAGAACGTGTTTTAGGACCAGATTTTCCTGCTATTTCTCGTATCAAAAACCAATACATTAAAAATGCTATGCTTAAGGTTGAGCGAGAGATTTCTGTAAAGAAAACAAGAGAGTTAGTAATGGAAGTAAAAAATCATTTTGAAGCTTTTAGCGAATACAAAAGTGTAAAAATTACCATTGATGTTGATCCGATGTAACTGAATCTAATAAGAAAGATGAACTTATGTTTCATAAAAAAACATAGCCACAATAAATGAAATTAAATTTACAAGAAAAATATCCTGACATTGAAATAACAGGAGACCTAAATGAAGGTGAATTCTGTATTATCAATAGTAGAGTTCATGGTTTGTTCGCCAATTTTTATTGTATTTTATATGGTTTATACATTTGTGAGGAGGAAAATCTCAAACCCATCATTGAATTAGGTAAAGATCACCTTTACTATGACCCTAAAAAAGGAGATAATATTTTCACTTATTTTTATGAGCAGTCATACAAGGAAAGTGATATAACACTCAATCAACTAGCACGAATTAAAGTAATCCATCCTAATATCTTTTTGAAATGGTGTCGTATATCCACTGCGGAAAAGGTTACTTCAAATTTATTAATAGAAAAGTATTTTAATTTACGACCAGACATTCGTGATGCTATTGATACGTTTTGCGATAAAAACTTTAAAAAATCAGGAATCTTAGGTTCTAAAAAATTACGAATATTAGGAGTGCACTATAGAGGTACAGACAAAGCTGAAGAACACCCAATCATACCTTTCAAAGAATATGAAAAAAGAATTGATAGCTTGCTGAAAAATAATATTTGCGATAAAGTATTATTTATTTCTGATGAATTACACCTCAGAAATCATGTGAAAAATAAATACAAAGAAAAAGTAATTTTATACAACCTTGAAGCAGATTATTCAGAAGTATATTCTGGAGAACAAAAAGCCCTTCATCTTATCAAATCATCATCCTATTTACATGCAAAGGATGCTTTAGTTGAATGTTATTTACTTTCAAAATGTTTACTTCTAATGAGTTCGCATAAATCTTCAATGTCCTTATTTTCTACTTTTCTTAATCCTGATATCACTCATATTGTTATTGAACCTTAATAAAAAAGAAATCTTATGAAACTACACCTTGGCTGTGGAAATAAAAAATTAGAAGGGTTTATAAATATTGATATAAGAGAAGATGTCAATCCTGATGCAATTGATGATATAGCTAACTTAAATACCTACACCCAAAACAGTATTGACCTTATCTATGTATGCCATGTATTAGAGCATTTTGGTAGACATGAATACTTAGATGTTTTAAAAAAATGGTACAGCATATTAAAACTAGGAGGAACTCTTAGATTATCTGTACCAGATTTAGAAGCGGTATTTTTAAAATATAAAGAAGGAGTTTCATTAAGGAGTTTAATGGGATTTTTATATGGAGGGCAAACCTATCCAGAAAACTACCACTATATAGGTTTTGATTTTAAAACATTACAAGAAGATTTAGAATCTGTAGGATTTAAAGCCATACAAAAGTGGGACTGGAAATTGGTCGATCATGGCCAAACAGACGACTATAGTCAATCCTACCTTCCGCACATGGATAAAGAGCATGGAGATTTAATGAGCCTTAATATAGAAGCTACCAAGTAGTACGAGAACTTTCGGAGAATTAATGTTTACACATTAAATCTAAAGTGCATAATATCACCATCTTCCACTACATATTCTTTTCCTTCTACCCCCATTTTACCGGCATCTTTACATGCAGCTTCAGAACCTAAGGTTACAAAATCGTTGTACTTAATTACCTCAGCTCTAATAAATCCTTTTTCAAAATCTGTATGGATAACTCCAGCAGCTTGTGGAGCCGTCATTCCTTTATTTATGGTCCAAGCTCTTACCTCTTTTTCACCAGCAGTGAAATAAGTGTCTAAGTTTAACAATGCATAAGCAGCTCTAATTAAAACATTAACTCCTGCTTCCTTTAAACCCATATCCTGTAAAAACTCTTGTCTTTCTTCGTAAGAATCTAACTCTGCAATATCAGCCTCAATTTGAGCACCAATCATGATCACCTCAGCATTCTCATCTTTTACAGCAGCCTTAACCGCTTCTACATGAGCATTACCGGATACAACAGAACCTTCATCTACATTACAAACGTACATTACCGGCTTAATCGTTAACAAGTGTAAGCCCATAATAAACGGAGCCTCTTCATCTGTTACCTCAACCGTTCTTGCAGATTTACCAGCCTCTAAAGCCGCTTCATATCTAGATAAAACCTCTTGCTCTTTTACGGCAGATTTATCTCCTGTTTTTACTTTTCTTTTTATTCCTTCCAATTGTTTCTGAACAGTTTCTAAATCTTTTAACTGCAATTCAAAATCAATTACTTCTTTATCATTCAAAGGATCTACCTTTCCATCAACGTGAACTACGTTATCATCATCAAAACATCTTAAAACATGAATAATGGCATCTGTTTCTCTAATGTTGGCTAAAAATTTATTACCCAATCCTTCTCCCTTACTTGCCCCTTTAACCAATCCGGCAATATCAACTATTTCAATAGTGGTAGGCTGTACTTTTTCTGGATTAACCAAACTTTCCAGTTTACCCAATCTATCATCTGGTACAGTTATAACACCTACATTAGGTTCAATAGTACAAAACGGAAAATTTGCCGATTGTGCTTTTGCATTAGACAAACAATTAAACAACGTAGATTTTCCAACATTAGGTAATCCAACAATACCACATTTTAAAGCCATAATTCTTAATTTTTGAGTCGCAAAAGTAATGATTTAGAATGAAGAAGTTTCTAACAATCTTATCCTAATAATATCTCTAACTCAAGAGAACGTTACCTAAAGTTTTAGCTACTTTTGGCACTGTTAATGTAGTTAACCACAAAAAAAAGCAGAATGGCTGAAGAAGGTAAAGCACAATTATTTATATATAAGGCTCTCAACCCTTTTATTATGTTGATGCATAAATTAGGAGTTACACCAAATATGATCACCTCTTTTGGTTTCATTTTAAACATTGTTGCTGCAGTAATTTTTATTGTTGGTGCCGAACAAGCAGACAGAACAGACATGTTTTATGTTGGATGGGGAGGTTTTACAATTCTTATTGCCGGGCTGTTTGATATGATGGATGGAAGATTGGCTAGAATTGCTAACCTATCAAGTTCTTTTGGCGCTTTTTATGATTCTGTTATTGATAGATACAGTGAATTGGTCATGTTTTTAGGAATCTGTTTTTATTTAATTTCTCAAGATTACTTCTTAAGTTCTTTATTCGCTTTTGTAGCTTTAATAGGATCTATAATGGTGAGTTATACTAGAGCTAGAGCAGAAGGTTTAGGAATTGATTGTAGTGTAGGAATGATGCAACGACCAGCAAGAGTTGTTACTGTTGGAGCTTCTGCAATGTTTTGTGGAATTACGTACTATTTTACAGACTCATTTACTTTTCATGCCGAAGCAATTCATTTCACTTATTTTGAGACCATTTCAATTTTTACATTGCCAGTAACCTTCGTTTCAATCATGTCTAATTACACGGCTCTTCAACGATTATTTCATGTAAAAAAAGAGTTAGACAAAAGAGATTTAAATGCTTAAATATTTTTACATATTCCTTTTTTCAAGTCTTTTCTTAGGGCTTAATCAAACCGTTTTTTCTCAAAATGAGGAAGATGTTTTTATAGGACATACTGTTCCAGATGATCCTAATGTAATGTTCTACATTCAAAAAAACACCAATCCAAATACGATAGTCTACGCCATGAGATTAGGGGCTGATGGCAAAATGGATCCCAAAGAACCTATGGAAGTTTTTTGGAGAAGGTACCAAGAAGATGGAGCAAGAAAAAAATTAGCTTGGTTAGAAAAAACATTTGCTTTCGATTTTAAAGTAAAACCTGTTGAAGGCAAAGAAAACACTTATGTATTTAGTTTAGTTGCCATGAAAGGAAAGCAAGTTTTTGTGACTCAAACTAAAACTGGAGAGGCTAATGTATTTATGAAGATATCGGGTAAAATGGCTCGTTTAGAGCGAATTTACGTGATGGTAGATGATTCCAAAAGAATACAAAGTGTTAATTCTATGGAGCTTTTTGGTAGAGATTATAAAACTGGAAAATTGATTTACGAAAAAATCATAAAAGATTAATTCACAAGGCATAACAACTCTTTTCTTTATTGGTATTAATAGTTATAAAATTGTAGTTTATAACCATTAGTTATTCCTATATTTGCCGTCTCAAATTTCAATTAAAAAAAACAAAATATGAGTCAAAATATAGCTAGTGCTGACGGAAAGTTAGGGATTTTATTACCTGGAATGGGTGCAGTTGCAACAACTCTTATTGCTGGAGTTTATGCTGTAAACAAAGGAATTTCTAAACCAATTGGTTCTACTTCTCAAATGGGAACTATTCGAATTGGAAAAAGAACAGAAAACAATACTCCTTTAATTAAAGATTTTATCCCTTTAGCAGACCTTAATAAAGTAGCTTTTGGTGGATGGGATTTATTTGAAGAAAATGTTTACGAATCAGCTAAGCATGCAGGAGTTTTAGACAGATATTTATTAGAGCAATTAAAGCCAGAATTGGAAGCTATTAAACCAATGAAAGCTGTTTTTGATAAAAAATACGTTACTAAATTAGAAGGAAGCTACGTTAAAACGGGAGCTACTAAAATGGATTTAGCTGACCAATTAAGACAAGATATTAGAGATTTCAAAGCAAACAACAATTGTGATAGATTGGCAATGGTTTGGTGTGGATCTACTGAGATTTATATTGAAGAATCTGCTGTTCATCAAACAATTGAAAGTTTAGAAGAAGGAATGCGTAACAATGATGAGAACATTCCATCAAGTATGTTATACGCTTACGCAGCAATTATGGAAGGTGTACCTTACGCAAATGGTGCTCCTAACTTATCTGCTGATATTCCAGCTTTAATTGAATTAGCAAAACAACAAAACGTACCAATTTGTGGTAAAGATTTTAAAACTGGTCAAACGTTAATGAAAACGATTTTAGCTCCAGGATTAAAAACAAGATCTTTAGGAATTGCAGGATGGTTCTCTACTAACATTTTAGGAAACAGAGATGGAGAAGTTTTAGATGATCCAGCAAGTTTCAAAACAAAAGAGATGTCTAAACTAAGTGTTTTAGACAGTATCTTAGAACCAGAAAAAAATCCAGATTTATACAAAGATTTATACCACAAAGTAAGAATCAACTATTACCCACCACATGGTGATAATAAAGAAGGTTGGGATAACTTAGACATCTTTGGATGGTTAGGGTATAAAATGCAAATTAAAGTAGATTTCTTATGTAAGGATTCTATTTTAGCTGCACCACTTGTTTTAGATTTAGCTATCTTTTTAGATTTAGCTTCTAGAGCAAACATGTCTGGAATTCAAGAATGGTTATCATTTTACTTTAAGGCTCCACAAACGCCAACAAAAGAAATGCAACCAATGCATGATATCTTTAAACAAGAAATGAAATTAAAGAACACTTTACGTCATTTACAAGGTGAAGATTTAATTACTCATTTAGGACAAGATTACGATCAAGAAGTAAGCGTATAATCGCTTAATCAACTATAAAAAAAGCTGTTATTGAATCAATAACAGCTTTTTTTATTCTAACAATTTTGCTATTTCTTTTCGGTAAATTACGTTGGAATGAAACCCCCTATGGGTATTGCCTGGAAGCACAAATAAAACGTCACCTTCTTTAAATTTTTTCTTCAATTTATACGATGATTTAACAGGTATAAGTTTGTCTTGATCTCCATGAAAAATAGTAACTGGAGCCTTAACTTCTTTTAAATACTTATAAGTAGGTAGTTTGAATTTGAATACAAAGTGTGGGGCAAATAAATACTTTTGATTAATTAAGTTGGGAAGACTATAATATGGAGCATTTAACACCAATTGTTTAGGGTTATTTTTTGAAGTTAGTTTAGCAGCAAAACCTGTACCTATAGAATAACCTATTACTACGATATCTTTTTCTTGATAATTAAATTGGCTTTGAATACTATCGTAAACTACTTGAACATCATTATGCATGTCTTTTTCTTTATCGATAATCCCAGTGCTTTTTCCAAACTCTCGATAGTCCATAATAAAAAAGTCATAATTACTTTTAAGGTACAACTCTGAAATGCTTCCCCAATCTTTTAATGTACCAGAATTTCCATGCAAATAAAAAACTAAGCCTCTTGAGTTTTCTCTCTTAAACAGTAAACCATTAATCTTTACCTCTTCATTAACAGGAATGAATACTTCTTCAAAAGGATCATCAAACTCATATTTAAGGTCTTTATCTAAAGGTTCGGCATTAAAGACTATTCGCTCCTGGTGACAACCAAAAATGAAAACACTAGTAATAAATAATATTGCAGTTTTAATAGCTCGATGGCACATAATCCATACCCGAATTATTCGTCAAGTTAAAATTAACTTCAAACGTTTTACTTACCCTTACATTTACTCCATCTATCTTTCCTGACTCCCACTTTGTTAGTTTTAATAATCGAATGGCCTCATTAGTAGCCCCACCACCAATGTCTTTTAGTACTCTAATATTGGTGATCCTACCAGAAGGTTCAACCACAAAAAAGAGTTTAACTACTCCAGTAATACCCAATCTTAATGTTCCTTCTGGGTACTTTAAGTTTTTATAGATAAAGCTAGAAATGTTCTCTAAACTATCTTTAAAAACCATTTTAGGCTTCCGCTTTACTTGGGCATCAGAATATATAACAGACAAAGAATCAGGAAGTGTAGTATCAACCTTTTCATACCCTCTTTTTTTACAATACTTTTTATAGGTTTTAGCAGAAAATTTAAATTTTAAAGCACTGTACGTAACAACTTTACCTCCACGATAAGTAGACGGTTTAAACAGTAACATTTTATACAGACGAATTGCTTCAGCATCCAATTCCTTCGAAACAGAGTTTCTAACATGTATCTTACTTGTTTTCCCTTTCTTATCTACCACAGCGGCAACCTCAACAATACCTTCTATTTTTTGAGCCAATGCTGCTTCAGGATAATGCATTTCTTGTTGCAAAAAACGCTTAAACTCTACTTTACCTCCATAATTCTCTGCCTCAACATATTCGCCAGGCATAGCAACTATATTTGTTTGAGCGTGTACTTGCATAAAACAAGCGATCATTAATAGTAAGGTTGATACTTTTTTTATTGAGAAAATCATATTATAAAACTACTATTTCTTCTTCTTTAGCGAAAGGTAATCAATAAAATACAGCACTTTTAAAGAGATACTTTTTGTTTGAGGAGCCTCTAAGGTGTTTTGGAAATTATCTACGTAAGAAGTGGCTACATCACTATCAAAAGCAGTTAAATTACTTTTAAATACCAAGCTTAATTCACTTCCTGGAGCAAATACCCAACGGTAAACCATATCAATACTAAAGGCATTGAAATTAGTATTGTGTAAAGATGATCCGTCCGTATCTAAACCAATATAGGTAGATGGTGTTAAATAACCCTCTTCATCTAAAATATGAAAGGTATTGTATTGTACAAACGATCGGTAATGTCTTGCCCTAAAAGTCAATCCCATTCTATTGGTAAAAATATAACTTGCAGACAATACATTGGTATAGGTTGTTTGATCACGCTTACCAAAAATGATATCATCATTAATAATTGTTCCTCCTCCAGCAGAAGCAATTGCTGCTTTCTCATCATTGAATTTATAATTTAATGACAATACATATTTCATTGAAAACTTATCACTAAATCGAATTCTTGGCGATATTCTAAACCTAGCATTGTATCGTCCGTCTACATTAAACTTTCTAAGTCCTGCATTCATATCCAATGCAAGTGTCTTTCTGTAATCGCTAGAAATAAACCCTCCAAAATTATGACTGGTTTGTATGGTTTGAAACCTACCCCAAACACGAGGCTCAAAATAATCGTAAGTCTCAACCGGATTTATTCCATAATCTACTCCAACAGTTAAGAAATTTCTAAAATTTACACCAACATCTGCTGAGATACCAAACTTGGCAAACTTATCTGGGTTGTATAAGCGTTCGTAATTAACATTTAAACCAGACCATAGCTTAAGAAATTTCCAAAATGGCTTATAAACATTATAACCAAATGAAAGTGATCCTCCTCTACTGTTGTTATTGTAAAGAAAACCTAAATCATTAGGATCGTAAGTATCGCTCTCTTCAAAATAACGGAAACCATAATTTAAATTCCCACCATCTTTATTAAACTCAAAGTTTGCAGTATGTCCTAAGCTTAGAGAGTCTGTAAAGTACAATTGAGAAAGTGTTGCTCCACCTTCAACAGAGAAAATATTCTTTTTATCATTTAACTTAAACATCCCTCTAGAAACATTTGCATCATAGAAACTTCCACTTCTACTAACATTGGTATTGATTAAAGTAGCATAAGAATTGTTCTTCAAGTTCTGATCCAATACCAACACATTGTAATTTGTTAAAGGATCTGTAAGTACTTCTCTGGTATCTCCAGTAACAGTATCTTTTATGGTTGCAAACATGTTTTTAGTAACACCATTAAAAATTCCTATCCCTAAACCTCCTCTAGTTCTTCCAGATATTTTAGTGGCATTAATTAATTGGCTTTCTGCTGGATTTTCACTTACCTCTTCATTATTCCCTAAATCATTTCCAGCTCCAGAATAGTTAATTGGTCTAGCCCCTAACCTTCTTGAATAAAACAAACCTCCTTTATTAAACAACTCCGTTCCTTCGGTAAAAAACGGCCTATTCTCATTAAATCTAACCTCAAATGGAGATAGGTTTAAAACTTGATTATCGGATTGAACCTGACCAAAATCAGGAACCAAAGTCATGTCTAAAGTAAAGGCATCATTAATTCCATATTTCACATCCATACCTCCATTTATAGAATTGGAATAATTACTTGTTTCAGCAACATTATGTGGGTAATGTTCTAAATAGGATGATACATAAGGTAAAAATGCTAAACGTACCGGAGACTCAATGTCTTTTATTCCTGTTACATTTCCCCATTGATTTACAAAACCATTTACTCTAGGATCTACCTTGTTCCAATGACTGAATTCTCTGAACCTTCTAATTTTACGAGAAAAATTAATTCCCCATTCTTGAATTTCATTGTCTGGAAAACGAATGGCAGAATAAGGTATTTTCATTTCTACATACCAACCATTGTCATTGATGGTTACATTACTTTGCCAAACTGCATTCCACGACACATCCTGTCCTTGAGCCTGAGAAAACCTGGCATCCCATTGTACTCCTGTTGGGTGAACAACAAAAGCATACCCACTCTGATCATCATTGTAGGTATCTAAAAAAAGTGCAAAAATATCGGTATTGTCCTCTCGATCTCTTTGACTGTATTGACTGATTATACTATCTCTAGAAACATCATGAAGCGTTGCTCCAATATAGATAGCAGTATTATCATATAGTATTCTAACCTGTGTTTTTTGTGATGCTTTTTCGCCTGGAAAAGGCTCTGCTTGAGTAAAACCAGTTGCTATTGGAGCTTTACTCCAAATCTCTTCATCTAAAATACCATCCATTTTAGGAGGGTTTTCAATTCGTATAGCTTGTATAGATTTTTGAATAACAGCAGCACTTTCTTCCTGTCCGAAAGAAAAAATAGTGGCAACTAAAAATAGGATTAAAACTAAATGCTTCATCAATCTCAATTTCGCCACAAATATATTAACTATACTGGTTTTTTTCATAAAATTGTGTTGAGTGGTTTAAAGAAATCTTACCTTTAAAAAATGAACAATTTTCCAATACAATATCACGAACCATTGTTTAGACCTCCCAGTGAAGCGCGATCTTTAATTATTCAGATTACTTTGGGGTGTAGCTGGAATAAATGTTCGTTTTGTGAAATGTATACCTCCAAACAATTTAAAGCCCGTAAAGTGGAAGATATCTTTACCGATATTGATGCTTTTTTGCCTTACAACACTCAAATACGAAGAGTATTTTTAGCAGACGGAGATCCTTTGGTGCTCTCTACTGATCGATTATTAAGAATCTTAACAAAACTAAAAAACACTTTCCCTAAACTACAACGAATTTCTACCTATGCATCTCCAAGTAATTTGGCCAGAAAATCAGACGCTGAACTAAAAGAATTGTATGAAGCGGGGTTAACTCTATTGTATGTTGGAATAGAATCTGGAGATAGCGAAGTATTGGAATGCATCCAAAAAGGAGAAACTTTTGAAACGACTATTGACGGATTAAACAAATCTAAAGCTGTTGGCATGAACAGTTCTGTGATGATTATTAACGGTGTTGGTGGTAGAGAATTAACGCATCAACATGCTATTAATTCGGCTAAAGTATTGAATGAAACTCAACCAAAATATGCTTCCACTCTAGTACTAACAGCACATAAAGGAATGGAACATTTCCAGAGCCGTTACAAGGGTAATTTTATTGAGTTAACTCAACCTGAATTGTTTACAGAAATGCAAACCTTCATTAATGCTTTAGAACTCAAAGAGACCATATTTAGAAGTGATCATGCATCCAACAACCTCATCCTTAAAGGAATTTTAGGTAGGGATAAACAAACGTTTTTAGATCAAATTGAAGTAGCCATTAACAATCCAGAAAATGCAGGGCTAAGGCCTAAAATGTACAATGGATATTAGGAGTTGACTCCTTTTAGATCTTCACCCCTACTATACAAACATCATCTATTTGATTCAGATCTCCTTTCCAATTTGAAAAAGTGTTAGACAATTGTTCTTTTTGAGCTTCCATTTCTTGACCACTCATTTCGGTTAAAAGCTTTCTAAATGGAGGGTAATAGAATTTTTTATTTTTATCTCCACCTTTTTGATCAGGGAAACCATCCGTAAATAGATAAATAATGTCCTCTTTTTGCAAATCAATTTCGTGTAAAGTATAGGATTGATCTTTTACATGTTCAAGATTTCCAATATGTAATTTATCTCCTTTTAACTCTGTCAACTCTTTATTTCTAACAATGTACATCGGATTATAAGCTCCAGCAGCATACAATTTCATCTGCGCTAAATCTATACAACAAACAAATAAGTCCATTCCATCTTTTACATCAGATTCTTTATTTACACTTAGTCTTTTATGCAAGTCAATATTTAATCTATTCAATATTTTTTCTGGTGATGTTATCCCCAATTGTATTACACACTTATCCAATAAACTGGTACCTATCATACTCATAAATGCTCCCGGAACACCATGACCTGTACAATCTGCTACGGATAAAAAGATAAGGTCACCAACCTTTTGTTGCCAATAAAAATCTCCACTAACAATATCTTTTGGCTTAAAAAACACAAAAGCATCACTAAAATTAGTTTTAATTTGTTCTTCTGTAGGGATAACTGCACGTTGAATTTTCTTAGCGTAACTGATACTATCTAAAATCTGATCATTCTTTTTGGTCAATACTTCTCGTTGATCATCAACAATCTTTTTTTGAGACTTAATCAAATTATTTTGACGTCTGGTTAACACCAACTTCTTATACATAAATATGACGAAGGCTATCAACAAAAGAATCCCAAATCCTGATGCGATAATAAGAATGTTCTTTTTCTCTGCTTGACTATTCCGAACTTCTTCCTGTTTTTTAAGCAGCTTAATCTCATTTTCTTTCTTCGAATTTTCATACTTGGCCTCAAACGTAACGAGCTGTTCATTTGCTTTGGAAAGGTTTAAACTATCAGAAAGTTTAATGTATTCTTTAAACAGTTGACTCGATTTTTCAAAATACCCTTCTCTATCTAGAAATATTGCTGATGTTTTGGTAATCTCTAAATACCTTGAAATCTTACCATAATTGTATAAAATCTCCCTAGCTTTTTCATTAATTACAATTGCTTTATCCACTTGGTTTTGGGCATCCAAAATATCCGCAAGCGCCAACAGTCCATTGGCATATCCTGCAGTATCTTCAATTTGTAAACTAAGCGAAATGGCTTTATCAGTATAAATTTGGGCTTGTCTAAAACTTTCTTCTTTAACCAAAACAGACGACAATGCTGTTGCACAATTAATAATGGCCAATGTATCCTGATTGATCTCCGCAATTTGATCCGCTATTTTAAACAATGGTATGGATTGTTGAACACTATCTTGATTCAAATATTCCGCTCCAAGGTTAAAGTAATGGCTATAATCTATTTCTAAGGAATCATTTTTAATCAACAGCTCAGATATTGCTTCCTTGTATAAGGATTTAGCTTTTTCAGATTGTCCCAAGTCCGAATAGACAACAGCTAGCTTACTAATAATATCAGGTTTTCTTTCTAAGATTTCAGGAAAAGAATCACACAACGTTATGGCATAACCCAAGTGCTCAATTGCCAATTCACTATTCGCAGAAATGTAATTTAATGTACCTAACCCTGCATGAACAGAGAGATTGTTACTCGGTATAGTGGTGATAAATTTCTTATTCTTTATCTTATTTAAGAGGTACGTAATGTCTTCATACCTTCCTTTTCCGAACAATGCAATAACTTGGTTACTGTAGATGTAATCAAATTTAAGCGAATCATTTTCTTTGCTTAAACCAACTTTAATAATAGAATCTATATAGTTTTTCTGAGCGAAAACACTACCAATTGTGGTAATTAGTAATAGAAAAAGTAAGGTTCTTTTTATCATCTTCTAAAAGTACTCAAATTATTAAATATCCCCATTCTTTACCTCTGAGTTAGCTCTCACCATCAAAAACCTAACATCCCGTAAACGAACACTTTATAAAATCTTCCCCACTCTAATGCTACACCTTGGCTATAAAAAAGCAGAATCTTCGTCATTCTCAGCTTGACTGGGAATCTAACACAATAGTTATCTCATTAATAAGATTGCGGATCAAGCCCGCAATGACGGACGTTTTAGAATGAAAAAGAGATTTAGTTTCGCTCAGTATTTTTCATTATTGGCAACTTCACACAAATAATAAAGCTTTCTACTTCCAATTGACAAGATTGCTTTGTCATTCGTTTCTCACTCCTCGCAATGACGTATTTTTTAAATGAAAAAAGCTCCAACTACCGTTGAAGCTTTCTTGTAGCGAGAAAGAGATTTGAACTCTTGACCTCTGGGTTATGAATCCAGTGCTCTAACCAACTGAGCTACCTCGCCAAAATGAGGTTGCAAATATAGTAGTTTTGTCTTTTTAATAACAAAAGCAATGCTTTTTTTTTATTTCCAATGCGATAACATCGTTCATCCATTATTTTTCTTATCTTGCGGGAAGTGCTAATCTTGTGATATTATGAGTGATAAAGTGAAATATGAATTGGAATTTGTGGTGAAATCATCAGCAAGTTTATTGTTTAAATACTTAGCTACTCCGAGTGGTTTAAGTGAATGGTTTGCAGATAATGTAAATTCTAGAGGGGAAGTTTTCACTTTTATATGGGATGATACTGAAGAACAAGCTAAACTAATTAGCAAAAAACGCGATCAGTTCATCAAATATAAATGGCTCGAAGATGAAGATGAAGAATCTTATTTTGAGTTTAAAATAGAAATTGATGCAATAACAAAAGATGTTGCATTAATTATTACTGATTTTGCTGAAGAAGATGAAGTTGAAGAATCAAAACAACTTTGGGAAAGTCAATTAGACCAATTACACGGACTGATAGGTAGTTAACGCATATTTTCACCTTCGTCAATAAGCGATTGAACAACACGTTCAATCATCTCATCCTCTTCATTTGTTTTAGGGTTGTAGCGTGCTTTTAAATCTGCACCATACAGTTTACCTACTCCTTGATATACGAATGCCTTAAAACCACCCCGCATCTCTTTAATGATTTCATAAGTAGATTCACCAGTTTCTCTATCAATTAACTTAACCAATACTCTCCCCGATGTTTGAGACATTTTCTTAATAACATCTTCAAACTCCTCTTTAAGCGCCTTTTCTCGTTGCTTCATCAACTTCCGCTTTTTCCTTTTGGATTTCACTTTTTCCAGCTCTTTATTGTACATCTTTAGCTTATTCGATGCAGTTTTTGCATAAGGGTATACCTTTTTAACATGCCACCTCAACCTTCTAAACTTTCTATCTTTTTCTACATCTCCATAAGGCTTAAGATCTACTACCGTAAAAGAAGACATATTGTAGAGGTACAAAGTATCGCCATCTACCACAACCATTTCTAGAACTCCACCTCTCTGAGTAGTTCCCTCATAAACTTGTACAGAAGTATCTACAGCACTGTTTTGAGCACATACATAATTCAACATAGAATCTACCTGACCATTCGCAACCAGCTCTTTTATCTTGGCAAGCACCTCTTCTTTCTTTTCTGCTAACTGTTTTTTAGATAATTTCTGAGCACTAACATCACTGAAAAAGAATGCAATAAGAATTACGAATACTATGTGAAGTTGTCTTTTCAACTTAAATTTTTATTAAAATTAATGATTTTAATTGCTCAATAAATGTGCCGTTTAAGATTAGGCAAACTCTGAAAGCTCTAACCAACGATCCGATTTCTCTTCCAACTCCTTACTTACTTCGCCAAATTCTTTGGTAATCTTCATTAACTCTTCATGATCTGAAATAGATTCATTCAATGAATCTCCCAGTTTTTTCTTTTTAACCTCCAGCAATTCCAAATCCTTTTCTAGCTGTTCAAATTCTAATTTTTCTTTGTAAGAGAATTTCGTTTTAACCTTTTCTTTTTTTCCTTCCTCAGGTGAGTTTGAGGAGTTAACAACCGGCTTCTCTTTTTTCTCTATTGCTTTTTGATTTGTAGCAGCTTCTTTAAATCTATAATCGTTATAATTCCCCAGAAAGTCCTTGATCTTTCCATCTCCTTCAAACACGAATAAGTGGTCTACCAACTTATCCATAAAATACCTATCATGGGTTACAATGATTAAACAACCTTGAAACTCCATCAAGAAATCTTCCAATACATTCAACGTCAATAAATCTAAATCATTGGTAGGTTCATCTAAAATTAAGAAATTAGGATTTTTGATTAAAATCGTTAACAAATACAGCCTTCTCTTTTCTCCTCCACTTAATTTTTCTACAAAATTGTAGTGCATGTGTTTAGGAAATAGAAAGCGCTCTAACAACTGAGCTGCAGTAATTTTTCTACCCTTAGACATTGGAATAACCTCTGCAATATCTTTAATCGTTTCGATCACTTTTTTATCGTCTTTCAGTTTCATACCACTTTGAGTATAATAACCAAAAACAACCGTTTCTCCATGCTCTATCCTTCCACTATCTAAAGCCTGTTTTTCTAATATAACATCTAAAAAAGTAGTTTTCCCCACTCCATTCTTACCAACAATACCTACGCGTTCTCTTCTCTTAAAGATGTAATTAAAATTGTCCAACACGTTTAAGTCTCCAAAAGATTTATTGGCATTATGAATTTCAAGGATCTTCCCTCCTAGCCTATTCATATCAATTTCCATTGCAACCTTACTATTGTCCTTTTTTAAATGAGCCGTTTTTTCCGTTGCATAAAAAGCATCCTCACGAGATTTAGCTTTTGTACCTCTTGCCTTTGGCTGTCTCCTCATCCATTCCAATTCCTTGCGGTAAAGGTTTTTTGCTTTATCTACATTGGCCTCAAAGATTTCTTCTCGTTCCTGCTTTTTTTCTAAGTAGTAACTATAGCTTCCTTTGTATTTGTAAAGCGTTTCATCATCCAATTCAATAATCTCATTACAAACTCTTTCTAAGAAATACCTATCGTGTGTTACCATTAAAATGGTCGTATTCTCTTTGGTTAAATAATTTTCTAACCATTCAATCATATCAATATCTAAATGATTGGTTGGCTCATCTAGAATTATAAAATCCGGATCATCTATTAATACTTGAGCCAATGCTATTCTCTTTTTCTGACCTCCAGAAAGCTTGCCTACATTCAGCTCTAAATCATGAATGTTTAACTGCCCCAAGACTTGTTTAATCCTTACCTCATAATCCCAAGCATTTAGCAAATCCATTTGCTCAAATGCTTGTTGCATTTTTTCATTATCATCAGGATTGGCTATCGCCTTTTCGTAAGCTAATATTGCTTTAATCTGATCAGAATCAGCATCAAATAACACTTCAGAAATGGTTGACGCCTCATTAAAAACTGGTGCTTGATCAAGAATCCCAACTTTTACATCTTTTCTAAAAATTACATTTCCAGAATCATAGCCCTCTTTACCGGCTAGAATATTTAAAAAAGTAGATTTACCTGTACCGTTCTTCGCTATAAAGGCTACTTTTTGACCTTTTTCTATACCAAAACTAAGGTCTTTAAACAATACTCTAATCCCGAAAGATTTGGTTAGATTTTCTACTGAAAGGTAATTCATAATATTCTCAAATTCTTAAAAAGTTCACTTGGCTTACGAAGAAAGAAGATCAACCCCTTTGCATTAAATTTTAATTCCTAAAATGCAAACATCGTCAAGCTGATCCAATTCTCCTTTCCATGCTTTAAATTCCATTTCAAGTTCAGCTTTTTGTTTAGAGAATTCTTTAGAACTGATTCCTAAAATCAAGTCTCTATAACGTTTATACATGTATTTCTTTCCTCGTTCTCCACCAAATTGATCTGCATAACCATCAGAAAACAAATAAATTCTATCGCCTTTAACCAAATTAATTTTATGGGTAGTAAACGGTTTAATGTTACGAAACCTTCCTATTGGCTGCTTATCTCCTTTTATTTCAATCAAATCCTTTCCTTTAACATGAAACATAGAATTGATAGCTCCTGCATACTCCAACTTATTATTTTCAATATCAAAACTACACAGCGAAATGTCCATTCCATCTTTTACATCTTGCTCATTATTTCCGTCAAATGCTTCAATAACTAACGCTGCTGTTTTATCTAAAATTTGAGCAGGGTCTAACAATCTAAAATCATTAACCGCTCTATCTAAAGCATTGTTACAAACAACCGATACTAAGGCCCCAGGAACTCCATGACCTGTACAATCTGCAACAGCAACAAACACCTTATTGTTTACTTTTTTATACCAATAAAAATCTCCTGCAACAATATCCTTTGGTTTAAAATATATAAATGAATCTGAAAACGACTCTTTCACCTCTGCTGCTGATGGCAGCATAGCCGTTTGTATTCTTTTAGCATAAGTAATACTATCGGTTATCTCTTTGTTCTTTTCTTCTACTTCTAATTTCTGCTGTTGAATAGTAGCTTTTTGTTCGTTCGAAATTTTTAAACGATTCAATACAAAAATTGAAAACCCAACAACAAGTAACAGGATTAAAACTCCTGCATAGGTATATGTTTTTTGCTGCTTTATTTCTTGTTGATGTTTTAATTCTGTTATTTTTTCTGCCTCTACTCTAGCTAAACTATCTGTCATTAATTGCTTATCAAAAGCAAACTGCATTTCCTTTTGAGTTACTTCTCGAGTTGTTTTTTCATTGTAAATACTGTCTCTAATCGCAATATACTCCTTATATAAAGTCAACGACTTTTCGAATTGACTCGTTTTAGCATAAAGGTCACTCAGCTTATGTGATAGTGTAGAAACATCAATAACTCTACCCATCTCTACATACATGTTGTATGATTTTTCTCCAAAATAAAGTGCTTTTTTATAATTCCCTAAGCCTTTATAAACAGCCATCATATTAGAATAATATTTTGCAATATTTGCTTGATTTTTATGTCTTATATCATATTCAAAACTTTTATCAAAATACTTTTTAGCCTCTAAATGCTCTTCATTCAAATTGTGAATCACCCCTATATTATTATAGATTTGAGCTTCCATACCCTCATGCTTAATTAGCTTACACAGCTCTAATCCTTTATGATAAAACTCTAATGCTTTATCATGATTATCAAGTCTTCTATAAACTACCCCAATAGAAACAAGGCTTTTAATACTTTCTGAAGTATCATTTAAAGATTCTCTAAGACTTAAACTTTTATCATAATACTCTAAACACTTATCGTATTCTTTTAAATTTCGATAGATAACTCCGATATTATAATAATTGGTACTGGCTTTACCCACATCATCAAGTGCTTCATTAAGCTTTAAACTTTTTTGATAGTAAGAAAGGGCTTCCGAAAGGTTTCCATTCCTTTTACTCATTATGCCCATACCATTGTATGCCGTAGCTAAATGACTTGAATAATAAATTGACGTATCTTTTTTTAGTTGATTTTCTGACAACTCTTGGGCTTTAACCCAATATTCTCTGGCCAAAACTTCGTCTTGTCTTGTAGAAATAGAACCTATTTCATTATAAACTGCAACAAGAATTGAATCATTTTTTTCTGTTGATACTAAATTTAAAAGCGAATCAATTCGGGAGTTCTCCGAATTGGCTATTGAGGAAATAGCGAATAAAATAAATAGTATGGCTCCTTTAATTTTCAATATTTCAATATTCTCTCTAAAGCTACTGCTGCATTTGTGTATTGTGGATTCAACTCCAATGCGTAACGTAAATCTTTTTCTGCTTTTTTAAGCTCATCCCGTTGTTCATAACACAATGCTCGATTAAAGTAGGCATCCAAATATTTAGGCTCCACTTTTATAGCATTTGTATAATGTTCTATAGCTACATCGTATACTTTTAAGTATTCTTGATGAATATATCCTAAGTTAAAATGAGGCTCTCTATACTCATGAATATTCAATATCTTATAATATGTTTCTATTGCCTCATTATAATCTCCTCTTTCTTGACAAATCATTCCAAATCCATATAAAGCTTCTAAGCTATTGGAATCAATTCTTAATGCATTTTTAAAGTATCCTTTTGATAAGGTATTGGGTGCATCAAAATGCAATAAAGCTAAATGCATGTAAGCATCAAAATAATCATTTTCTTGTTCTATTGCTGTTGCGAAACTAGAGATAGCACGAACTGTATCTTGTTTATCTTCAAAAATCATCCCTTTTAAATAATAAGCTTCTGCACTATGAATATCTCTTCTCAATACTGCATCTGCATAATCCAAAGCTTGTTTATGGTTTCTTAAAATTAATGCCAACCATCCTAAACCTATTCTTGCCGGAATATTCTCATTGTCAACATACAAACATTTATCTAAAGCCTCTTTAGACTCTTTTAATTTATCTTGACTTTTTAATAATTCTGCTTTTAACAAATAATATTCTGGTATTAATGAATCTACCTTAATTGCTCTATCTAAATCATTTACCGCTGAGGATACATCATTGTATTTCATATACAACTTCGCTCTCTTTAAATACAACTCCGAATTATTAATATCATCTTTAAGTAATTCGTTTATTGCTTTAAATTCTGTAACCTGTTCTGATGCTGTTGTATCTTGAGTTGGTACTTCTTCACTAACTTCATTTATCGGTTCGTTTCCACAAGAAAATAGAAACAATGAAAACCCTAATATTAATATTATCCTATTCATATATTAAAAAAAAGAAACCCCTCGAATATTCGAGAGGTTTCAAAGGTAATTATTTATAATGAAGATTTATTCTGCTGTTAAGGCTTCTACAATTTTTTCTTCTATTTCTTCCATTAACTCAGGGTTATCTAAAAAGATTTCTTTTACAGCATCTCTTCCTTGCCCTAATTTGGTATCTCCGTAACTAAACCAGCTTCCTGCTTTCTTTACAATATCCATATCTACTCCTAAATCAATAATCTCTCCTACTTTAGATACACCTTTACCATACATGATATCAAACTCTGCTTTTCTAAACGGTGGAGCTACTTTGTTTTTGACAATCTTTACTCGCGTTCTGTTACCTATAACTTCATCTCCAGACTTAATTTGTGAAGATCTTCTAATATCAATTCTTACAGAAGAGTAAAATTTAAGTGCATTACCTCCAGAAGTAGTTTCTGGATTACCAAACATTACCCCAATCTTCTCTCTCAACTGATTAATAAATATTACACAACAGTTTGCTTTTTTAATTGAACTTGTAAGCTTACGTAATGCTTTAGACATCAAACGTGCTTGTAATCCCATTTGAGAATCTCCCATTTCTCCTTCAATCTCTGCTTTTGGAGTTAACGCAGCAACAGAATCTACAATTAATAAATCAATAGCTCCAGAACGAATTAAGTTATCAGCAATTTCTAACGCTTGCTCTCCGTTATCTGGTTGAGAAATAATTAAATCATCAATATTTACTCCTAAAGCTTCTGCATAAGTTGGATCAAAAGCATGTTCTGCATCTATAAAAGCAGCAATACCTCCTTGTTTTTGACATTCTGCAATTGCATGGATTGTAAGTGTTGTTTTACCAGAAGATTCAGGTCCATAAATTTCAACTATCCTTCCTTTAGGGTAACCTTTAATTCCTAAAGCCAAATCTAAATTTAAAGAACCTGTAGGGATAACTTCTACATCTAAAGTAGGAGCATCTCCTAACTTCATAATCGTTCCTTTTCCGTAAGATTTTTCCAACCTATCCATTGTAAGTTGAAGTGCTTTTAACTTTTCTGCGTTTGCTTCTTTCACTTCTGCCATGATATATATTTTATTCTGAGTAATTATTTTTAACACTACAAATCTAAGTTAATAAATCTACAAATTGTAGTTTTATGAAAAATAATTTTGAAAAGATAATAAAAACAAGCCCTACAGAGCAATATTTTCTTCTTCCTACTTCAGTGATTCACGAATTTGTTCTGTATGAATCTTAGTTTTCACTTTGTTTATGATACTTTCTATCACTCCATTTTCATCTATAATAAATGTTGTTCTATGAATTCCATCATAGATTTTCCCCATAAATTTTTTCTCTCCCCAAACACCATATCTATTTAAAACAGTTCTATCCGTATCCGCCAAAAGGTTAAAAGGCAAATCATGTTTTGCAATAAATTTTTGATGTTTTGCTTCATCATCTGCACTTACACCAATTACCTCAAAACCATCTTTAATCAAACTTTCATAATTGTCTCTTAAATCACAAGATTGAGTTGTACAGCCTGGTGTTAAATCTTTTGGATAGAAATATAGAATTACTTTTTTACCTTGATAATCTGCAATTTTATGCACGTTACCATTTTGATCTGTAATATCGAATTCTGGAGCTTTATCTCCTACTTTTAAGTGAAACATAATAAACCATTTTAAGTACTTACAAAGTAGCTTATTCTATTCTGATAATACAATCAGAATAGATGATACTTATTAACAGTTTAAAGCTTTTTAATAGCGTGTTATGTTCGGCTTTGATCCTTAGCCTTCTTAGTGAAATACCAAATTCCAAAACCTCCTAACAAAAATAAACCTACGGCTATAATTTCTGCCTGTGTTGCTTCGAAACCAAATACATTGTAATTAGAATTAATTCTAATCTTCTCAATAGAGAAACGCTCAACACCATTAAAAATTAAATAGATTGAGAACAATACTCCCGTAACTTTAACTTTTTTACGAATGGCCCATAATATTCCAGCAATGATAAAAGCCATAATGGTTTCATAAAAAGGTGTTGGCCAAGCATTTCCTTCATAGGTATATCCATCACTTACCATAGGCCTTCCTGGTGCTCCTAAATCAGTTCCGTTAATGTTTCCATAATAATCGAAACTCCACATCCAGTCTGGTAAAAATGAAATAATTTCTGGCATCTCATTGTAATTAGGCAATCCCCAATCCCCATCTCCTGAAAGCTGACAACCAATTCTACCAATTCCATACGCCAACATTAAACCTGGTGCACAAGCATCAGCAACATGTAAAATATTCAATCCTTTTTTGTAAGCATAAAACAATACGGCTCCTCCTCCTATTATCAATCCTCCATAAATACTTAATCCGGAACCAGAAAGAATCACCTCAATTGGATCAGCTAATAAACGTTCCATATTTTCAATAGCATCAAAAATCTTAGCACCAAAAATTCCTCCTATTGCAGCAATAAAGGTTAATGTACCAACATGCTGGTAAGGGTGCTCTTTTTCTTCTACTTCTATAGGTTCTGGTAAACGCTGCTTTTCTGCATCTCTATATTTTAAATATGCTACTAAAGCTGCACCAACAACCCCTCCAATAAAGTGGCCTTGAGTAGACATGATAAAGCCTGGCAAATCTTTAATAACCTCACCATAATTTAAAACAATACCCAAACCTTTAAACCCTATGATAAACCCAAATACACCATTACCCACTAACTCGGCCATGCTTGCTTTTGCTCCCTTAACTACTTTAATTACTTGAAATGAATGTAAGCCCTCAGATTCTTTACGCTTCATTTCTTGTACCCAAATGTAATTACCTACGATAAAAGCAATGGCTACCATAAAACCAAACATTGGCAATGGGAAGGAAAAAGAAAATCCAAATAAATATTCAATTAAATCTGATAAGTATGGAAACATAATTGGTTAACAGTATTTAGTTAATAGTTGAAGGTTCTTCTATATTTACATGAACAACTCCATCAGAATCTATATTGGCTAAAGTAATTGTTTTAATTTGATTTTCTAAGTCAATACTATAAGGCACTTTTACCTTGATATAATTGTCTGTAAAACCATTTAAGAAATCATCATGTTGCTCTGCTTCAAAAAGTACATTGTATGTTTTACCTAAATGCTGTTCGTAAAAAAACCTTCTCTTCTTTTCAGAAAGAATGTGTAACATTTTACTTCGCTTACTTCTTTCTGCTTTTGGCACTACACCATCCATTTTTACAGCAGTAGTATTTTGTCTTTCTGAATAGGTAAATACGTGCAGGTAAGAAACATCCAGTTCATTTAAGAAATTATATGTTGCTAAAAATTCTTCTTCTGTCTCTCCTGGAAACCCTACAATAACATCAACACCAATACAAGCATGAGGCATTAACTCTTTTATTCTATTTACTCGCTCAACATACAACTCTTTCAAGTATTTTCTACGCATTGCCTTTAAAATAGTATTAGATCCTGATTGTAAAGGAATGTGAAAGTGTGGCATAAACTTATTTGATTGAGCAACAAAATCGATAATTTCATTACTCAATAAGTTGGGCTCTATAGATGAAATTCTAAATCGATCTATTCCCTCTACCTTATCTAATTCTTGAATTAATTCAAAGAAGTTCTCTCCTTCTCCCTGTCCAAAATCTCCAATATTTACTCCTGTAAGAATAACTTCTTTTGCTGCAGTTTGAGCAACTTCTTTTGCTACTTTAACCGTTTCTAACACAGAATGATTTCTACTTTTTCCTCTTGCTAAAGGGATCGTACAGAACGTACAAAAGTAATCACATCCATCTTGTATTTTTAGAAATGATCGTGTTCTGTCTCCTTTAGAATAGGAAGGAATAAAATCTTTTACTTCTTTGATTTTTGAAGCGATAACTTCAGCTTGTTCTTTCTTCTCAATATTATTAAAATGCTCAACAATCTTAAACTTTTCTGAAGCTCCTAAAACCATATCAACACCATAGATCTGTGCAATTTCTTCTGGTTTTAATTGCGCGTAACAACCGATAATAGCAACAAAAGCATCTGGATTAATCTTCAATGCTTTTTTTACCAATTGCTTACATTTCTTATCTGCATTCTCCGTAACAGAACACGTGTTAATTACATAAACATCTGGAGTATCATTAAAATCTACTCGTGCAAAACCTTCATCCTCAAACATTCTGGCAACAGTTGATGTTTCAGAAAAATTGAGTTTACAACCCAATGTATATAAGGCAACTTTTTTGTTCGCGTTCATAAGAGTGCAAAGGTAATTAGGAATGTTGAATTATTTCACAAAAACAATAGCAGCTTTATTGATTTTTACGCCTTGTGCATTGTTTTTAATAAATGTGGTTTTAATAGCATAGTTTCCTGCTGTATCTGCTGTAACATTTCCATCAAGTTTCCCATAAAAACTCCAATGTGTAATTCCATCTTTTAACGTTAAAACATCTTTCGTTTTCTCTGTTGTAATTAATGGATCTGTTCCTCCGCTAAAAAGCGGTTCATTATCTTTAAAAAATTCACATTGATAAACAAATAATGGTTGATCCAAATATTCAATATCCATTTCTGTATAAAGCTCTATAGTTTCTCCAGCTTCTAATTTAAATTCAATTGTTTTACCATTGTCTTGAAGTAAATCTACTCGCCCAACCTCTTGTGAGCAAGAAATCAGTAGTAAAGAAAGTATTGTAAAAAAAAGGTTCTTTTTCATTAGAAGTATTACTTACCACTCCCCTTAACAACAATCATTACGGTATAGATAAGAATTTTAAAATCTACTAATAACGACATGTTTTCAATATAAATAATGTCAAACTTTAACCGCTCTATCATTTGATCTACATTTTCTGCATAGCCATATTTTACTTGTCCCCAAGAAGTAATTCCTGGTCTAACTTTTAGTAAATGGTTGTAATGCGATGCTGTTTTAGTAATCTGATCTATAAAAAATTGGCGTTCAGGTCTTGGTCCAACTAAACTCATATCACCAATCAATACATTGTAAAATTGAGGCATTTCATCTAAACGCACTTTTCTCATAAATCTACCAAAACTTGTAATTCTACTATCTGTTTCACTAGATAAAGCAGGTCCATCCTTTTCTGCATCTGTTCGCATAGAACGGAATTTATAAATCGTAAAAGGTTTACCATGTATCCCTATTCGTTCTTGAGAAAAGAATGCACCACCTTTAGAGTTTATGATTACAATAAGAGCGGTAATCAAATAAATTGGTGAACAAACAATAAGAACTCCTAATGAGGTAACAACATCTAACATTCGTTTTATAGATTGCTGCCATACGGGCATAATGTTTTTCGTTATTACAATAAGAGGAGTGCCAAATATTGAAGTCATTTTTACTGAACCAGATAAAATATCATACATATCTGGAATAACACTGATAATTACATTTAAACCTTCTAACTCAGTAATGATACTTCCTAAACTATCATGTTCTGATGATTCTACAGCAATAATAACTTCTTCAATTTGATTGTTTTGAATGGTATCTCTTAAACCTACACAATTTCCAAAATGGGTTAAATGATCATTCAATAAATAATTACTGGATTTGTTAACATGAGTAAATCCTACCAACTGGTGTCCGGTAGAGTATTTTTGGCTCGTAATTTCTTTGTATAAATCTAATGCATTTTCATTCGATCCAATGATTAAGGTATTAAAACCTATTTTTCTATTCTTTATTCTTAGACCTGTATGAGTTGTTAGGATGAGCCTAAACAATTCTGTTAATGTAAAGTGTAGCGTAAATAAAACAATATAAGACTTGTAGTATTGCGTATATGAGGAAATCTCATCATCTAGTAGTAAGACAAAAAACAAAACCAAAGTACCTATAATGGATATCAATAATGTTTGTCCAAACTCTTTTAATCTAGACCTTCTATAGATATTATTGTAATTACCGATGGCAAAGTAAATCACTATCCAAAACAATGGAATTACCAGTAATCCATAATAAAAATTATCATCAAATGATACAGGAATTTTATGCCCAAATTTAAGAGGCTCTATATACGCCTTTCTATAAACGAAAAAAAGCGTCCATGCAACAACAGCTGCAATTAAGTCTAATGTAATGTATTTTAATACTTGTAATTTTTTATTCATTTGTCAACACCATCAAAAATGAACTAATTTCAAGTTATCTAAAAATATTTCTGGATGATCCGTTAAAAAAGGAATGCTCACTTCCTTAATTCCCAAAAAGACTTTCATCTCTGCTCCTCTCGGAGTATTATTAATAACATCTGTTAAATTAATGTATATTTTTTTCCATTCGCTTGTAGCATTAAGTGTTATATAACTGTACTGATCGGTATCTACATAAATACCTATAGATAACGGCTCATTCGTTTTAAAATCCAATTCTAAATAAACCGGAGTTCCATTTCTAGGAACACCCGATAAACCTAGAGTTGTTGCCTCGAAAAAATCCATATCAGGCTGTAAAAAAACTTGTCCTGAATAGCTCCCTTCTTTAACATCTACAGATTGTTTATTAATTATCGTATCACTATCTGCAGTATAAAGAAAAAATAAACTTGCATTTTCAAAGTCTTCTAACCAACTAAACTTTACTCCTGAAGCATAAGAAATAGTCGGATTAACCTCTATTGTTTCTCCCTTTACTAAACTAATTTTTTCCTCATGCGGATCATAAAGTAAATACCTTGCCCTTGCCGCAGTAATACCATTATTTTTTATTCCAGCGTATACTTTTAGAATTACATCACCCTCTTTTAATACAGGAAAAGTTGCTGGTAATTCATACACACCAACTAAATCATCATTCATAAAAACCCAAGCATCAACAATATTCTCAGAATTAGTACCCTGAGTTGCATAATCTGTTGTTAAATTAATTTCATTTATAGTAATATAGGTAGGAACTTGTGCTTCATAATCCTCTTTAGAACATGAAAAGAACGTTAACCCTACTATAAGGAATAAAATAAAAAATTTAATGTTGTACAACATAGTTTAAATATATCCGTTTAACGGACACTTAAAAAAAATATTGTGCAAATGTATTAATCTTAGGTTAATGAAGTAGAAATTTGCAACTTTTCTGCAACTTGGTAAGCTGCATCTAACATTACACTTCCATCATGAATGCCCACCTTAGGTGCTGTATTGTTAAGTATTGACTGGGCAAAATCTTCTAACTCCGTTTTTACAGGGTTGTCTTTTTCTATTTTTAATTTTCTAGAACAAATTTCAGTTTTCCCATTCTTTTTCAAAGAAAACAAACTTGTTTCTTGTGCTAAATAATCAATTTTTATATGTGCATCTCTTTGATAAAATTTAGATACACGTTCATTTTTTAATGATATTCTACTCGCTGTTAAATTAGCTACACATCCATTATCAAATTCTACAATAGCATTAACAATATCTGGAGTATCACCAACAACCTTTACTCCTTTAGCTCTTATGTTTTTAATGTTAGAATTAACAAGACTTAAAATAATATCTAAATCATGACTCATTAAATCCATTACAACAGGAATATTTGCTGTTTTAGCATCAAACTCTATTAAGCGATGAGTCTCAATATAAGTAGGATTAGAAATATAAGGTAAGGCAGCTTTAAATGCGGGATTGAATCTTTCTACATGACCAACTTGAACCTTAACGTTTGCTTCTTCAGCCAGTTCTAGTAATTGCTTCGCTTCATCAACAGTATTGGTAACAGGCTTTTCTATAAAAACATGTTTTGAGTTTTTAATGGCATTAACCGCATAATCAAAATGTGAAATAGAAGGTTTTACAATATCAACAACATCAACAACATTGATTAAGTCTTCAAAATTGTTAAATGATTTAACATTTAAAGCCGAAGCCACTTTATCTTTATAGCTTTTATCCGCATCATAGAAGCCCACCAATTCAAAATCACTAATTCCTTTTAGTAATTTAATGTGGGATTCTCCAAGATTCCCAGCTCCTATTACGCCTACTTTTAACATTATGTAACAAACATACATGAATGTTTATGGGGGCTTTTGGGGTAAAACAAATTCTTATTAACACACCAACTTTAATAATAAGCCTTGAAAACACACTGAAAAAGTCATAGAATCTTACTTAATTTGTTGCTGAAATAAAGAGATGGTAGATACTTACAGACATAAGGGTTTAAGAAAAAAATTAGCAGAAGTCTTAGCTAAAAAAGGAATTAAAGACAGTAAAGTACTTACTGCCATTGAAACAATTCCTCGACATTTATTTATTCCTGACAATGCCCTGCACAAGTATGCTTATGAAGACAAGCCATTTCCTATTGGTGCCGGTCAAACGATATCACAACCTTATACTGTTGCTTTTCAAACTGAATTACTTGAATTAAAACCTAGACAAAAGGTTTTAGAAATAGGCACTGGATCTGGTTATCAAACTGCTGTTCTTCTGGAAATGGGAGTTAAAGTGTTTTCTATAGAAAGACAAAAAGCGCTCTACGAAAGAACTAAAGAGCTACTTCCTAAATTAAACTATAACACTAAAACATTTTATGGCGATGGCTATAAAGGGTTACCAACCTTTGCTCCTTTTGACAAAATAATTGTTACTGCCGGAGCTCCATACATACCAGAAGATTTATTGGCTCAACTAAAAATTGGAGGAACACTCGTAATTCCTGTAGATGAAGGTGAAAGCCAACGTATGAAAAAGATTAAAAAATTATCTGCTACAAATTTTGAAACAGAAGACTTGACTCTATTCAAGTTCGTTCCTTTATTAAAAGAAAAAGGCCAAGATTAACATTCTTCAACCTTCTTATATTTCTTAATTTTACACCTCTTATGAGTAGGTATTTTTTAGAAATAAAATATGATGGAACCAATTATCATGGTTGGCAGATTCAACAAAATGCTAATTCTGTGCAAGCAGAGATAAACAAAGCCCTATCTACTCTTTTGCAACAAGAAATTAATGTAGTTGGTGCAGGGCGAACGGATACCGGTGTTCATGCCAAACAACTTTTTGCCCATTTTGATACCGATACTCCTTTTAAAATTGATAGCCTCAAATTTAAAATTAATAAGTTTTTACCTGAAGATATTTCTTGCACATCAATACATGAAGTAAACAAAGATGTTCATGCCAGGTTTAGTGCTACCGCACGAACATATGAATACTGGATAACTGTAAATAAAGATCCTTTTTTAAACAATAAGGCGTACTACTTTATACATTCATTAAATATTAATTTAATGAATGAGGCTTGTACCATATTATTAAACCATACCGATTTTTCATGTTTTAGTAAAAGTAATACTGATACTTTTACAAATGACTGTGATATTACGGCTGCACATTGGGAAACAAAAAACGATTACTTAATTTTTACAATTACAGCCAATCGTTTTTTAAGAAATATGGTAAGAGCAATTGTTGGTACAATTCTAGATATTGGTCAAGAAAGACTTAAAGTGGAAGATCTTGAAACTATAATTAGTTCTAAAAACAGAAGCAACGCTGGCACCTCGGCACCTGCACATGGGTTATATTTAACAGAGGTAAAATATCCAAAGGAGGATTTAAATGTCTAAAAACGTAGAAGGGAAAGCATTTGATTTTGTTCTGTTTAAAAGGATAATGACCTATGTTAAACCTTACAACTATATATTTTACATTACCGCTTTTTTAAGTATTGCACTTGCTAGCATTTCTCTATCTCGTCCTATTTTAATCCAAATTACTATAGATGATTACATTAAAAAATTAGATAGTGAAGGATTGTTTTACATGACTATTCTTCTTGTTAGTGCGTTAATAGTGGAATCTATATTTCAATATTTCTTCACATTATTAGGAAATCTATTGGGACAAAATGTTATTAAAGACTTAAGGAATCAGACCTTCAAGAAGGTCATCAATTTTAAATTAAAACATTTTGACAATACTCCTATTGGTCAGTTAGTAACAAGAACGGTTTCTGATATTGAAACCATTGCAGAAATGTTTTCGGGAGGAATCCTAGTTATACTAGGGGATCTCTTAAAAATATTTGCAGTAGTTGGTTATATGTTCTATAGAAACTGGGATCTTGCCCTGATTACATTAATCCCTATTCCGATTCTTTTTATCGCTACTTCAATTTTTAAAAAAGTAATCAAAAAAGCTTTTCAAGATGTTCGTGAACAGGTATCTCGTTTAAATACATTTGTTCAAGAACACATCACTGGGATGTCTATCGTTCAATTGTTTAATCGAGAAGATGTTGAAATGGAAGCATTTGCTGAAATCAATAAAAAACACCGAACAGCGCATATTAAAACTGTATGGGCGTATTCAATATTTTTTCCTGTTGTAGAAATTTTATCTGCTTTATCAATTGCTCTTTTAGTTTGGTATGGGTTTAAAGAACTTGCCGCAGGTTATGGCTCTACTGGTGATTTATTCTCTTTTACCTTATTTGTTCACATGCTTTATCGCCCTATTAGACAATTGGCAGACAGGTTTAATACGTTACAAATGGGGATGGTAAGCTCAGAACGTGTTTTTAAAGTATTGGATACAAACTCTTTCATTAAAAATGAAGGCAAAAAAAGCACTACTAATCTTAAAGGAAATATTGAATTTAAGAATGTTTGGTTTGCTTACAATGATGAGGATTGGGTATTGAAGAATATCTCATTTAAAATTAAACAAGGAGAAAACTTAGCGATTGTTGGAGCAACGGGTGCAGGTAAATCTTCTATTATCAACTTATTAGGTAGGTATTACGAAATAGATAAAGGAGAAATTTACATTGAAAAAACCAACGTTAATGAAATTGAATTGCAACAGCTTAGAGAGTACATGTCTATTGTACTACAAGATGTATTTCTATTTTCTGATAGTGTATTTAACAACATCACATTATACAGTGAAGATATAACTGAAGAGCAAGTTATAGATGCCGCCAAAAAAGTTGGTGCTCATGAATTTATCTCTAAACTACCTGGCGGATATCAATACAATGTAAAAGAACGAGGAACTATGCTTTCTGTAGGACAAAGGCAACTTATTTCTTTTATAAGAGCGTATGTTCATAAACCTCAAGTATTAATTTTAGATGAAGCTACTTCATCAATTGATAGTGAATCTGAAGAACTGATTAAACATGCAACTAGTGTTCTAACTAAAAATAGAACTTCTATTATAGTAGCACATCGATTATCAACTATCCAGAATGCCGATAAGATTTTAGTAATTGATAAAGGTGAAATTGTTGAAGAAGGAAATCATACTGAACTAATTAGTAAAGATGGTTATTACAAAAAGTTATATGATTATCAGTTTAAACATCAACATCACACAATATAATTAGATTAAACAGAGTTTCCTTAAATTAATTACTTTTACAATTCATGCGAAAAAATGCATTCATATTTATTTTACTCTCTGTTCTTATTTCTACATTTTCTTGTAGAAAAGACACTATAGAAACTTCATCATCTGTCTCTTTAAACTTTTCTAATGATACTGTTTTGTTTGATACTGTTTTTGCCACTTTTGGTTCTACAACTAAACGGTTAAAAATATTCAATCCAAGCAATAATAGAATTAGTATTTCCAGTATTTCTGTTGGGAATGGAGTAAACTCTCAATTTAGAATAAATGTTGATGGAATTTCAGGAAACTCTCATTCCAATATTGAGATTGACGGAAAAGATAGCCTTTTTATTTTTGCAGAGGTAACTATTGATCCAACCAACGCTCTTAATCCTTTTGTTATAACTGATAAAATTAATTTTGTTACCAATGGAAATAACCAAAGCGTAAATTTAGTCGCTTGGGGGCGAAATGCACACTATTATGTAGCCAATCAATCGGCTAACGGAATACCTGTTGTTTACCTTGATAAAGGCACTTCTCCTGGGCCTTTAGATTCTACTTGGACAAATGATAAGCCCTATATTATATATGGTGGTTATTTAACCTTAGACGGAGATGATAAACTTAAAATAGATCCAGGAGTTCAAATTCACATGCACAGCAACTCTGGAATTTGGGTTTATGAAGATGGAAACATCCAAGTAAATGGAACAAAATCAGACCCTGTTGTTTTTCAAGGTACACGTTTAGAGCATGCTTGGCAAGAAATTACTGGACAATGGGACAGGATTTGGATTAACGAAGGTTCTGTCGATAACGTATTTAATTATGCTGTAATTAAAAATGGTTTTATAGGTATACAAGCCGAGACAAACCCTTTTAATCTTTTACCTCCTGTAAGTTCAAACAGTTTACGCTTAAACAACTGTAAAATCCACAACAATTCTGCAATCGGAATATTGGCTACCAACTATAAAATAACGGATACTAATTCTGTAATAACAAACTCAGGTCAATACAATCTACTTGTAAGAGGTGATGGTGACTACCGATTTAATCATACTACTTTTGCAAATTACTTTAATGGTAGACAGACACCATCAATTTTTCTACAAAATGCTTACGTAAATATAAATGGAGTTACAGTAGTAAGTAATGTAACTGCGGCAAATTTCTACAACTGTATTATTCATGGAGATCAAGATATTGAGTTTACTGCTGATGAAGTTGCTGGTGGAACAATTAATTACTTTTTAGATCATTGCTTACTTAAAACAACTAACAGTATTGCTGGAGTAAATTACAACAACATTATACTTAACCCAACTGCACAAATTTTTGTTGACCAAACTTTACATGACTACCATATTACAGCTAGTTCTCCTGCAAACAACTCTGGAAACAACACAATAGGTGTTACACTTGATCATGATGAAGTAGCAAGGAACAATCCTCCTGACATTGGAGCTTATGAAAATTAGCTAGAACTAGTAACAAAAAATCCTGCTTAAAAGCAGGATTTTTTTATGTCAATATTTTGTATTTCTTAATGGAATCTTACACTATGCCCTCTAGAAGCACTTGCTCCTATGTCCATTTTATAACCTAACATTATTTCAAAACCACCATTACCACTAGATGCAGCACTTAGGTCAGATAAGTTGAAATCGTAACTTACAGCAGCTGTTACACCATTCCAATTAAATCGAGCAACAACATATGCAGCATCCCCATATCTTAAATAAGGACCAAAAGAAATATACATCATATTTTTATAGTTCGTAAATCGAGTACTCTCTTGTAAAAAGTATTTTATTTCAGCTCCGATATCAAAGTACTTATTCGTTCCTTGTCTAACATATACGAAATTTGGTGTAAGTGCAAAATCACCACCTGTCATGGCTATTTCTCCACCACCATGTAATGTATATTTCTTAAGCAATCTACTTTCTGAATTGAAACCAATATCAGGTGAGTTTGCATGAAACAACGATAACCCACCAAAAAATCTATTTTTTTGATCTGGTGCATAATACCAATGTAAACCAGTAGAAAGATCAAAAGCACTTACTCCTGTACCTCCTAACTCATCAACATTTAAAGGTATCACTGCTTGATCAAAACTAGACCCGTCCCATTGATTATCCCATGTTAAGTTACCATAAGCAATACTTCTTTGAACCATTCCACTTTGAAAACCAAGAGAAATAAAATGATTATTCTGCCCACCACTAATGTCTAAATGATAAGCCAACGATAAAGCATAGTTCATTGTTGACATTCTAGAGTCTCCGGCATCATCCTTAAAAAAGTTCAGCCCTAAACCAAACATACCTCCCTGCATTTTTTTCATGATAGGCATATCTATAGAGGCAGCCATTGTAGAGTATGATTTTGAAACTGCTCCCCATTGACTTCTATAATTCATGATTGCTCTTAAATCTCCATTAAATATTCCTGCATTAGCCGGGTTTAAAGTTAATGGGGAAGAAAAAAATTGAGAGAAATGTACATCTTGTTGTCCAAATAAATTTGAGCTAATTAGTACAGTTAATACTAGTATTAATTTTATCTTTTGCATAATTCTACCTCCTCTTAAATTACTTAATCAATGTTACATTGCCTTTTAACTCTCCTTGAGAACCATCAATAAAGGTCACTTTCAAATAATAAACAAAAACACCTGGATTTAACTGTTTACCATTATGAGTTCCATCCCAACCTTCATCAATATTTGTTGTCTCAAATACTTGTTGTCCGTATCTATTATAGATAACAAAGTTCATTGATTCAATTACAATCTTCCCTTTTACAAATAGTAGATTATTAAACGAACTACCTGGAGTAAATGCACTTGGCACACCAATATTCAATACAATATTAACATTAACTACTACATCATCAGACACTACACAACCGTACTCATCTGTATAAGTAACAGTATATGTTGTTGTATCTGTTGGTTGTATAACAGATGATCCTTGACTGTTTGGCGTTCCTAAGAAAGTTGATGGGCTCCAACTAAATATTCCATTCGTAACTGGCAGAACATTTCCTCCAGTATCTGTAACTGTTGAATTAATAGCTCCATCACTTCCTATATCTACAGAAATATCGCCACCTGCATTTATAATAGGATTTAAATGTACTCCTATTGATTGTGTTGCAACTGAGTTACCATAAGCATTAGTTGCAGAAACACTAGCTAAGAAATTACCACTTGTATCATTCCAACAAACTGTTACTACATCTGTAAGACTAGTAGTCCCATAAGAACTTGGTGTTCCTCCTGGGAAAGTCCAAAATAAGGTATCCGGAATTCCTCCTAAGCTATCATTATTGTATGTAAAATCAATACAACCGTTTTCACAAATTTCTGCATCAGCATCATTAATCGTTATTGCTGCTATTGGTGGATCACATGGATCTACAGTAATTAAACTAGTCATTGTAACACTATCCACACCATATTGGTTGGTAACGGTTAATGTTACACTATATGTTCCTACAGTTGAATAACATATTGATCCTGGATTTGCTCCTGTTGCTGTTGCAGGTGTTCCTCCTGGGAATGACCATGCATATGCTGTAGGAGTTCCTGTACTTAAATCGTTAAATGTGATACAATCTGCTTCACATAATGTAGTTTGTGATGCAGTGAAATCAGCAGTTGGTGAACAGTCAGTTACTGTTACTGTTACTGATGCCGTATCTAGTATCCCTCCATTTGAAGCAATTAACTCTATAATATACGTTCCTGGTGTATTATAAAATACAGTATGAGGTCCTTGTCCTACAATTCCTGATGGAGTAACACCCCCTAAAGAAGTAGAATCAAAATCCCATTGCCAAATTGTTACTCCTACAGTAGAAGCATCTGTAAATACAATAGAATCTCCAGCACATATTGTTAAACTACTTGCTGTAAAATCTGCCGTAATACATAGGTTTACATTTACATTTAATGTTAAACTATCTTGACAAGGTCCCGCAGGAGTTAAATACTGAATATTATATACACTTCCTGCCACACCATTAGTAACATCTCCTGTTGTAGCATTTATCGCTGAACCATCTAAAGGGTCTGGACTAAAACTAAATGTTCCGCCAGGTGTCACTGGTGTTCCTGCCACCCCTGTTGCATTTGAACAGAAATCTGCATAAGTAAATGTTGGATCAGGAGATGTGTTTATAGTTACAACAACATCTGCACTATCATTTCCACAAGGAGTAGTACCCGTTAAAAGATATTTATATGTTCCTGCAACATTTACTCCTGGAGTAAACGTTCCTTGATCTCCTCCTGTTAATACTGAAGGCCCTGACCATGCACCTCCTAAATCAGCTCCTCCTAATAATGTATATAAATCGGTAGCTCCGGCAGATGAACAAGCTGTTAACGTAGTAGAAGTTCCTGGGTTCACAGGAGCAATAACATTTACACTCAATGTCAAACTATCCTGACAAACTCCTGGTAGCGTCTTATATTTAATACCGTAAGTACTTCCACCTACCCCATTAGTAACAGCTCCTGTTGTAGCATTTATCGCTGAACCATCTAATGGATCCGGATCAAAACTAAATGATCCACCAGGCGTGTTTATTACACCTGCAACACCTCCTGCTCCTTCACAGAAGTCTGGATACAAGAAGGTAGGATCATCACTTCCAGAAAAAGTTACCACAATATCTGCAGTATCATTCCCACAAGGAGCTACTCCTGTAACATAATATTGATAGGTGCCTGCTAGATTTGTAGCTGGAGCAAAAGTTCCTTGATCTCCTCCGGTTAATGCTGATGGACCTATCCAAGTACCTCCTAAATCGGCTGCGCCTAATAAAGGATGTAAATCAATTGAACTTCCAGTTGGGCATATTCCTAAAGTATTACTCACTCCAGCATTTGCTGGATTTGCTGTAACAACAATATCCACTGTATCAACAGATGTACATCCTGCTCCAGTTATAGTCCAAGTAAACTGGTTGGTACCAATTGTTAATCCTGTTACTCCAGAATTAAAAGCTGTAGTTGTTGTTGGAGTACCAGTACCAGATATTAAAGCCCACATACCAGGGTCTGGTGTTGGGTCATTACCTGCTAATGTTGCTGTAGTTACAGCACATAAATTCTGATCAGTACCGGCAAGAGCTATTGTTCCTGTACCTACAATAATTGTTTGAAAATCTGTAAAACAACCACCTGCATTACATACTTCTAAACTTGTAAAATAAGTTCCAGGTGTTGCATAAAGGTGAGGTGGTGGGTTTTGTACAGTTGAAAAAGAACCATCACCAAAGTTCCATAACCAAGATGTTAATGGAAGCCCTACTGTTGTACTATCTGTAAATGTAACTGTTAAAGGTGCACATCCTGCAGTATCACTTGCATTCATATTAGCAATAGGTGGTGTAACACTACAGTCAACAACCTCTACAAAGTCAGTTTTTGTAACTGTACCTTCACAACCTCCATTTGTTCCAATCCAAACATCATCAACAGCTAAAACAAACATATCATTAGAATTATTTACAAAAGCTATATATATAGTTTGTCCAGCATAAGAAGCTAAAGAAACTGATCGCGTTGTAAAAAATCCATTTTCTGCAGGGATAGAAGCCAATACTGTACTAAAGTTTGCTACTGTTGCAGGTAATGCTCCTGTAGTAGAAAGTCTAACCTCATAACCATCAGGAAGTGCAGCATCAAGAGCTGCTGCTCTCCATGATAAAATTTGATCTGCTGGTAAACCTGCTATAGCTGGAGTAATCATCCAATCATTGGCAATTCCGGCAGGATTGAAGAAACTAGAACTTAATGCTGAGCCTCCAATTCCAGTCCAAACATTTATTCCAAGTTGATTCGTTAAACCATCTTGATCCACAAGTGTATAAGTACCCGGTATTCCTGCTGCAAAATCTTCATAATAAAATATATCTGTAGGTTCAAAGCTTAAAGAAGTTGTTGTTAATGTTGTATAATACAAACCTGGTGCTGTATAAATATGATTGATTGTTGGTACGTTTAATGAAGAAGCAACTGTTCCATCACCGAAATCCCAATTATAATCATGATAACCGGCAGTATTAGCCGTAAAATCTACACCTGGAGCCCCCATACATATAGGATTTGCTGGTGTCATTGAAAATTCAGCATCTGGTGTAGCCATAAAGTTATAAGGGATAGTATATATCACAGTATCTGCCCGACCACAATCATTGATCGCAGTAATCGTTAAAGTTTCAGTACCTGCACTTGTATAAGTCTTAGTAAAAGAACCTAAAGGTGTAGTAGTATTAATTACAGATCCATCAGATGCAAAAGTATAAGACATTCCTACTAATGCAGAACCAGCATAATTATGATAATAAACTGTATCAGTAAAGTTTAAGACTGTAGTATCACAACTTAATGTCTCTGTTAATCCAGTTAATTGAGGTAAAGGTGGTGCTTCTCCCAATATTGGAATTATTCCAACATCAAAATCGTATCCAAAAACTGGCATAATTTTCTCAAAACCAAAATTAGTAGTAAAAATATTATTAGAGCTATCCGCTTCTCCTTGAGGCACGGCACAAGTAGCTGGTCCAGCACATGAAGACATCACTACTAAACCATCAGTAGCATCACCTGCAAACATCTCTACACCAACATGAAAAAAGTTAGTAGTTGGTGTTGCTGGAGTCAATAACGGAATCGTAAACCAATTGTAAGCTCCTCCAGGAACACCCAAAGCTGTAGGTGAAATACCTCCTACTCCTGATAAAAAGGCACCTGGCTGACCATTTCCATCATCATCATAAACGGATACTTGAAAAGTAACATCATCATCAGCATCATTTAATCCTCCTAACGCAACCCTGATAGAACCTACAGTAGTTACTCCTAAATTTGGTGTAACATAACCTTCATAAATACCTTTAGGGTCTGTAAATGTTGCTAAACTACTTGCATCTGGAATACCTGTTAAAATATCTGTTGGTGTAACACCTGAATAAACTACAACATCTGGCGTTGGAGTTTCCCATTGAAAATCAAGTGTATCACAATCTCCCGAAGGAGGGCAAACTTCTATGTAAGTTAATTTTTCTTCTACATCTCCACCATTACCAGTTATGGTAAGTTTTACTGCATATTGTAAACATGTTGCTGAAGCACCGATATCATAAATAACTGAAGGAGGATTTTGTCCAGTAAAAGTAGCTGGTGTTACTGTTCCAGCTTGTCCTACTGAATTAAAATCCCACGTCCAACTTGTAATAATAGATGTTGGCATAGATAAATCAGTAAAGTTTACAGTACTTGGTGATTGCCATGTAGTTGGAGTTCCAACAAAATCAGCAACCGGTGGAAGAGACCCACAAATACCACCACCATAGTTAGTCCAACTAGACAAGTATGAGTTTACCATACAATGTTGTCTATATCCTTGCTGAGTTGTAAACTGAGTTGAACAAAATGAATACGACATATGATTGTCAACTGGAGCATTATTCCAAGGTCCTCCTGTATCACAAGTTGGATTATTAGGGTTAGTACTAGTTGAACAATTGTAAGAATACGTATCATGAGGATTAGTATCTGAACACCAGTCTCCTTCACGATCTCCTTCTGTATTATACGGACCTCCAAGTGGAGTTGGTGCTCCTGAAGCATTACTTGAACCATTAGCATGTCTTACTCTTTCATAACAATCAGAACAAGAACCTCTTTCATCTACACCAGCAAATGTGTGTTCTAGACCAAAAGTATGACCCATCTCATGCGCTAAAGTATGCCCTGTAGCATTACAGTTACTTCTGTTCAAAACAATTCCTCCTCTATAATCTGGACCTCCCCATGGATCATAAGGAAAACGTGCATACCCACCAGCTGTCATATCTCCAACAACGTAAATGTTAATTAAGTCAGTTGGTCTAGTATTATAAGCTGCCTTTAATGAAACTTCTTCTGTATTAGAATCGTGAAAATAGTTAACAGCATCATCGTTCCATTCTGCTGAATCCTCACAAAAAACCATATTATGCGCTGCATAATCGGCATTTAAAGTATTCATCATTGCTGTTATCATTGCCTGATCAATATTATCAGATGGAGAACCATTGGTGATTACATGCCACCTTAACATAAAATATTTCTGAGTAGTAGAAGCAGCATCACGATTTGCAGCATCATCACAAGGAACCGTAAATGAACAAGCTGCATTTTTATTTGCCCCTCCATTTATATAGGGTCTAGGTGTAGCACAAACATCGGTTACTTTAGGATTTCCAGAAGTTCTAAACTCAACTTCATAACCATCTGGTGTTAAAAGTTTTCCATTTGGACTTAAAGTTAAACCCCTAGGATCTAAAACTTGAGTTACAGCATTGTTTCTTACACTAACATTAGGAGCTAAATTAAAAGGAGCACTTAAATTTTGAGATACTGCCGTAGGTTGATTATTCTTTGTAGTAAATGGTAAAAATTGGTGCAAATTTGTTAACGTAGCATTTTGAACATAGTTCACTTTACCATTGTTATTAGGGGCAACTTTACCTGCTAATTTTGGCACAATTGTGTTCCCTGAAGCATTGTTATTTTGAGCAAACAATGTAACTGACATTAATACTGATAAAGCTAAAGAAATGTATGATTTCATAATCTTATTTTTTAAATCTTAGATATTGGCATCCAAATTAATACTATTGCTAAAATAATCCAAATAAAACAATAAGGAATAAAGCAGTTAAATATGTAACAAATGTAGGTTGAAGACCTAATAGAATCAACAAGGTCAACAAATATCACATTCAAAAAGTAAGACGCATAAAACCCTTCTAAAGGATGCCTGAAATCACATTATTCTTTTCAACAAATAATCAATCCAATTCCAAAATAAATTCTACCGTATCTATTCCATCGGCATAATCATTTAAAGTTGGACATTGTGCCTGGCCAAACCCTAATGATGACAAAACATTGTTTTTACTAGAAACAATACACTGCAATTCATCTTTGTATTGATTAAGATTATTTTCTAATTCATCAACAGAATTATAATACTCATAATTCAACACCCCAACTGGAGAGACAAAACTGTGTTCTTCTTTTAATAAAAGAAATCCATTATCCAGTAGTTGATTACTCCCCATTAAATAAACAGCCTTATTATAATCATAATTGTTTGCATACTTATTATTTTGAGTTACATCTTGATAATCATCCAAAATGGCTTCAAAAAAAGTATCTATTCGGTATCCTTCAGGGAAATAAAGTTTAGAGACACTTCGACATCCTAAACCATAATATTGAAAAATATCTTTTCCTAAATGTTTAAGCTCCTCTACCCCATCACTTTGATCAATAACAGCAACAGAATTTCTATTTTTTCTAATAATATGAGGATACTTCCCAAAATATTGCTCAAAATAACGCGCAGTATTATTACTTCCTGTTGCGATAACAGCATCAAAATTTTCAAGTTTTTCTACAAAAGAAATTTTAGATTCAAACAATGATTCTATAGAAATAAGTATTTCACTTACGCTGCGTATCAATGTATTATCTCCTGAAGACAATTTCGCCTGAATTTTATTTCCAGTAATCAAGACACAAAGCAGATCATGAAACCCAACCATTGGAATATTACCTGCCATAATAACTCCAATTGTTTTATTTGAATCATCCGTTATTTTATATTTTGATAGCCATGTACTGATAGCTTCTTCAGACAATGATTCTCCAATTGCATTGATTGAGTCAATTACATTTTCTTTGTCAAACCATCCATTATAAGATTTTTGTCGCAAAATTAACTCTTCAAAACCTTCGTAGTATTGCTCATTTATGCCTAATAATGATTCATTTTTCACCCCAGTTTTAAACTGTTTTAAAAATAATCCTAACTGAACAAATCCTTTTATTCTTTTTTGTAAACTCATTTAATTACATTTGTAGGCGAAATTACGAACATTAAATACTTTAAAGTAATGGCAATTATAATAACTGATGAATGTATAAATTGTGGAGCATGTGAACCAGAGTGCCCAAACAATGCAATATACGAAGGTGGTGACGAATGGAGAATGAGCGATGGAACTGACGTATCTGGTGAATTTAAACTAATGAATGGTTCTTCTGTAGGCGCAGATGCAACTCAAGAACCTGTAAGTTTAGACTTCTACTATATATCTCCTGACAAATGTACTGAGTGTAAAGGTTTTCATGACGAACCACAATGTGCTGCAGTTTGTCCGGTAGATTGTTGTGTAGATGATGAAGACATTAGAGAATCGGATGAAGAACTATTAGCTAAAAAAGATAAAATGCATCTTTAATAAGTCGTATTGGTACAATATTAGCATTGAAAAACCGTGTATATATTTGTACACGGTTTTTTTATGGATAAGACTCTACCTTTAATTGTTTAATTAATTTACTACCATATAGAACAACAATAAATTGAAATATTTAAATTTTATACTCACTCTACTTATCAGTGCTAACTCTTTTGTTTTCGCTCAGGAAGCTCAACTTAATTTTAAGAATGAAATAAATACGCTAAATTCACTTAGTCAAGTTATTTTAAGTGGTGAATCTGATAAGGTAAGATATCAATCAAATGACAGCTATAAAGAAACGCTTAAGAAGATCCTAACAAATAAGACCTCTTTCAATTATGGGTTTGATCAATTAGAAAAAATCAGCATTTTAAAAGCCAAAAAATTAAAAATATACAATTGGGCACTCCCCCTAACCGATGGCACTTATGAATATTTTGCTTTTTTACAAATTCACATATCCAAAGACGAATTTAAACTCATAGAACTAACAGATCAATCTTCATCCATAAAATCTCCTAAAAAAAAGACATTAACACACAAGAATTGGTATGGTGCTTTATACTACGAATTGATCTATGATAAAAAAATAGGAAAAAACAACTACACTCTATTAGGTTGGGATGGCAACAACAAGCTCACCAATAAAAAAATAATTGAAACCATTAGTATCTCTAGTAATGGTACAGTAAAATTTGGAACACCTATTTTAAAGACTAAAAAGAGAACAGAAAAACGAATAATATTTGAGTATTCTGAAAATGCAGTAATGTCTCTAAAGTATCATAAAGAATTAAAAAAGATTGTATTTGATTACTTAGTCCCTTCCAGTTCGAAACTAACTGGGGTTTATGAATATTATGGCCCAGCCTTAAATAGGTTTGATGCCTTTAACTTAAATAAAAAGAAATGGATTTATGAAGAAGATACAACGATAGAACTTGACCGAAATATCAAGGATAATTTCTGGATAGATCCAAAGGAAAAGTGATTAGTTTGCTGAGTAAAACTCATAAATCTTCATATACTTTGGCTCCATTACATACTCTCCTTTCACATTAATTACTCCCCACTTATTCTTTCTATCAACAAACATTTTAACTTTAGAGAATCCGTTCACAAATCCCGTAGCTGTTCTAAATTTAGGTTCTATTGCCCAATTACCTGAACTATCAATAAACCCTACTAATTTATCTTTTGTTTTTTCAGGACTTAAACCTTCGGAAAAATGCTTGAATATGTTTGTATTTTCAAAAAACCTCATTTCACCTTCCATAGTCACATAACCTCTCTTTTTCTTTTTTCCTTCTTTATATACAATTCTAGCTAAACCGCTTTCTAAATCAAAATCACCTGCACTCAAAAACTTAGGTGCAATAATCTCTTTAGCTTGCTCATTAATATATCCATAGTTACCATCTCCATCCCTAACCCAAGCAACCCCATTCACAAACTTACCAATCTTACTATATTTTGCCTCAACAACCTCTTTACCTTCTGCATCAATAAAGCCACATTTACCTTCTTCAGATTTAAACCAACATAAACCTTTATGAAACTTACCAACTTTTAAATATTTTGCTTCAACAACTTCTTTTCCTTCTTTATTTACAAAACCTATTCTATTATCAACCTTCCTTACCCATGCTAAACCGTCTTTAAAATTTCCAACTTTAATGTATCTCATATCTGTAAGCAACCTTCCTTCTTCACCTACAAACCCATATTTACCTTCCGAATTTTTCACCCATGCCATTCCCTCATAAAAATCTCCAACCACCATATAATTTGGTTCAACAATTATTTCACCTTTACTATTTATGAATCCAAATCTATAATCCTCTGATGCTCTTGGATCTAAATCAACAGCAAATGCAGAAATTCCATCTTGAAAAGGTCTTACAAGAGCTAATTTACCTTTTCCTGAAATTCGACCTTTCTCTATTTTTATCTCTACTATTTTTCCACCAACATCATAAATATCTACAGTTTCCGAATTAAAACCAATAGCTTTTCCTTCTTTAAAATCTGTTATTTTTTTGTAAACAGTAGGTGCTAAAATCTCTCCTTTAAGATTTACCATCCCCCATTTCCCATTTGATTTAACAGTAATATGTCCCTCAGAAATATCATTAACCACTTTCGCCTCAAATGCTACAATCAATTCCTCTCCTTTAGAATTAATAAAGTTTCTTCCATCAACTTTAGCTAATCCATATTGAAACCGCTCACAATGTGTATAGATTGGTTTCGTTATTTCTTCGCCACTAATATTAACATACCCCCATTTTCCATTAAACCCTTTATATTGAGCAATCATGTTTTGTCCAAATGAAAAAGAAGTTGTTAGAACTAACCCTATTAATAATATTGATTTGATTTTCATAATGAGAAATTTTGATTTTAAAAATAACAAAAAAAATCCTGCGTATGCAGGATTTAAGTTTTAATGATATTGTGATTCAATCACCCCCCTTTCTTAGAAGGCATTGATGTTTTACCACCACCTTTTGCAGCCCTTGTTTTTGGAGCAGCCTTTTTAGCCACTGGCTTTTTAGGTGCAGCTTTTTTCGGTTTAACTACTTTTTTAGTTTTTTCTTTATCTCCTTTCTCTTCCTTTTCTGGAGTCAACAATCCTTGTTTCACCAATAAGTTATACCATTGAAACAATTTTTTTAAATCAGAATTATAAACTCTATCTTCATCATAGTTTTCCACTACACTTTCCATGTAACTTCTTAACTCTTCTGGTTTTGCCTTATGACTCACAGCCTCTTTTCCTGAAGTTTTCTTATATATTTTCTCATATATTTCTCCCAACGGCATGTCTCCATCATTAGTATAAATACTAATATCACTTAGAGCACTTACTTTATCCGTTGCGTGTATTGGAGTTCTTTTTCCATCGATTAATGATTCTACTATTAAACCATTTTTAATTTGAGAAAGAACTTTAAATAATCCGGGCTTACCGGTAACTGAAATAATTGATTCTAAATTCATATATAAATTTTATGAAAACAAATGTAAAAAAACTGCTGCTGCTATTTATAGTTTTTCTAAACTATTTTTAATCACTAGAACAACTTATAGATAAAGTTAACTACAACAATAACAATCACGATGAAAAAATTATACTTCAATAACAAGGCTCCATGCTTAAACTTAAAAACAAGATGGGCAACTAAAAGTAAAAACATGAAGAGTATCGGAAGAAGTGCAGGATAAAAATAAAAACTTGTAACAACATCTCCTTTCAGCAAAGCCACAACTGAACGTTGCATTCCACAGCCAAAACAATCAAAACCAAAATACTTTTTATATGGACAAGGCTGCATGTTGTTTTCCAACCAAGTTATCACACTCATAACAGCTTAATCTACAAGGATGATTTGATCTTTTACAAACTTACCATCCTCATATATTTTTATCTTTAACAAACGTCCTTCAGAATCATATTCATAGCGTTTACCATCCATCAATTGAAACTCTTTAAAAAATCCATCTTTAACTATTTTTTTATCTGAATTATAAATTTTATGCTGACCGTTTCCATCCCAATCTCCTATCGTTAAATTATCCTGATCTATATCAATCACCTTAACATCACTATCTAGATCTCTAAATCTTTTCCGCGCATTTATCACATAAATACTACTCTGATAATCAAACATTATCTGCTTATAGTAAGCAACCGCTTTTTCCTCATCATCTAACTGATTATCATACAACATTGCTAAATTATAAATGGCATCATCTGCTAATATATCATATGAGTAATCTTTAACAATTGCTTCTAAATTTGTAATGGCTTCAGTATATTTTTTTTGCTTGTAATTGATTTGATACCTCTTGTACAAAATATCATCAGCAATAGTATGATTAGGGTATGCTAATTTTAATGAATCGAGCATCCATAGGGCTTCATCATTTTTATTTTGAAAGGCTAATAAATCTGCGGCTGCAAACATTAACAAAGGTGCTTCTGTAGTATCTAAACCTATATTATCTGTAATTAATACTGATAACTGCATGGCATCATTCGCTATTAATTTTGATGTTGACGCTTTTAACACATCTAATTGTGCTTTAGCCCAGGAAAAATCACCTGTATAAAAAGATATTCTAGCATTTTTGAATTTTGCTTGCTCTCCTAAACGATCATACTTATATGCTTTTTCAACCTGAGAATACAACAGTGAGGCTTCCCAAATTTCTCCAGTAAATAATAAAACATCCGCCAATTCAATTTTTGTTTTAGCTTTATCATGTGGCTTTAATCTAGGAATAGCAATTATTTCATTCAACAACTCTATAGCTCCTTCAGTATTATGAAGGTAAAATGCTTTTAAGTGAGCTAAACCATTTAACAAAGGAGCTGTTAAAGCAGTTTTACCCAACTCAGTAATTGTAGAATTATATGTTGCCTCCAATTTCAATAAATCTTCTTGAGTATAGTTTTTTGATTCAACTATTTTTCGGTTATAAACACTTACCAATGCCATTTTACTACTGATATAATAATAGTTATCGGCTCCTTTTTCAATAATGTATTCATAACATTTAATAGCAGTCTTATAATCATCATTTTCCAAGCTCAACTTAGCCAATCCTACAATTCTTTTCCCGAGTTCTTTCTGGCGTTTATCCAATGCTTTTGCCTGAATAAAAGCTCCATTAAAGTTTTTCTCTTGAATATACACCCAAATCAACATTTCAGAAAACACTTTTTTATCTGTATTCTTCTGCACTCTTTTTATTAGCAATGATTTTAATAAAGACTTGTCTTCACCACTTTCATCATTAGCTAATGTAGTTTGTAAGGCATTTTGAACACTTTGAATATACGATTCTTGATATTCCAACAAATTCAAATACTCTTCCAACATGGCTTCTGTATTTCCTTGAGCATGATAAACTTGTGCCAATTCAAAATTAAAGGGATAAGTACCCTTTAAAAGCTTTCTTCCTTTCTGATAAGTTTGGATGGCGTAATCTGTTTCTTTATACTTCAAATAACCATTGGCTAAAGCCATTATTTGTTGATTACTAGGAGACAATAATTTGAGCCCCTTCTCATACGCCTGCTTACTCTTTGATTCCTGATCTGATATATTATAAAGACTACCTAAATCAGTATAATATTGAAGTTGAAACGGATTTCGTTTAATTTGTCGTTTAATTAATTTTTCAGAATTTTTATATTCTTCTAATTCTATTAAACAATTTAATAACCTCGTATAATATGCAGGAGATTTAGTTTTATCAAAAATCTTTTGATAATAAACTACTGCTTTAGAAAATTCTTTATTGGAATAATATTGATCAGCAAGTTTACTGTCTACATTTTTTTGAGCAAATGAATTAGTAGTTCCGCAAGCAACAATAACTATTACAACTAATATTTTTAAAAAATTATTCATCACTAGCTGATTCCAGCTTTCTTCTTTCTATCATTTCTAACAGTTCAGGCCTATCAGAGTTTAATTTCTCTATTGCCACATCAATATTATCAATTGCCTTATTGATTTGCTTATCTAGCATCATTAATTGATCTTCTTCCATAGCATAATGGTTTTTAAAAGCTTCTTTGGTCATTAAATCATTTTGCAAATCTTGTTTCAAATTATTCAATTGATTTTTAGAAAACTTTATTTGATTAATAAACCTTGAATAGTTCTTTGTTAAACTGTTTAATCGCTTTTTAGCTCCAAATATATCGTCTAACCTAAACGCTTCTTCTTTATTTAATGTATCAACATATTCATTAAGAGCAGTTATATCCTTATCCATTTGTCTCTTAGCTGAAAACACAGCGGCAGTATCTACAGCCAACAATAACTTTTCTGTATTATCAATTACCGTATACAAAGCTTCAACATCGGCAATTTCTTTTTTATTTGGATTGCCACAAGAAAGAATACTTAGGGCGACAACCATTGTCATTAAAATGTATTTTTTCATCTATTCTAAATTTAATCTATAGTATCAAAACCTGTATATGGAACTAAAGCCTTTGGTATTTTAATTCCTTCAGCAGTCTGATTATTCTCCAATAAAGCTGCCATTATTCTTGGTAACGCCAAAGCACTTCCATTTAGTGTATGTACCAATTGGGTCTTACCATTCTCATCTTTATATCTACACTTTAATCTATTGGCTTGGAAAGTCTCAAAATTAGAAACTGAACTTACTTCCAACCATTTTTCTTGAGCTGTAGAATAAACCTCTAAATCAAAAGTTAATGCTGAAGCAAAACTTAAATCTCCACCACATAATTTCAACACTCTATATGGTAATTCTAACTTATTCAATAATCCCTTAACATGTTCAACCATTACGTCCAATGTTGCATAAGATTTATTCGGATGCTCTATTTGAACAATTTCTACTTTATCAAATTGATGCAAGCGATTCAATCCTCTTACATCACTCCCATAAGAACCAGCTTCTCTTCTAAAGCAAGGTGTATAACCTGTGTTTTTTATTGGAAAGTCATTTTCTTTTAGAATTACATCTCTATAGATATTGGTAATAGGCACCTCAGCTGTAGGTATCATATAAAGATCATCTGCAGGCATGTAATACATTTGTCCTTCTTTATCTGGCAATTGTCCTGTTCCATAAGCAGAAGCTTCATTTACCATTAATGGTGGTATAACTTCTTCATAACCATCCTCTCCTGCTTGATCTAAAAAGAAACTGATCAATGCTCTTTGCAATCTTGCTCCTTTACCTTTATAGATTGGAAAACCTGCCCCCGTTACTTTTACCCCTAATTCAAAATCAATTAAGTCATACTTTTTTGCCAATTCCCAATGTGGTAATGCACCTTCATTTAAAACTGGAATTTCTCCTTCTTCAAAAATAGTTTCATTATCATCTTCACTTTTACCTGTAGGTACAATTTCATTAGGAACATTCGGCAACTGATACAACAATGCTTTTAATTCTTCAGCAATTTTGTTTTGCTCATCTTTAAGCAATGCACCACTTTCTTTAAGTGCTTTTGTTTGTTCTTTTATTTGATTAGCTTCTTCTTGCTTACCTTCTTTAAAAAGCTGCCCTATTTCTTTTGCAAGCTTATTTCCTTCAGCAAGTTGGTTATCCAGTTTTTGCTGAGTGCTTTTTCTATCATCATCTAATTTTAGAATTTGATTAATGATTGCTTCACCATCAAAACTTCTCTTTTTATATCGCTCTAAAATTAAAGCTGAATTCTCTCTAATGTATGTTGTTTGTAACATTCTACTCCTAAATATTTTAAATCTCTTTCAACAAAAATAATGATAAGTGACTTATAAAAACAAAAACTCCTGTACCTAAGTTTTAGATACAGGAGTAATTTTATACGATTGTAAATAAATCTTTATTATTCAGCTATAGGATCAACTGAAACGTATGATTTATTGTTTCTTTTTTTTCTAAAGCTAACTATACCATCAACCAAAGCAAACAAAGTATGGTCTTTACCAATACCTACATTTACACCTGGATTGTGTTTAGTTCCTCTTTGACGAACAATAATGTTTCCTGCAATTGCAGCTTGTCCACCATAAATTTTAACTCCTAATCGTTTCGATTCTGATTCTCTACCATTCTTCGAACTACCGGCTCCTTTCTTATGTGCCATAATGTTATAATTTTATCCAACCAATACTGATTGGGAAGTTTTATTACTTAGCTGAGTCGTCAGCCTTTTTAGTTGTTTTTTTTGCTGCTGGCTTTTTAGCCGCTGCTTTAGGTGCTGCTTTCTTAGCAGCTGGTTTCTTTTCTGCTGGAGCTTTTGCTGCTGCCTTTGGAGCTGCTGCTTTTGCTTCCGTCTTAGGCTCTGCTTTTTTAGCAGCTGGTTTAGCACCACCTTTTTCAGAAATACCTTCAATTTGGATTTTAGTTAAATACTGACGGTGTCCGTTTTTAACTTTATACCCTTTTCTTCTTTTCTTTTTAAATACGATAACTTTATCGTCCTTAAGGTGTTCTAATATCTTTGCTGATACATTTGCACCTGTTATAACTGGGGCGCCTACATTCACTTTTCCTTTGTTATCGATTAAAAGAACATTATCAAAAGAAACTTTTGCTCCTTCTTTACCTTCTAAACGATGTACAAAAAGCTGCTGGTCTTTTTCAACTTTAAATTGTTGCCCTGCTATTTCAACTATTGCGTACATTATATTGATTTTTTAATTTTTAACGGCTGCAAATTTATTATTATTTTTTGAATAATCTGCTTTAATTCTTATTAATATTAAAAAGTTAAGTTCATTCCTAAACTTGGCATCAATGGTAATTGATATACTTTTTCGGCTGTAACTCTATCTACAAAGAATAAGTTATCTCTATTATAAGCATTGGTAGCACCTAAATTAGCTTCAAGAATAGAATTCTTTCCCAATACAAATTTTCTTTTGATGTTTAAATCTAAACGATGATAATATGGTAATCTCCCTTTGTTTAATTCAGCAAACTCAATTTTTAAATCTCCATTACCTGATGTGTAATCTCCTGTACCATCATACCCTTCATAAAAACCTTGTGTTTGTGTAAAAGGAAACCCTGAAGCCATGTTCCAACGAGCATTAAACTCCCAATTTAAATCTTTTCCAAATGTATAAGCAACTACTAAATTAACGTTATGTCTTCTGTCAAATACTGGTGCATATTCTTGAACACCATCCCAACGCGTAACTTTTCCTAAAGAATATACAGTCCAAACATTTAACCTAGTTGATGAATATTTCAATACTACATCCACACCAGAAGCTTTACCCGTTTCAACAATAAACTCTTTTTTCTCTACATCCGGTTTATTTACAGCTGCCTCATCATTTTCATCAAAAATTTGATTTCTGTTTGTATTTGTTAATTGTCTAAAGTCTTTTATATACCCTTCTATATTCAATTTAAATTTACGTGACAGGTCATACTCGAAACCAGCTATATAATGGTTCGCTTTTTGCAACTTATGACCAACAGTTCTTGTCGTTCCATCTTGCTCCGTAAACTCTTCCTGTAAATTCTCTGGCCCTGATAAAAACCCATAAAATAGGTTAACGATATCTCTATCAGAATTTGCACTAATTAAGTTTTGAGAATACATTCCAGCAGCTAATTTTGTTCTAAACTTGCTCGTTATATTATACTTTAAACCTAAACGAGGTTCAGGAGAGAATGTTGATAATGAAGCATAATATTGAGCTCTTAAACTTGGCTCTATTACCATCTTACCAGCATTTATTCTATAGGTTAAAAAACCTGACAATTCAGTTGTATTTTCTTCTTGAACAATTCTAGTTCCAATTGAATTTACAAATTGGTAATTGGTTTTAAACCCTAACATTTCGAAACCATATTTAAACTGGTTATCTCCTGAGAAAGTTGTAAAATCCATCCCAACATTGAACCCATTAATAGAACTACTACTTTCTTCTCCTGCTACAATAGCTCCATCACCATCTCTATCTTCTCCCAATTTAATTTTATAATTAGAAATCGCCACAACCCCTTCAATTAAAGTTTTAGAAGTACTTGGTATCAAAACAAAATTCATTCCACCTCCTCCAGAGTTCCAATTCAACTTTGAAACATCTGAATAATTAACCGCATCTCTAAAATTAAATCCGAAAAGGCTAAATTTATTACCATTATCACCATTAAATGAGATTTTTCCATAAAGATCTGTAAAACCATAAGGCAACCCCAAAGTATCAACTCCTCTAGCATTTTCTGAGCTCAATCCTTCAAAATAAGGCTTATAAATTGCAGAAGACTGTTCTAAATAAGAATGCTTACCCGACAATACATATGTAATACTTCCCTTCCCTTTTTTTGCTTTTTTAAGAGGTCCTTCTAACATTAATTTAGAACTAAATGTACTGGCCGAAAGTTTTCCTCTTAATCTTTTCTTATCTCCATCTCTATAGGTAATATCCATAATTGATGAAATTCTCCCTCCATATTCAGCATTAAAACCTCCTGTATAAACATCTGCACTACGCATGATATCTGTATCAAAAACGGAAAACAGTCCTATTGAGTGAAAGGGATTATAAACTATCATTCCATCTAACAATACTTTATTCTGAACAGGAGAACCTCCTCTAATATACAATTGTCCACCTTGATCTCCTGTAAAAGTAACACCAGGAAGAACCTGTAAATACTGTGCTAAATCTGGATCTCCTCCAATAGCTGGAATCGACTTAATTTCTTTTGGTGTAACCTTAGTTACCGACATTTTAACCTGAGTCTTAGCTTCTTGTGCTTCCGCAGATACAACAAATGTTTTTATCATTGTTGAAGCTTCCTTGAGGTTCATGTTTTTAGAAATAATTTCGTTTCCTTTAACAGTTACGCTAACTTCAATCGGATCAAACCCCAAAGAAGTAACGGATAACGCATACGTTCCTGCAGGAACCTTACTAATAGAATAAAATCCATTTACATCAGTTGCTGCCCCCATAGTGGTACCTTTTAAAAATACGGTTGCACCAATTTCAGCTTCACCTGTTTTATCATTGTAGATAAACCCTCTTACAATACCTTTTTGAGCAATAGTATTCATGCTAAGCAATAGGGTAAAAAGAATAAGTAAAAAGCTATTTAATTTTAATCTATTCATGTTTTTTTCTTTAGGCGTGCAAAGTTATAAAAATACTTTAGATGTTTGAACAGCAAATGTAGCTATTCAGTATCTTTTTTTCGCTACCGTTTATCAGTTATACAAACCGATGATTAAACAATTTTTTAAAGATTCTTTCTTTTCGATTTTTTTCGGAATCGGTCAAATAGATTTTGCCAAAACTCTCGGTTTGTATCATACTCTTCTTTATATGACAAACCAAGTCCCTGAGTATATGCGCTACCCGTTTCTTCTAATGAAAATTGATTGGAATTATTAAATGCTTTTAATCTCAGTTTTCCATCTTTAGTTATTTTATACTCTATAGAAATATCTCCTATCAAATTATTGGTATTCTGAGCTTCAGTTGATACTTCATCTTTATCAGAATATCCTAAATTCCCATCTAATATTAAACGATCATTAAAGAACTGAGTTGATAATGCAAGCTCATACTCTTCATTTGAAAGTTCATCTCCTGGTCTATAATTAAATCCTAAATCGAAATCATTACTAATTTTTGACAGCATATTACTCAGTTGATTGGAAAGCAACTCACTAGATGTTGTTTTACCTGCATTTGCTGTACCATATGTTGATTTTCCTCCTGGAGGAGGCAGAAAAGAATTCAATACCAATAAAGAAAACACTTGCTTGTTTAACTCATGTACGTTTTCTTCTTTATCACTTACATACAATACACTTCTCACCTTACTCTTTGTATCTTCATCTGCTGTAGGTAACGCAATATCAAAATTAATATCTGGAGTCATCATAGAGTTCTTCATGTTTAATTTTAGATCAACAGGAATTCTCTTTTTATACACATTACTTGTATCTACATTTACCAACAAATCATTCAACCTTGCTCTTAAACGATATACTGCTGTTAAATCAATCTCAGCATCATACGGACTTCCTGACCATGTAATGGTTCCTCCCTCTTCCAAATCAAACCTCTTATTAATAACATTTTGCAAGGTAAATAAGTAATCTCCATCCTTCACCACATAGTTTCCATACATGTTTAATTCTCCATCTTCATTAATCTTAAGGTTAATATTTCCGCTCCCTTTACTCCTCATCACATCACCAATCTGCTCATCAAATATCAACCGAATCTGTGCATCAGGTGTTACATCTAAATCAAAATTCATTTCAATATTAGATAGATCTACATCTTTTTCTATAACCACCTCCGTAGTATCATGAGATATAAATTCTATAAAATTATTTTCAACTAAATCTACTTCATCTGTTAATGGAATATTTAATGTTGTGTTTTCTTCAGTTTTAACTTTAACATCTAACTTCAATTGTTTATCATAACTACTAATATCTACAAGACCAGTAACATAAGCCTCTCCATAATAAATACTATTATCCTTCTCTGTTGTATTTAATGCTAAAAAATTAGCAACATCCAACCCAACATCAACACTCCAGTCTGTAAACCAATCATGATAAACTGTACCATTAGCAATTGCAACATTATTTTTCTTATCAAGAAACGACACATTATCAAAGCTGATCATATCTGGGGCTATATTAACATTACACAAATTAGTTCTATAGGTTGCATTCAGATATAACACTTTAAAAGAAGTGTTTTGCAACGTTAATTTCCCATTCAATCTAGGCTCCTTAAATGTTCCATTTAAAGAAACTTTAGCATTTGCTTTACCGTTTAAATCTCCTATAAATTCTTTGGTATAAGCATCAAACATATTCAGTTCTGTTTGATACAACTCTAATGTTAAATCTAAATTTTCATCTTCTTTATAAGGATAATAATTCCCCTCAAAAAGGATAGTAGGAATATGATCCCTATAAAACTTACCATCTAGTTTGAGTGACTCTTGTAAAGGACTCCATACTGATTGTAAACTCCCCTTACCAATTAATTGATCATTCACCCTAAATTTATCAAATTCTAAATTAGATGTATATATCAATTCATCCTGTTCTTTTTTAACTGAAGCAACACCATTAACAATACCTTCTAAACTAATCACCTCTTCAGGAATCAAACGTTTAAAAGTTAATAGATTTAACGCTTTAAACAAAACATCTACTTGATCATTTGGATTATTTGAAAGCTTCCCGTCTATTAGAAGACTTTGTGTTTTAGAATGTATCATTAGTCCTTTAACTAAAATGTTTCCCGTATCAAGACTAACCTCATTATAAGGTTTTACCTCCCACAAAGTGTCAGAAACATAAGCATAGGAATCTATTAACTTATTCGATATATGATTGTAGCTATTAAAAGAACTTGAAACAGTTATATCTGCCTCATTTTTTGAAATATCCCCTTCATTTTTCCAGTTAAGTGTTGTTAACATAGAATCTTGTTCTATAGTACTAGAGATATTAAAATTATCAATAAACAGACTATCATTTTGATAAATTTTATCCGCATCAACAACAATAGTTAAATCATTCTCATTGGCCTGTCCATCAAATTTAAAAAGTCGAACCTCTGTTCCATAAAAATCCATAAAAGGTGAATTCCCAACAATACTTAGATGATGGTTTTTAGAATCATATTCTCCATGGACTATTGTATGATCACTCATTTTAATGCCATTTAACAAAACCTTAGATACCAACTCACTGTTGTGAAATTCAACATTAAATAGGAGGTCGTTGGAAAGATTAACTACTTCATGAGTTTCATCAATTTGGGAAGGGACATACCTTATAAAAAATTGATCAACATACCTACCTATTTCTTTAAACTTAAACTTCCCTTCCATCGTTGCATCAAGCAAATCTGAGGTTACCGTAATTTTTCTTTGTTCATCATTAAAGGTGGAGTTGATCAAAATATTGTTAACCTTAATTGAATCCAACTTATCATTATAGCGCGAGTTTGTAAATTCAACCTCACCTGCAAGATCATCTATATTGTTTCCTTTGAGGTTTACTTTTAGTTCTGTAGAGAATCTTGTTTTCAGTTTTTTAGTACTCTCTACTAGATTCAATTTGGCAAGTTTTGCATTTTCAATAGTTGATACAAATTGAATTTCTGGAGTTTCCTTACTAAAGTCTACATTCCCATCAAAATCAAAAGAAATATTCTCATCCTTTACAGCCAAGAAACCTTCAAAAACTTGATTTTGAAATTTCCCTTTCACATCAACATTATTGTACTCATAATCCTTAATTACAACTTGCTCTATAATCCCTGATAAATTTGCATCTAAATCTTCTTTAGAAAAACCTTTCCCATCAATATTTACATTCATTGTAATATCTCCTAGATCCTTTCTCATTTCTAAAAACTTACCCAATTCAAAATGATTGGATATTAAAGTCCCTTTATAGTAAGATTCTTTATTTTTTAATTTCAAAGACATATCAGTAGTTAAGTTCCCTAAACTTGTTTTAACTTTCCCATAGGCCACAAAATCATGATAAAACCCAGTGAAATTTCCTTTAAATTTTATTGTTCCTAAATGCCTAAAGTTATCTGGTAACTGAACAAATGTTTCCTTAACAAAAGGGTACAATGGAATAGATTCTAATCTTTCTTTGGAAGTAAGTAATTCTTCTACTTTAACATGCATAAACATATCTTCTGCACTTGGCAAACCTGATATATCAGCATTCCCCTTAAAGCGCGTACCATCATCAAATATCATCGCAAGTTTCCTACCTTTCATATTGCTAATCTCGCCTTTTATCTCACCCTCAAAGACTAACGATTTATCTAAGCAGTTTAATGCCGGAGCAAAGAAACATATATCTCTAAAATGAACTTTAGTTGAATTAAAATAAGATTGAATTCTAACATCTTCTACAAAGTTTGAAAGATCCTTATAAGTATTAGTTAAAAAAGTAACATGACCATCAATATCCGAATAAGGTGTTTTTACTTTAAGATCTTGTGCAATGATACCTGATGGACTAACATTTGCTTTAGCCGAGAAATCATCCACTTGAAAGCCACTTTTTTCAAAAAATTTTAAACGATCAATTCTGCAATCTATCCCTTTATTAATCAAACTTATTTCACTTAATGATAAATCTAAATAAGTTACTGAAACATGTTTATAATCAACTCCCGCTATTTTTTCTTCATAGTTATAATTATCATAATCAAACCTTATCTTATCGAGGTTAACATTATTTAAAGCAAACACCCAATCACTTTTTGTGGTATCACTTGAAGCAAAGTGATTGATAATAAAACTAAGGTTATTTCGATCTTCATCTTTATACTTTTGTAGGTTAAAAAAGGCCCTACTCAAACTAACATCATCTAATATTATTTTTTTCTCCTTAAGAGAAAATTCTTTTATTCCAACCTCTAATTGTTGAGCATATAATAGCGTATCTTGATGTAAATCTTCTATATATAAATCATGAATAATTACTTCATTAAAAAAAGAAACATCAATACTACCTACAGTAATTTTTGTTTCTAATTTTTTAGCAAGTGAATTTAGATACTGCCTAATTAAAGTGGTTTGAAAGGAAGAATTATAAGACGCCAAAGAACTTAATCCTGCTATAATAAACAGAAACAATAATAAGACGATTAATATTTTCTTTCTTTTTTTAATAGTTTTGCTTCTTAGTAATCTAATCTGGTAAAATTAAGCTTAATGCAGCAATCCCCCATAATTATTTTAGGTATTGAGTCATCATGTGATGATACTTCTGCAGCCATCTTAAAAGATGGCAAAATCCTTGCCAATATAGTAGCCAATCAAGATGTTCATGAAGCTTACGGAGGGGTTGTACCTGAACTAGCTTCTAGAGCTCACCAACAGAACATCATACCAACTGTTGATAAAGCAATTAAAAAAGCAGGAATTTCAAAAGAAGATATTTCAGCAATAGCTTTTACTAATGGCCCAGGATTATTAGGTTCTTTACTAGTTGGAAGTTCATTCTCTAAAGCTTTTGCTTTAGCTATGAAAATTCCCCTTATTGAGGTAAACCATATGCATGGACATATTTTAGCTCATTTTATTGAAGAGATTGATGGAACCAAAAATCATCCAGATTTTCCTTTTTTATGTTTAACTGTGAGTGGCGGTCATACACAAATAGTAAAGATTACGGATCATTTTAAAATGGAAATTTTAGGTGAAACAATTGATGATGCTGCCGGAGAAGCTTTTGATAAAGTAGCAAAGATGCTCAATCTTCCTTATCCGGGTGGCCCCATTTTAGATAAAAAAGCCCAATTAGGAAACCCCAATCGTTTTAAATTTACGCACCCGAAAGTACCAGGACTAAACTATAGCTTTAGTGGTTTAAAAACTTCAGTTCTCTATTTTTTAAAAAAAGAACTCCAAAAAGATGAGAACTTTATTATTGACAACATCAATGACATTTGTGCTTCTGTTCAAAAAACAATTGTAGATATTTTACTAATAGAACTTAAAAAAGCCATAAAAGAAACTGGAATCAAGGAAATTGCTATTGCTGGAGGAGTTTCTGCTAATTCGGAACTAAGAAAAAGATTGGCATCTTTTAATAAAGATTACAACGTGTATATTCCAAAATTTGAATACTGTACAGATAATGCAGCTATGATTGCTATTACTGGTCACTACAAGTTTTTACAGCAGGATTTTACACATCAAAGCATTGCTCCTAGCGCAAGAATGAAAGTTTAAGTACTTATCTCTGATAACTTGTTGTGAGGAAAAGAAATTCTGAGTATTTTACGTCATAATTAATCCCTAATGGATAAAACTCGTTAAGTAGTAGAGAAATGAAACGATCTGAGCACCTTTTTCAATTAATAAAATCTTTATCTAAATCAGAAAAACGAAGTTTTAAACTTTTTGCTAATCGCCACACCATTGGCGATAAGAATAATTACATCGAACTATTTAATGCTATAGAAAAACAAACGGTTTATGATGAAACACAAATTATAAAGAAAATAAAAGATCAAAAATTAGTCAATAACATCTCCTCAATAAAAGTTCAATTGTACAATCTTATCCTTAAAAGTTTAAGACAGTTTAATTCTGGTGATAAAGCTTCTTATGAAATAAGAATGTACATGGATTATATTGATCTTCTTTTTGAAAAAGGACTTTACAATCAATGTAAGAAAATACTTAAAAAAGCACAGGAACTAGCTTACAAATACCGTTTATACAACACAATTGATGCTTTGTCTATTTATGAATATGAAATATCCCTAAAGGAGGCAAATTATGATGATATCGAAAATTACATCAGCTCAACTTTTCCTGAAGTTAAACGAATTAGAAAAATAAATGAAATGTTAGCTGAATATGAATATTTATTGGCTAGCATTAAACTTTTGGTTTTAAAAAGTAATCGAACTGGTAAAACACTAGATAAAAGCAATTTTGAAGAGCTGATGAAACATGAGTACTTATCAGGAGATCCAAAAAAGCAACCTCATAGATGTCAAATAGATTTTCATGTAATATGGGGATACTACCAGTACATCATGTCGAACAAGGAAAAAACCTATTTTCATCGAAAAAAAGTACTCGAATTATTAGAAGAAGAACCTAATGAAATTATAGAGCATCCAAAATTATGGATACACAATGCTCGTTTACTTTTAATTGCTTTAGGTCACTTTAAAATGTATGATGAGTTTAATAGAGAACAGAAAAAAATCAAACAATTTACTGATCAAATATCTTCAGCTAAGAAGACAGAAAATTTAAATGCTGAAATATATACCACCATATACAATACTAAGCTAGATTTCGATATTGATAGAGGCTTCTTTAAAGAAAGTGCTGCTTATGCTGATGAAGCTTCAAAATTATTTAACAACTATGCAAACCTATTGGACCTTAATTCTAAAATGGTATTATACTTTAATTATAGTTATGCCTATTTTGGAAATGGTGAGTATAAAAAAGCGCTTAACTGGATTAACAAATTAATCAATAATAATTATGGGAATGTCAGAATGGATTTACAATGCATGTCTAGAATAATCAATATTGCAATTCATTATGAACTCGGAAACTATGATTTAATTCCATCTTTAGTTAGATCTAGTAATCGATTCTTAACTAAAGTAGATCGAAAATTTAAAGCAGAAACTTCCTTTCTAAAGTTTGCTAATAAAAATCTAAGCGAAGAGTTCAGCCCTAAAATGCATATGAATTTTCAAAAAGAAATTGACTCACTAACTGACATTACTAAAGATTCCTTTGAACAAAAGATTATTGAATACTTTGATCTTATCAGCTGGTTAAAAACAAAAACTGAGAATAGAACAATGGAAGAAATTATTAGTGGAAAAACAATTAAAGAAAAACTAAGTAGAGGGATCCTGTAAAGATTATCCTCCTACCACTTTTTTAATCTCATTCAATTTCATCAATGCCTCAACAGGAGTTAACGTATTAATATCTATATTAATTAACTCTTCTTTTACCTGTTCTAAAGTAGGATCATCTAACTGGAAAAAGCTTAACTGCATCTCATCCATATCAATTTCAGTTTTCACTTTTTTGGCAGAACTAGTACCTACATGAGAGTTTTCTAATTGTTTTAAAACTTCATTCGCTCTTCCTATCATTTTATTGGGCATACCAGCCATCTTAGCTACATGAATTCCAAAACTATGATTACTACCCCCTTGAACCAATTTCCTTAAAAAGATAATTTTATTCTTTACCTCTTTAACAGAAACATTGTAATTTTTAATTCGCTTAAACACATTGGTCATATCATTTAATTCATGATAATGAGTTGCAAATAATGTTTTTGCTTTTGCCTTCGGAAACTCATGCAAATACTCTGCAATACTCCAAGCAATAGAAATACCATCATATGTACTTGTTCCTCTACCAATCTCATCCAATAGAATTAAACTCCTATCTGATAAATTATTTAAGATACTTGCTGTTTCATTCATTTCTACCATAAAAGTAGATTCTCCTTGTGATATATTATCTGATGCTCCTACTCTAGTAAAAATTTTATCTACCACTCCTATTTTAGCACTTTTAGCAGGAACAAAACATCCAATCTGAGCCAACAAAGTAATTAATGCCGTTTGCCTTAAAAGAGCCGATTTACCACTCATATTAGGACCAGTAATCATTATTATTTGCTGAGTCTTATCATCTAAATAAACATCATTGGTAACATACTCTTCCCCAACTGTTAATTGTTGTTCAATAACAGGATGTCTTCCTTCTTTGATATCAATTGCTTTAGAAGCATTTATTTCTGGTCTAGTGTAATTGTATTTATTCGCTAAAGTTGAAAATGATAACAAACAATCTAATTGAGCAATTAAAGCAGCATTCAATTGAATAGGAACAATATAATCAGCCAATTCTAACACTAGATTATTAAATATTTGTGTTTCTAATTGTAATATTTTCTCATCAGCACCTAATATTTTAGACTCATATTCCTTAAGTTCTTCAGTGATGTATCGTTCTGCTTGTGTTAATGTTTGTTTTCTATGCCACGTTTCAGGAACTTTATCCTTATGCGTATTTCTAACTTCTATATAATATCCAAACACATTGTTAAATCCGATTTTTAAACTAGGAATTCCTGTGTTTTCTATTTCTCTTTCTTGAATTGAAACTAAAGCATTCTTTCCAGAATTTAAAATTTGGCGCAATTCATCCAACTCTTCTGAAACAGCATCTTTAACCACATTCCCTTTCTGTACGGCAACTGGAGGATCTTCCTGAATAATAGATTCTATTTTACCCTTAATCAATTCACAAGGATTTAATCGTTCCCCCACTTTTTTAAGTGCTTCATTTTTAGAAGCACCACACAATTCCTTTATTGGCTTAATAACAGCTAAAGCTCTTTTTAATTGAACAACTTCTCTTGGATTTATTCTAGCGGTTGCCACTTTAGAAATTAAACGCTCTAAGTCTCCTATTTCATTAATATTAGATAAGACATCTATAGCTAAAGTTTCATTACTTACAAATTCACTTACAGCATCTAACCTATCATTAATTGGTTGAATATTTTTTAAAGGCAACGCAACCCATCGTTTAAGTAATCTAGATCCCATAGGAGAAATAGTATGATCCAAAACATCTATTAATGTTTTGGCGTTCTCATGAGGAGAATAAATCAATTCTAGATTTCGAATGGTAAAACGATCCAACCAAACATATCTATCTTCTTCAATTCTAGATATATTCGTAATATGTTTCGTTTTGTCATGTTGCGTATCTGACAGGTAATGCAATGCAGCTCCTGCAGCACAAATAGCATGACTCAAATCATCCACACCAAAACCTTTTAAACTACTTGTTTCAAATTGCTTTTGAAGAATTTCATTTCCAAAGTCTTCAGTAAATGCCCAATCATCTAAACAAAAAGTATAAAATTGATTGCCAAAATGCTCTACAAACTGTTTCTGCTTATTCCGCTGAAACAATACTTCTCTTGGTTTGAATCCTGATAATAACTTATCTATATATTCAACACTTCCTTCACCAACTAAAAACTCACCTGTTGAAACATCTAAAAAAGCAACACCACATTTCTTTTTATCAAAATGTATTGCCGCTAAAAAATTATTTGATTTATGATCTAGTATTTGATCATTTAACGTAACTCCAGGAGTAACCAATTCCGTTACACCTCTTTTTACAATTTTTTTCTCTTTACTTGGAGCTTCAAGTTGATCACAAATTGCGACACGCAATCCAGATCTAACCAATTTTGGCAAATAGGTATTTAAAGAATGATGAGGAAACCCTGCTAGCTCTAATTTTGATCCTCCATTATTTCGTGCAGTTAAAGTAATTCCTAAAATATTGGCAGCCTTCACAGCATCTTGACCAAAAGTTTCATAAAAATCTCCAACTCTAAAGAGCAACATAGCATCAGGGTATTTTGCCTTAATACCATTATACTGCTTCATCAAAGGAGTTTCTTTATCTTTTGTCTTTGCCAATTTCAAATTAAATTTTAGTACAACACAAACTTAAGTCTATGCTAAAAATTAGCTTTAAAAATGATGCTTTAGTTATAAACAGAAATGCTCTAATTGTTAATAGAATAGTTAAAATTATTAGTTTTGATTGATTGAATAAAAGAAAACTAAGCAGCATAATTCAATAACAAATAATAGATTCATAGATGAACAGAAAGTTAAAAAATGAAGAACTCAACCGCATCTCTTTAGATGAGTTTAAATCTTCTCAAAAGACACCTTTAATTATTGTACTAGACAATATCAGAAGTTTAAACAATATTGGTTCTGTTTTTAGAACTGCTGATGCTTTTCTGATTGAAGCTGTTTATCTTTGTGGAATCACTGCGCAACCGCCACATCGAGAAATACAAAAAACAGCCTTAGGTGCTACTGAAACAGTTAATTGGAAGTATTTCAATTCTACTATTGATGCACTGAAAGAATTAAAAATTAATCACTTTAAAATTGCGGCTATTGAACAAACAGAAGATAGCGAAATGCTTAATGATTTCACCCTGTCAAAAAATGAAAAATTAGCAGTTATTTTTGGTAATGAAGTAAAAGGTGTCGAACAAGAAGTAATCGATATTAGTGATACTGTTATTGAAATTCCACAATATGGAACAAAACACTCTCTAAATATATCAGTAAGTTGTGGAGTAGTTATTTGGGATCTATTCCAAAAAGTTAATTCTTAAGATATTCCTTTAACTCATCAACGTCAAATAAGTCTCCAAACCATTTCTTTTTTATCACTCCGTTCTCTAGATAAACAATAGCCGGAAGCTTTCCTCCACTATACCTAAAAAAAACATCATCACTCATCCATATAATTGGAAATTCTGGATTTGTTTCTTGAATAAAATCCAGCAAACCCTCCTCATTCTTTGATCCGATTACATAGTATAAATTAGTAATCTCTTGATTTTTATTTATTGAAACAAACTTTCGTGAAGCATTAATGCAATGAGAACATTTATAACTAAAAAATGCCACCAATTTATTCCCCTTAGAAAAATCAACCTTTTTATCAGATTTATACAAATTAGGTAAACCTGAAAAATCAACTTTTTCATCTACATCTATTCCTTGAACATTATGCAAACCTATAGGATTCAACAGTATAGGTAAAGAAAGCGATACTGCTAATATAATAGTAACTCCCCAACTTACTCCTGTTCTATGGTATTGACGTGGAATAAAATAAAGCGAAATAATCATTATCATATTCTTAGCAATAGATTCCCATGGAGAAAGCGTTAACCAATCGCCAAAGCAACCACAATCAGCATCATTACCATCAACAACAAGTAAATAGATTAAATAAGCTGTAAAAAGAAATAGAGTGGTTTGAGTGGTATAATAAACCTTATTCTTTAACCAAAGGCTAAACACAATAGAAAACCCTAAAAAAAATTCAAAAGCAATGATCCCTCGAGCCATAAAAGGAACTAAAAGCCAATTAGAAATTCCTAACTCAACAAAAGTGTTCTCAAATGTTTCTATAGGGAACAACTTTGCCAATCCAGACACAATAAATGTAAGACCGACAAGAATTCTGAGAATGGTATAGAAATATTTCATAAAAAAAGCCACCGAAGCAGCTTGTGTTTTTTTGTATTAATATAGAATTTTACTCCAACTCACATTCTGTTACATTAGAGTATGTGATATTCCCGCTCGTACTACTACTTGAAGAATCTCCATAATCACAATCTTCATCATAAGCACTCCCTAAAGGACCAGGAACTCCTGAACTATTTGAATTAGATGTAGATGAAGTACTTGTTACAACACCATTTTCCGTTTGTGTGGTAACACAAACACAATCATCTTTTGAGCAGCTAGAAAAAGCCAAAACCATACAAGTTATTCCTAAAACAATTGATATTTTCTTCATAGTAAATGTTTTCATTTTATTAAACATTGTAAAGATATATAAAAAAAGCCATTCTCAATATTGAGAATGGCTTTCACATAAGTTAAACTTATATTATTTCATTGTTCCACCAGCTAGTGTACATAAATCTGAATCAGAAAACAAAGGGCTACTTTGGATTTCAATTTTATCTCCAGTAGTATCACTAATACATTCTTCATCTTTACTACAAGAAGTAAATGCAATTGTTCCACCTAAAATAACAGCAAATAATAAAAACTTTTTCATAACAATATTTTTTTTAATTAATAATTAGTAGCACAAGATATATTTTTCTTTTTTATAAAAAAACATAAACGGTCGTTTTTTTATAAAAAATTTGTTCATTAACCTATCTGGTTAACTTTAAACAAAACAGTATCTGCAATTACTATTTTATTTCACAACTAGAATCTCCTACCTTTGCTAAATCACAATAAGAGCTTAATGAAACACCTTGGTCTTGAGCATCTTGTTCAGAGAAAGTAATACCATTATCACAAACACACTCTTCATCTTTTCCACAAGAAGTTACAACAACAATTCCCATCATTATAACAGCAAAATATAATACTTTTTTCATAATCTTAAATTTAATTTATAGTCATTCAAAACTATAAAAAAAAAGGCTCTTGAAAAAATCAAGAGCCTTTTAATTAAAAATTGTATCTACTAGTTAACTGCCGATTGGAAATCAGCATTCTCTCTAGACTTAATAAATTCTGCATCTGTTTTAGCTTTTGCTTTTAAAGAAGCATCTTTAGATGTTGCAGACTTCAAGTTGTTAATCATCATATCGTTATCTCCAGCTCTTGCTCCAGCAACTGCTTTTAAATAATAAGATAATGCTTCATCTTTATCATCAGAACCATCAACAATAGCTCCAATTGAGTTATTACCATCTAAAAGATTAGCTAAAGCAGCGTTAAATGAATTAACTCCTGAATAATTAGATTTAGCAGAAGAATAATCACCTTTAATAATGTTTATGATTCCTTTATTCTGAGCAACTTCTTTACCTGCTCCTGAAGCGTTATTATAAAACTCCATTGCAGCATCTAAATCACCGTTTAATCTTGCAATAACACCTAAGTTATTTTGAACAATTGCATTATTAGCAGAAAGTCCATTTGCTTTATCAAACTCAGTTTTAGCATCAGCTAACTTATTTTGAGAAACATAAATGAATCCTAAGTTATTTGGTCCTCTCCAATCAGCAGAATGGATAGAAGAAACACTTTTATAAATAGACTCTTTCTTAGCAAGATCAGTATATAAAGTAGCAGCATATAACATTTGTTCAACGTCTAATGAATCAATCTTAGTATCAACTAAAGCTTTAATTTCATCATCCGTTAAGTTATGGTGCTTCATAACTAAGTTACATTGAGATCTTCTTAATTGAGGAAGAATTTTCTTAGAAACCTCAGTATATGTTTTTCCAATGTTCTTAATCTCTTCTTCTCTTTTTGTACCATCAGTATACGTTTCTAAAACTCTAATGATTAATTCTTTATCAGCAATATCAGAAGCTTGCATCATTGTTTTGAAACCATTCCAATCTTCACCTTTACCTGCTGGTGTAGAAAATCCTTCAGGAATTTCAACTTTTGCTCTCTTTAATAAACCTTCAATAGATTTAGCAGCAGAAGCAGCTCTTTCATTAGCTAAGTTCTCATTTTTACTTAATTCTCCTTCTGGTGAAGCATAAGCGCTAATAGATAACCCATTGAATTCCATTTTTGGATCTTCATTCCATCCTTTAAATTTAGCTTTTAACTCTTTAATATCTGAGTCATTCATTTCACTACCTCTAACAGAAGCACTGCTTACTAAATAATGAATTTCTACATTATTGTTTTCTAAAGTAGATTTAACAAACTTATCTGCTCCCATGATTGCCTTATCTGAAGACATTACTAATTTAGGAGTAATGATTGTTCCATCACCAACTTTTCTTGGATCTAAATCTTTTGTTTTAGTTTTATATTCGCCAGTTACTCTTAACTCAACGATTGCATCTTCCATTCCATCTTTATAAGGAATCTGAGTTGCATGAGAAAAACTTCCACCTGCTTCATACTTAATAACTGTACCTTCAGCTTCAGAAACTTCACCTTTTAATTTTAAAGGTTCGAATGATTCAGAATTCTCTCCATAAACTAATACTGGAGTAATCGTTGCAGATACTTTCTTGTTGAAATATTTTTCAGGAAAACTTCCAGAAAATGTAATTGCAACAGTATCACCATGCATTTCTACTGGATTTGGAGTAAGTTCATAATTTACTTCTCCCTGTCTTTTAACCATTTTATTTAATGGGTTACATGCCATTAAAATAATAGAAGCTACTGCTACTAACGATAATAATTTTGAGTTTCGATTTTTCATCTTTATAATATTATTCTTTAAAAATCTATTTTTTAGTTAATTTTTCAACTGCAATGATAGTCATTAGTTTTTACATTTAAAAATGGTTTTAATTATATCTGTAGTTTTCACTCCAAACACTTGACCACCTGTAATTTGTCATTGCATTTATTTTTCAGTTCTACCATTGATTCACCAAGCACAGGATGTTGATATTCAGGAAGTATGTCCACCAATGGAACAAGCACAAAATTTCTTTCCTGTATAAAAGGATGTGGAACAGTCAATTCCTTAGAGTTGAAAATAGCATCATTGTAAAATAAAACATCTACATCTACGACCCTTTCTCCCCACTTTTCTTTCCTAATCCTTCCTAACTCTACTTCTATTTTTAAACAAGCAGTTAAAACTTCTTTTGCTTGTAAATGAGTACTTAATAGTAACACTTGATTTAAAAAATCTGCTTGATTCTCAACACCCCAAGCTTCTGTCTTATATATTGGAGAAATTAACTCTACTAAACCTACCCTTTCATTTAAAAGTTCTATTGTCTTTAAAAATATTGACTTAACATCACCAATATTACCTCCTAAAGACAACACTACCTTATTATTCCGTTTATCCATTTCTGTAACCATTGGTGTATTTCTTAAATATTCTATTAAAGAGTAAATCTATTTTTGTGATTGTAAATAAACTAAACTTATATAAATGAAACAATTTTTCAAATTCATGTTTGCCAGTATGGTAGGTACTTTTATCACCATTATGTCTGCAAGTATAATATCTATGATTATCTTTTTTGCAATGCTAGGGAGTTTTGTCTCTTCAGCATCAGAGAGTGGTCCGGGAAAAGTAACCAAAGTAGAAAACAATTCTATTCTACAATTAACTCTTAATAAACCTATCACTGATAGAACATCTGAAAACCCATTTGAAAACTTTGATTTCAATGCTATGGAATCACAAAATGGTTTAGGTCTAGATAAAATCTTAAGGTCTATAGAAAAAGCTAAAACAGACGATAAGATTAAAGGGATCTACTTAGACTTAAGCTATATACCCGCAGGAATGGCAACCTTAGAAGAATTAAGAGCTGCTTTGATCGATTTTAAAAAATCAAAAAAGTGGATCATCAGTTATTCTGAAGTTTATACTCAAGGATCGTACTACATTGCATCTGCCGCAGATAAAATCTATGTTAATCCAGCAGGAATAGTAGAACATAGAGGTTTAGCTTCTGAATTAATGTTTTTTAAAAACGCTTTAGAAAAATTAGATGTTGAAATGCAAATTATCCGTCATGGTAAATTTAAAAGTGCAGTTGAACCTTATATGTTAGAAAAAATGAGCGATGCAAATCGTGAACAATATCAACTTATCTTAAATACTGCTTGGAGTAGCATGATTAAAGAAGTATCTAAAAGTAGAAATATTAGTGTTGAGAAACTAAATAGTTTAGCAGACAACATGACTATTCAGGATGCTAAAATTGCACAAGAAGAAGGTCTCGTTGATGAACTTTATTATAAAGATGAGTTACTATTAGAAATTAGAAATAGATTAGAAATTGGTGAGAATGATGACATCAATTCTATTAGCTTAGCGAAATATGCTAAAACTCTAAAAAAGAAAAAGAAAAGCTCTAATAAAGATGCTTTAAAAAATCAAATTGCTATAATTTATGCTGCTGGAGAAATTAACAGCGGAAAAAGTAAAGGCAACTCTATGGGGTCTGAAACTATTTCTAGAGCAATTAGAGATGCTAGATTGGATAGCAATGTAAAAGCCATAGTTTTAAGAGTAAATTCACCTGGAGGTAGTGCTTTAGCATCTGACATCATGTGGAGAGAAGTTGTTTTAGCGAAAAAAGCCAAACCAGTTATTGTTTCTATGGGTGATGTTGCTGCCAGTGGTGGGTACTATATCGCTTGTGCTGCAGACAAAATTGTTGCTGATGAAAAAACCATTACAGGTTCTATTGGAGTTTTTGGAGTTGTTCCTAATGCTCAAGGATTAATGAATAATAAATTAGGAATTACTTTCGATAGAGTTCAAACAAATGAACACGCTGGAATGATGACTATATTTAAACCCTTAACTGCTGAAGAGAAAGATATCATTCAAATTGGTGTTGAAAAAATTTATGATGACTTTATTAGTAAGGTTGCTGAAGGTAGAGGAATGACTAAAGCACAAGTTGATTCTATTGGACAAGGAAGAGTTTGGATGGGATTAGATGCTTTAAATATAGGTTTAGTTGATGAGATTGGAGGCATGGACAAAGCAATTGAAATTGCGCAAGAACACGCAAATTTAGAGTCTTATGAATTGGTAAGCTACCCTAAACTTAAAGATCCTTTTGAAGAATTAATAGAGGAGTTATCAATGAATATTGAAACTAGAATCTTAAACAAAGCTTTAGGGAAAGAACAAAAATATTACAACAAGTTACAGAGTATAACCCAAAAATCTGGAATTATGGCTCGTATGGCTTTTGATATTGATATCCATTAAAAAAAATATTGCCAAATTGAAAAGGAGTTGAGTTTCAACTCCTTTTTTTTATTTCTATTTTTGAGCTTCTAAGCTTACACATGAATCTATTTTACACACCAGATATTACAAACGCAGACACCTACACCTTAAGTGAAAACGAATCTAAACACGCCATTCGTGTTCTACGCTTAAAGACTAATGAAACAATAACTTTAATAGATGGTAAAGGAACATTTTATACGGCCATAATTTCTAACGATAATCCGAAAAGATGTGAAGTGAAAATCACCAATACGAAAAATGAAAATTCTTCAAAACCAAAACTTACTATTGCCATTGCTCCAACAAAAAATAACGACCGAACAGAATGGTTCATAGAAAAATCTACTGAAATTGGAATTTCCCAAATTATTCCTACACATTCTAAACACTCAGAACGTAAAAAAATTAAACAAGAACGTTTTGTGAAAACAGCCGTTTCAGCAATGAAACAATCCTTAAAAGCTACCCTTCCAATTGTAACTGAACTTACCAGTTTTAAAGAAGTAGTCAACTCCTCTTTTAACGGAAAAAAATATATTGCACATTGTTATAAAAATCAACAAAAACATTTTAAAGATCTTTATACAAAAGGAGAAAATAGTTTAATTTTAATTGGACCAGAAGGTGATTTTACTCAAGAAGAAGTAACTTTAGCGCTTGAAAAAGGGTTTGAACCAATAACATTTGGAGAAAGTCGTTTAAGAACAGAAACTGCTGGAATTGTAGCTTGTTCCACATTTAACTTAATAAATGAATAAGGTTTTAAGTATATTATTATTTCTAATAAGTTCAACTGTTTACAGTCAAAATTCGAACTACCAAATTGCCTTACTAAAATACAATGGTGGTGGAGATTGGTATGCCAATTTAGAGACATCCTTACCTAACTTAATTTCGTATTGCAATAAAAATTTAGAAACCAACATTAATAAAGAACAAGCGATTATAGATATTGGAAGTTCAGAAATTTTCAACTACCCTTTTACCCATATTACAGGGCATGGTAACATCATTTTAAATGGAGATGAAACTGAAAACCTAAGAAACTATTTAATTGGAGGTGGTTTTTTACACATTTCTGATAATTACGGAATGGATAAGTTTCTAAGACCTCAAATGAAAAAAGTATTTCCCGAACTAGAATTTGTGGAAATTCCCTATTCCCATCCTATTTATCATCAAAAATATAATTTCAATAACGGACTTCCCAAAATACACGAACATGATGATAAACCTCCGCAAGGGTTTGGGCTAATTTATGAAGGCCGTTTAGTTTGTTTCTATGATGTAGAATGCGATTTAGGCGATGGCTGGGAAGATCAGGAAGTACATAATGATTCTGAGGAAAACAGAATAAAAGCGCTTAAAATGGGCGCTAACATTATTCAGTACGCTTTTTCAGAATAAAATGACTGAATCCGATTTCATAGAACTCAATAAAAATAAATCACTTCCTGAAATTGCATTACAACTAAGTAAAACCGATTTAAATAAGGAATTTATTTTATCACAAATCAACGGAGTTCAAAAAGCAAAAAGCAAACTCCCAGAATTCTACAATACACAACATATAATTTATCCTACTAAACTATCCTTAGAACAATGTTCTTCAGAAAAAACAGGGATCTATAAAAGCAAACTCATTAAAGGAAAAAGCTTAGTTGACTTAACAGGAGGTTTTGGAATTGATAGTTTTTACTTTTCTAAAGAATTTAAACAGGTTACTCATATAGAACAGAAAAGTGAGCTTTCAGCTATAGCAAAACATAACTTCAAATTATTAAAGGCAAACAACATTAAAACGTTTAATACAACCGCTGAAGATTTTATTAAAACTTCTAAAGAAAAAGTAGATCTTATCTATATTGATCCAAGCAGAAGAAATGAAAATAAACGTGTTTTTAAATTAGATGAATGTATTCCTAATATTATTGACTTAACTACTGAAATTTTTAATATTTCAGACAGAATACTGATTAAAACAGCTCCTCTTTTAGACATTAAACAAAGTTTAAAAGATCTAAAGTACGTAAGTAAGGTTTGGATCATTTCAGTTGATAATGATTGCAAGGAGGTATTGTATCTATTAGAAAAAAGAACTGAATCAAATCCTACTATTCATACAACCAACCTAACTAAAGAAGATCAAAATTTCAGTTTTGACTACGAGCAAGAAAGCAACTTTAACGCTAACTATTCAACCCCCAACAATTATCTCTACGAACCAAATGCGTCTATCTTAAAAGCAGGTGCTTTTAACTCCATTAGCAAAAAATACAACTTAAATAAACTAGCTGTAAACACTCATCTATATACTTCCGAGAATTTAATAGAGAGTTTTCCTGGTAGAACTTTTAAAATAGAATACATACTCCCTTATTCACTTAAAGACTTTAAAAAATTAGGGCTAAGTAAAATCAATATAAGCTGCCGAAATTTCAAAGACAAACCCGAACAGATTAAAAAGAAATTAAAAGTAAAAGATGGTGGGAATTCTTACCTATTTGCCACTACTGATCTGAATGGAAAACCTATTTTAATTATTTGCGTAAAATAAGCATGGCATTCGCAGCAAATATGATCGCAAGTTTAAAATTAAACAACAGACGAAAAGCTGTTCACACCCCTTTTTCAAAAGATGAAAAGAAATACTCAAAAGGAGACTCTGTAAAATCTAAAGATTTTACTCAATTTGAAAAAGATCTCCTCAGAATAGAATTAAAAGAAAAAAGAGCAGTAGAAAATAAACAAAAAATTTACAAACTAATAATCACAATTGGTCTCACTATAATTGTTATTTCTGGAATAGTATTCATACTAAAATTTACTTTTTTCTAAATTAACTACCGAATTTTCAAAGACAAACCCGAACAGATTAAAAAGAAATTAAAAATAAAAGATAGCGGAAATTCCTACCTATTCGCCACTACTGATCTTAGATAACTCATCTATAGTTAATGAAAGAGCTTTGATATTTTTTAATAGGATATTGTGTCGTTCGAATAAATTCCCAGTAACCGTACAACATCACTAAAAAAATAACATAGGTTTTAAAACGAAAATTCTTTTAAGTTTTAAGTAATTTCTTAAAAGATAATTAATGACTGTTTGTGGTAGGACAGTCATTTTTTATGCTCTAATTTTTTTCACTGATCAACACTTTCGTCACTCCACACCAAACACTTATCATTTTTCCATCTACCTTTTAATTCATCTTTATGAAGAATACTTCCTGCACAATCCAAAAAATTTCCAAACCCATCTGTTTTAACAATTTTACATTTACCATTTTTAATAGCTGAAATAACCGTTCCTTGTAAATCAAATTCGGTTGTAGTTTCGGCAATATCAATTCCAACTTCATTATTGAAAAAATCCATATCGGAACCAATTTTATCTGGCATTATACCGTCTTCTAATTTACGTTTTTTATAGTCTCTGTAATTTCCTTTTTCATGTGCCTTACCAAGCGACCTAGCTTTTTTAGCACCTATTTCCAACGTTAAATATGCCATCCAGTAAGTATGCCTAAAAGCATCAATCTGATCTCCATTTTCCTTTCCTTTCAAAAGTTTCTCTTCCATCACTTCTTTAGTTACTCTCCTTGTATCTTCAGAAATTTTTAAGGCTTTTTTTGCTACAAAAGGATGAAATAATACCCAACATTTTTCTGCACCACTCAATTTTCTAAATTTTCCTAAACTAGAGCTTTGAGAAAACCCAGATGTGCTTAAAACAACTAGAAAAAAAGCAATTTTAAATCTCATTTTCAAACAGTTAAAAAAAGTGTTAACAAAGAGCCAAAATACTTATATAAATGGTATGAGAAATAGATTATTTAAGCTATTTTTGTGACTTTCAGAAAAATACGATTTAAAAGGAATTTTTATAGATATGGCGCAAGTTGAATTAATAATGCCTAAAATGGGTGAAAGTGTTGCCGAAGCAACAATTACAAGTTGGTTAAAAGAAGTTGGTGACACAATTGAGGCTGATGAATCAGTGGTAGAAATTGCTACTGACAAAGTTGATTCTGAAGTACCTTCTACCGCTGAAGGTGTTTTAATTAAAAAATTATTTAATGAAGGTGATGTTGTTCAAGTTGGACAGGCAATTGCCATTATTGGATCTGAAGGTGAAGCTGCGGCTGATGCACCAAAACAAGAAAGTACTCCTGCTGCAGTTACTGCACCAATAGCAGAAACTGCAACTGTTGCAAGTGTTGCTGCTACAGAAAAAATAGGGAAGACTTCTGATTCTGGAAATTTTTACTCTCCTTTAGTTAGAAGTATTGCTGAAAAAGAAGGAATTTCTATTGCTGAATTAGAAACTATTAGTGGTTCTGGTAAAGGTGGAAGGGTTACTAAAAAAGATATATTAAACTATATCCCTAATAGAACAAAGGAAACTACTACTTCTGCTCCTGTTGCACAATCTAACCAAACTGCAGCTCCTCAAGTTAAATCACAACCTGAAAAATCAAATATCTCAGTAAATGCTGGAGATGAAATTATTGAGATGGATAGAATGAGAAAACTCATTGCTGACCATATGGTAATGTCTAAAAGCACTTCACCCCATGTTACATCATACGTTGAAGCTGATATGACAAACATTGTTAACTGGAGAAACAAAGTTAAAAATGAATTCTTATCTAGAGAAAATGAAAAAATCACTTTTACGCCTATCATTATGGAAGCGATAGTAAAAGCGATTAAAGATTTCCCTATGATAAATGTTTCTGTTGACGGGACAAATATTATTAAAAGAAAAAATATCAATTTAGGTATGGCAACGGCTTTACCTAGTGGTAATTTAATTGTTCCTGTAATTAAAAATGCTGATCAATTAAATTTAGTTGGAATGACTAAAGCGGTTAATGATTTAGCGAACAGAGCAAGAAACAATCAACTTTCACCAGATGATATTTCTGGAGGAACTTACACCATGACTAACGTTGGTTCTTTTGGAAATGTAATGGGAACACCAATTATCAATCAACCACAAGTTGCAATTATGGCTGTTGGTGCCATTCAAAAGAAACCTTCAGTAATAGAAACACCTAGCGGAGATGCTATTGCAATCCGTCATAAAATGTTTTTATCTCATGCCTACGATCACAGAGTTGTTGATGGAGCATTAGGGGGTATGTTTGTAAGGAAAGTTGCTGATTATCTTGAAGAATTTGACGTTAATCGAGAAATTTAAAAGGTTAATAGAATTTAATATTAAAAAATATAATTTGATATAAATCACAAATAAAATATATTTGTGATGTTCAATATAGAAACAAGGAATAAACCTATGAAAAATATAGCCCTAATACTACTTTTCTTCTGTGCATTATTTAACCTTAATGCTCAAGAAAGTTTTAACGAACGATTTACTGAAGCAAACACATTGATGGAAGAAAATCAGTACAATGTTGCTCTTCCCCTATGGTTAAAACTTCAAGCAGAAGAACCTACTAATTTTAATGTCAATTATAAAGTAGGTCTTTGTTATATGCATTCTGCAAATGATAAAAAGAAAGCTTTAAGTTATTTAGTAACTGCTGTTCAGAATTCTACAAACAATTACGATCCATATTCTACTTCAGAAAAAAAATCGCCTAATGAATCCTATTTCTATTTAGCAAGAGCTTACCACATTAATTACGAATTAGACAATGCAATGCTCAATTATAATTCGTTCAAAGAAAAAATAACTAAAAAGCATTATTTATTCAAAGAAGTAGATCATTATATCAATCAATGTAAGAATGCTAAAACAGCTGTTACCAATCCTGTAACTATTAAAGTTAGTAATATGGGAGAATTAATTAATTCAGCACAAGCAGATTATAGTCCTGTTTTATCAGTAGATGAATCTACTATATACTTCACTTCTCGTAGAACAAGAAAAGATAGTTCAAACTATTACATAAAAGATATTTCTGATGGTAAACATTATGAGGATATCTATGTTGCACATAACTATGATGGTGCATGGAGCGAACCTGAATTGCTAGGAATAAACACCGCTGGACACGAAGCTGTATTAAATATAAGTGCTGACGGACAATCTCTCTATATATACAAAGATGGAGACCTTTGTATTAGTAATTTAGAAAACGGAAATTGGTCACCACCAATTAAACTAGATTCTGATATTAATTCAGAAGACTCAAGAGAAACTCATGCTCACGCATCTCCAGATGGAAAAGTTTTATACTTTGTCAGTGATAGAAAAAAGGGACTTGGAGGGCAAGATATCTATATGTGTAAAAAATTACCAAATGGAGAATGGGCAAAAGCTCAAAATATTGGTCCAACAATAAATACTCCTTACGATGAAGATGGCGTTTTTATTCATCCTGATGGAAAAACAATTTACTTCAGTTCTAAAGGCCATAATAGCATTGGAGGATTTGATATTTTTTCGTCTACTATAGATGAAAAAGGAAATTGGACTAAACCTATAAATATGGGGTATCCAGTAAACTCAACTGACAATGACGTTTTTTTTGTTACATCTGCAGATGGAAAAAGAGGGTACTATTCTTCCTTCCAAGAAAAAGGATTCGGAGAAAAAGATATCTATAAACTATCTTTAGAAGATGCTAGTGCTAAACCATTAACATTATTAACTGGTAACATGAAGGTTATTGGAAGAGAGCTGCCAAATGATGCTTTAATTGTTGTAACAGATAATGAAACAGGAGAATTGGTAGGTAAATACGTTCCAAGAAAAAAAGATGGTAAATTCAGTATAATCTTAACTCCAGGTAACGATTATCATATAGCCTATACAGCAGCTGAATTTAAACAAGAGGAAGACCTATATATTCCACCAATCTCTGCTTACCAAGAAATTAATAGAGGGATAGACTTAGACAATGTTGTTTTTGGAACAGAAAAGGATACCTTAATAAAAAAACCTCTTATTAAAAAAGTAACTAAAATTAAAAAGCCTATCTCTAAAAATGAAGATAAACACGAAGAGATTGATTCTAATAATGAAAAATATAAAAAGATAATTTCAAATTTAGTAAAAGAAATAAAAGAGTTAAAAAAAGAAATTGCACTAAAAGATTCACTCAAAAAAGAAAACCCTATTTATGAAAAAACTAATTCCAAAGAGATTTCTTTTAAACAGAATTTTACATTTAATAAACATAAAATCGACATAACAAATCCAAAATACATACAATTTATAGAACGTGCTGTTACAAGACTAAAAACATCAAGAAAAATTTATATAACGGTTATATCTAGTGCATCTAAAATTCCTAGTAAAGTTTACACATCAAATGGTTCATTAGCAAGGAAAAGAGCTTCAGATGCACAAAGATGCATTGCGGCATCTTTAAGGGCTAAAGGTATTAGTAGTTATCAATTTATATTTAAAGAATCGGAATCTATTGTCGGTGGACCAGTATATGGAAAAGGAATAATTAAAAATAAAGAAGTTTACGAAAAATACCAGTACGTTATTATTAAGATAAAGTAATATAAAAATGAATCAAGTATTAAAAACAACTCTTCTATCTATTATTTTGTTATTTGTAGGGAGTACTATCTCTGCTGAAAAAGTTTCTAGTGAAGAAAGAAAACTTTACAAAAAGGCGAAAAAGGCTTTAGTTAAAGAGGACTATACTGAAGCAAAAATCAGCTATGAAAGTTTGGTTAAAATTGCTCCAAACAATGATTTGTATCAATTTGAAGCAGGTTTGAGTTATTATTTTTCTAATCTTCAAAGAGCTAAATCAGTTAAATTCTTTGAAGATGCTCTAAAAAACTCAGGAGAAGATACTATTCCAGAATTAAAATATTACTTAGGTAGAGCATACCATCTTAATGGTGACTTTGAAAAGTCTAAATCTACCTTATCAGAATTTATTCCAGAAATTCAATCACACAAAGCAGGACAAAAACTATTAAAAGAAACAAACTACAGAATTGCTCTTAATGATAATGGTATTAAATACGCTACAGAAACAAACGAAAACATTAAAATTGAGAACCTAGGAGCTGATATCAATACTCCAGACAGAGAATATGCGCCTGTTTACAGAAAAGATGACAACATTATTTTATTTACTTCTAGAAGGAAACAAAACAAAGGAAAAACAGCTGTAGATTTATTGCCTTATGAAGATATCTATGCTGCTAAAAAATCTGGAGAAACATCATGGACCTTAATAAGCGATAATAAAGAGTTAAGCAAGTATTTACCAGACAATTTCAATTCTAAAAAACATGATGCTGGAGTGATTTACTCTATAGATGGTAACACATTGTATACTTATAAAAAAGATAGGTTATGGAAATCTGAACGTAAAGATGGTAAGTGGTCTAACTTAGAACCTTTAGACGATAACATTAATGAAAGTCAGTTAAATGTACCTAGTATATCTGTATCTCAAGATGGTAAAGTAATGTTCTTTGTTGCTACAAAGAAAGAAGGTTTTGGAGGATCAGATATCTATAAGTCTACTAAAAATGAAAATGGAGAATGGTCAGATCCAGAAATATTAGGGGCTGAAATAAATACCGAATTTGACGAAGATGGACCATTCCTATCAAAAGATGGTAAAACTTTTTATTTTTCATCAAAAGGACATAACGGTATAGGTGGATATGACATTTTTAAAAGTGATTTAATAGATGGAAAACCATCAACACCAATTAACCTTGGTATCCCTCTTAATTCTCCCGCTGATGATATCTATATTGTTATGGAAGATGATAAAATTGGATTCTTTTCTTCAAATAGAGAAGGAAGTCTAGGTAGCATGGATATTTTTAGTGTATGTATGAACTGCCCTACTACTGTTACTAATATTATTAAAGGTTTAATAGTAGACAATAATGACTCTCCAGTAAATAATGGTACTGTAACAATTAAAAACATTAACTCTGACGAGACTTTAGGGAACTACCCTACTACTGCCGGAGTTTTTGATGTTACCACTGAAAGTATAGGAAAACATGAATTAATAATTGAAGCAGATAACTACGAAAAGCAACTTACTTACATTGAATTGCCTTCTACTTCATCCACTTCTGATATTAAGGTTCAATTAAATCAGTTTGAAAAAGACAGTGATAGGTTTCAAGTTATTAGCATAACTAGCCCTAACAGTAAATTAAATAGATCAGATACTATTAAGTTAGAACCACTAGTAGCTGTTGTAGATAGCAATGATAATGGTCCATCTACTCCTTCTGAACCAAATGCTATTTCCTATCAAGAAAACTTTGGATACAATATAAATGAAATTAATGCTGTAAGCCCTGACTATGTAGCTGTGGTTAATAAGGCTGTTAAGTTAATTGGATCTAATGGAAAAGTTTCTATTGATATAGAGTCTAGTGCTTCTAGAGTACCTACAAAAACATATAAAACGAACATAAAGCTAGCCTCTTTAAGGGGAGATCAAGCTAGAGATTTAATAATTAAATCCCTATTAGATAAAGGAGTTAGCAAAGATAATATTGTAGTTACAAAAATTAACTCGATAGTAAGTGGTCCAAAATATCTAGGTGATTTTAAGAACACTGAAAAATATCATAAATACCAATATGTTAAGATTACTATCAAGTAACAATACTTGCTTATTAAGTATTATTACTTAATTTGGTACTAATGTTGCAACTTGCACTAATCAAAACTTAATTCTTGAAAGTTATTAAAGCATTCATATTACTAATATTCTCTGTTTTCCTAATAAACTGTTCTTTTGCTCAAAGGCCAGATGCAGCGGCAGCTGAAGAACATTTCAAGTATGGTAATTATATTGATGCCTTAAAAGTATACAAGAAGTTAATAGAAAAAGATCCTAAAAATATAGACTACCCATATAAGGCAGGACTATGTATTTTATTTACAGAAGACAATAAAACTGATGCTGTTAAATACCTTGAAAAAGCAGCTGAAAATGATGCTGATGAAGACGCATATTTTTACTTAGGAAAGGCATACCATTCAAATCTAATGCTTGATAAAGCCATAGAAGCTTTTAATATATACATTACGAAAGGTCCAGGAACAAAGATAGAAATAGTTGATAGAGAACTTGAAATGGTTAACAATGCAAAAAAACTACTTCAATCCCCAATTGATATTTCATTTGAAAATGCAGGTGCAAATATCAATTCAGAATATCCTGACTACTACCCTTTTGTAACCCCCAATGAATCTTTTATGATTTTTACTACACGAAGAAAAAGTGGAGTAAAAGAATTTGATGGATACTATCCTTCTGCAATCAATTACAGTAAAGTTGTTGATGGTGAATTTGCTAGTGCTAAAAAGGGTAACTCTATGATTAACTCTACTTTTGATGATCAAGCGGTAGGACTATCTTACAATGCAGATAAACTCTACATATATTTTGATGATATAAAAAGTAAAGGGGATATCTATGAGGCTGACATAAAAGATTTTAAATTCAAAAAGAAAGTGAAGATGGGATCGAATGTTAATTCTAAAGGTTTTGAAAGTGCCGCTACTATTTCTGCCGATGGAAATACTTTATTTTTTGCAAGCCATAGGTCTGGAGATTCTGGAGGTAAGGATATATATATGACTCGTAAACTTCCTAACGGAGATTGGGCACTACCTCAAAATTTAGGAGAAAATATCAATACTAAATATGATGAAAACTTTCCAAATTTATTTTATGATGGGAAAACACTTTACTTTTCCTCTAAAGGTCATAATAGTATGGGAGGGTATGATTACTTTAAATCAACTTGGGACCCTGAAACTAACGAATGGAGTAAAGCAGAAAACATCGGTTACCCTTTAAACACTACTCGAGATGACATTTGTATTTCTTTCACAGAAGACCAGAGACATGCTTATATTTCTGCCTGGAGAAAGGATAGTAAAGGTTTTCAAGACATCTATAAAGTTACTTTTAATGAGTTAGATGCAAGAGAAACAATTATCAAATCAAAGATATTAGAAATGGGTGGTACTGAACCTATTAAAGATGCCTTTGTAATTATTACTAACAATAGAACACAAGAAGAGAGACATTATACTCCTAGTCAAAAAAATGGAAGTCTTTTAATTACTCTTTTACCCGGTAGTTATATGGTTATGATTGATGCCCCAGGGTACGCTCCTCTAGATGAAAACTTAGTGATAAAAGGAAAAAGTGATTTTATTCCTTTTATGAGTAAAGAGTTTACACTTACAAAATAACAATAAATCATTTTCATGAATTTAGAATTAACCAAACCGCTTGCTTTTTTTGATTTAGAAACAACAGGTTTAAACATTGCTACAGATAGAATAGTAGAGATTTCTATAGTTAAAATAATGCCTAATGGCGATAAAGAAATTAAAACTAAACTAATCAACCCTACCATTCCTATTTCTAAAGAATCATCAGACATTCATGGTATTACAGAAGATAAAGTAAAAGACAAAGCAACTTTTAAAGAAGTAGCTGCTGAACTAAATGAGTTTATCAAAGGTTGTGATTTAGCAGGGTACAATTCTAATAGGTTTGATATCCCATTAATAGCAGAAGAATTTTTAAGGGTAGGAATTGATTTCGACATTAAAAACAGAAACCTAGTTGATGTACAAAACATTTTCCATAAGATGGAACAACGTACTCTTGTTGCCGCTTACAAATTTTATTGCAACAAAGATTTAACCAATGCTCACAGTGCAGAAGCAGATACTACAGCGACTTATGAAATATTAGAAGCTCAAATTGAAAAGTATGATGACTTAAAAAGTGATACTTCTTTTTTAAGTGAATTCTCGCAAATGACAAAAAATGTAGACCTACTGGGAAGGTTTGTTTACAATGATAAAAATATAGCTGTATTTAATTTCGGAAAACATAAAGGTAAAGCTGTAACCGAAGTTCTACAAAAAGAACCTGGTTATTACAACTGGATGATAAATGGAGACTTTCCTCTTTACACAAAAAAAGTATTAAAAGATATTAAAGGTACCATCAAGCCTGTTCAAAAAAATCCTGCTAAACAAAAAAAGCAAGTAACAAAAGAAGTAACTCAAACTTCTTTAGACTTACTTAAAAATAAATTCAATTCTTAAAAATGAAAATTATTTGCATTGGACGAAATTACGTTGATCATGCTAAAGAATTGAACAACCCGGTTCCAACAGAACCTGTATTCTTTTTAAAACCAGATACTGCCCTGTTACCCAAAAACAATCCTTTTGTTTATCCTAGTTTTTCTAAAAATGTACAGCATGAAGTTGAGATTGCAATTAAGATAAACCGTTTAGGTAAACATATTGAAAAAAAGTTTGCGCATAAATATTACAATGAAATTGGTATTGGGGTAGATTTTACTGCTCGTGATGTACAACAACAATGTAAGGAAAAAGGATTACCTTGGGAGAAGGCAAAAGCTTTTGATGGTTCTGCCCCAACTAGTAAGTTTCTTAAAATTGATGAATTTGAAGACATTAATAACCTCAACTTTAGCCTGAAAATTAATGGAGAAGTTAAACAGCAGGGAAATACAAAAGACATGATTTTCAACTTTAACGAAATCATAGCCTACGTATCTAAATTTTTCACTTTAAAAATTGGAGACATCATCTATACAGGAACACCTGCAGGAGTTAACCCAATTAAAATTAATGACAAACTAGAGTGTTTTATTGAAGATAAAAAAATGTTAGGTTTTAATGTAAAGTAAAACTTCTGAAATTGATTTTCTCTATAAAAAAAGGATAATTTCGTTAAACAACACTCACATTATATTGAATAGTATTACCTATTCTAACACGAATTGAATGAAGAAAATTTTAGGAATATCTGCTTTTTATCATGATTCTGCTGCTGCATTAACCATAGGCGATGAAATCATTGCTGCAGCGCAAGAGGAGCGATTTACAAGAGAAAAACATACTCCTGATTTTCCTACAAATGCAATTAAATATTGTCTAGAAGAAGCTGGATTAGAAATTGATGAATTGGATGCTATCGTTTTTTATGATAAGCCTTTACTCAAATTTGAAAGACTACTACAAACCTATTATTCCTTTTCTCCTAAAGGCCTTCTTTCATTCCTAAAAGCTATACCAGTTTGGGTTAAGGAGAAAATGTTTCTTAAAAAGTTAATCTATGACGGCTTAAAAGAAGTCGGCTCTTACAATAAAGATAACGTAAACTTATTATTTCCGGAGCATCACCTATCTCATGCGGCAAGCTCATTTTTTCCTTCTCCACATGAGAAATCTGCAATTCTAACTATTGATGGTGTTGGCGAATGGTGTACGGCATCTATTGGAATTGGAGATGGTAATACTATTAAAATACTCAAAGAATTGGAGTTTCCTCATTCTATTGGACTGCTTTATACTTCTTTCACCTATTATTTAGGATTTACAGTTAATTCAGGTGAATATAAACTAATGGGACTCGCTCCATATGGTAATCCTAAATCAGAGGAAACCTCAAAATTTATTGAACTTATCAAAAATAATATAGTAGATATAAAAGATGATGGTTCTATATGGTTAGATCAATCCTATTTTAAGTATGCTACAGGTTTAAAAATGACCAATAACAAGAAATGGTCTAAATTATTTGGATTTAATAGAAGAGAACCAGAAGCTGAGATAGAACAATACCATTGTAACTTGGCATTAGCTATACAAATGGTAACTGAAGAGGTTGTTCTAAAAATGGCACAAGAAGCTAAAAAAATTACTGGATCAGACAATCTTTGTATGGCTGGTGGAGTTGCCTTAAACTGTGTAGCTAATGGAAAGCTGATTCAAAAAAACATTTTTAAAAATGTTTACATACAACCCGCAGCAGGAGATGCTGGAGGGGCACTAGGAGCAGCATTAGCTGCCAACCATATTTATTTTGGAGAAAAACGGAAAGTCAATTCTACCAATGACAATATGAAAGGATCTTATCTTGGTCCGGATTACTCTGAAAAAGAGATTAATCTAATGAATAAAAAAGTTAAAGCGGTATTCAATAAATATGATAGTTATTCTGAATTAACAAACGAAATTGCTAACCACCTAGATAAAGGTTCTATTATTGGTTGGTTTCAAGGAAGAATGGAGTTTGGACCAAGAGCGCTTGGAAATAGAAGTATAATAGGCGATGCTCGTAACCTTGAAATGCAAAAAAAGATCAATTTAAAAATAAAGTATAGAGAAGGTTTTAGGCCTTTTGCACCTTCAGTTTTAGCTGAAGATGCCCATGATTTTTTTGAAATAGATCAACCGTCTCCATACATGCTAAACGTTTCCCCTATAGCAGCAAAAAGAAAAAAGCAATTACCAGATAATTATTTTGATTTATCAATGTGGGAAAGATTATACACTACACGTAGTGACATTCAATCTATTACACATTTAGATTTTTCTGCAAGAATACAAACAGTTCATAAAGAAACAAATGCTAGGTATTGGGAGTTAATAAATACCTTTAAGAAAAAAACAGACTATGGTTTAGTCATTAATACTAGCTTTAATGTTAGAGGTGAACCTATCGTTTGTACTCCATATGATGCATACAGATGTTTTATGAGTACCGAGATGGACTATCTTGTAATCGATAATTTTGTTTACGCTAAAACAGAGCAACTGGACTGGGAAAACAAAGAGAAATGGCGTGTGAAATTTAAAATGGATTAAAGACAATCGTTAATATGCAATTTCTCAAGAAAGATTTCCTAAAAACAAATCGTACATCCGCCTTTATCTTATTCTTAGGAGCTGTCCTTTTAATAATTAGTCGTTTACTAAATACAGATTATGTAATGCCATCTGGCTTGCGATTACTCCGTTATAGCTCCTTATTACTGATTTCATTTTCACTTCTTTTACTGTTTATAAAAAACAAAAAAGTAATTCTAGGAAATGTTATGCTATTTCTGTTACTACTGATTGCAATAGAGGTTACTTGTTTTTTCATGTTAGGTATGCCCACTGCTACGAACAAAGATTTTGGATTACCGTACATGTCAGAAGAACATATTTCAACTCATTTAGGAACGGTACCTTATGCTGACAGTGTTTATCATAATGTATTGATTAAAAATAATGACACTGTTTACAATGTAAAATCTTCAATCGACAAGAATAGCTTACGCATTACACCTAACCACAATCCAGAACATAACCAGTTTGCTTTATTCTTTGGTTGTTCAATTGCCTATGGTGAAGGACTTAATGACAATGAAACATTACCTTATCAATTTCAAGAAAATTCAAGCAACTACAATTCATATAATTTTGCATATCCAGGGTACGGAACTAACCACATGCTCGCTCGTATGGAATATCAAAACCTATCTGATAATGTAACAGAAAAGAATGGAGTTGCTTTTTATATTTTCTTTTGGGATCACATCTATCGAGCGATTGGAGCCATGCAACATTATTGTGGATGGGCTAGTAATGCTCCATATTACACTTTAGAAGACAACCAATTGATACGAAAGAAAAAATTTAAAAATGGCAGGTACGCTATTTCCAAAACATATGAATTAATTCATCAATCCAATATTGTCAAAAAGTTTAAACTTGATTTCCCTATAGAATTGAATGCTGAACATTACAACTTAATCTCCGAAATAATACTTCAATCAAAAGAAACGTATAAACAACAATTTGGAAATGATAAATTTTATGTTGTATTTTATCCTAGTTATACAAACTATACAAAAGAACAATTGAATCAATTTCAATCATATCTTAAAACAAAAAATATCGACTACTTAGATCTTAATGATTTGATGACATACGGACCAGAACATACATTAGGCGGAGATCCTCATCCAAATGCAAATACCAATAAGGTAATTTCAAAAGAGTTGTTAAATCGAATTGATAAAAAAAATTAAATGGAAGCATTAAAAGACTTGTGGAATTTTATTCAGAAACGTAAGGCATATTGGCTAGCTCCAATCATCCTAATTCTCTTACTAATTGGATTATTACTTGTATTTGGAGGTTCAAGTGCTATAGCACCATTTATTTATACTTTATTTTAAATAACAATGAAAACGTTAAAATCAGAACCTATAAAAACTGTACTTACTATTACCGTTGGTTTTTTAATAATCTATATTCTTACTGATATTAGATTGTTCTTGTTAGTATCTCTTGTTATTGGAGTGGTTGGTATTAGCTCAACCCGTTTAGCAAAAATGATTGATTTTTTGTGGATGAAGCTTACCTATATCCTAAGCCTTATTGTTCCCAATATATTATTAACCGTTATTTTTTATGTGTTTTTATTCCCCATATCTTCTTTTTCAAAACTATTTGGTAAAAAAGACCCTTTAAATTTAAAAAATACAAAACCAAGTGTATTCAAAAATATGGATAAGGAATTTAAGCCTGATTCATTTGAAAATCCCTGGTAAAGGACTACTAAAACTTTAGACTTTTACCTCAGCAAAGATTTATGTATAAAAAAAGCCTCCTAGAATAATTTCTAAGAGGCTTTTTATTCTATAAATGATTTTAGTTATTTCCTAAAATTAATGGCATTCCATCTTTACCTCCCACAACTACAACTTTAGTGTTTGGAGATTTAGATAACTCTAATGTAGCTTCAATACCTTTTTCTTTAAGAATATTAGCCGTTAAAGACGCATTTAAGATTCTATTTGCTTCTGCTTTACCTTCTGCTTCAATCTTTACTTTTTGAGCTTCTTTTTGAGCTTTTTGAAGTTTAAATTCATACTCCAAAGACTCTTGCTCTTGTCTTAACTTACTCTCAATTGCTGCCTTAATAGTTTCTGGTAAAGTAATATCATTAACCAAGACTCTATTTAACTGAATATATTGTTTATCTAATATTTTTTTTGTGGCATCAAATATTTCATTTTCTATGGCATTCTTTTTTGTTGAATAAATTTCTTCAGGCGTATACCTTCCAATAACACTCCTTGTAGCAGAAAGAATAGATGGTTTAACTACATCATTTAAGTAGTTCTCTCCTTTTTCTTGATGCAATTTTGCTAAATCTGTAAATTTTGGCTGATACCAAGCCGAAGCTTTTAATGAAATTTCTAACCCATTTTGAGAAAGTACCTCCATATCTTCCATTACCTCTTGTTGTCTTACATTGTAAATATGTAATTTATTCCATGGAGCAATAAAAGTCCAACCTTCCACATAAGTTTGTTCAGTATCTATACCTCCATTTGCTTTAAAAAGAACTCCACCTTGTCCCCCATCAATTTTTTTCAAAGATAAAAATGCAAAGAAAACCACTAACCCAACTAACAAAATTGGCAGTATTTTTTTTACGTTGAATTCTGGAACATCCATTTGTTGATAATCACTCATAATTTCTTGTTTTATTAAAATTTTAAGTAGCTAAATTATGAATTCCTCTTCAACCATTTCTGAATTGACCATTTTTAGATAAATTATAGATACTTAAAGGTTTTTAATATAAAAACTCCTAACAAGAGAATTATTGAAAAGAGAGGTATTACAAGTTTAAAATCAACCCATCATGAGCTATTTCAATAAATCCGGGGAGCTCTTGTTGAACATCTTCATGTCTACCTAGTAAATGACTAATGTGTGTTAAATATGCTTTTTCAGGTTTTAACTTCTCCAATAATTCAATAGCTTCAGATAATTTAAAATGAGAGATATGATCTGTTCTTCTTAATGCATTAACTACAATAACTTTAGATCCTTTAATCTTTTCTAACTCATGCTCTTCTATTCTATTCGCATCAGTTATGTATGTGAAATCACCAAAACGAAAGGCTTTCACAGGCATTTTGTGATGCCATACATTTATTGGTGTCAATTCTATATTTCCAATTGTAAACGGAGTATTACCTATAGTATTTAAGTTTATTTTAGGAACTCCAGGATAAGGATTTTCAGCAAAAGCATAATGAAATTCTCTTTTCAAGGCAGTTTGTGTTTCTATAGAAGCATATACTTCCATATCTCTTTTTTGCTTAAAATTAAAAGCTCTCACATCATCTAATCCTGCAATATGGTCTTTATGTTCATGGGTAAATACAACAGCATCTAATTGTTGTACATTTTCACGAAGCATTTGTTGTCTAAAATCTGGTCCTGTATCAACTACAATTACCTTACCCTTATCCTCAACCATAATTGAAGATCGAAGTCTTTTATCTTTTTCATTTTTAGAAAGACAAACTAAACAATCGCAGGCAATAACTGGTACTCCTTGTGACGTTCCTGTCCCTAAAAATGTAATCTTCATAAATTAAACTCCAAATTGTTTAAAGTGGTGATCAATATGTTTCGAAAACATATTGTTCCATTCAGTACTAGTTAATGGACCAAAAGCAAATGATTCTTTACCTTCAAAATGAGTAACTCCTAACTCTAAAACTTTGTTCAAGTTAGTTATCATTTTAGATTTTTCTTCTTCAAACTCTTTTTTAGTAGTAATTAAAAATTGAGGAGCAGTTCTTCCATTAGGTTTATAGCCTTTTTCACTTACTACAATTCCTTTAACCAATAATTTTAAAATGAATTTTTTAAACCCTTTAGGTTTTTCATTTTTGTATTTTTCTTCCTCAAAAATTAAATTATAAGCAACGTTACAATGAGCCAACATTTGACCTGCATCCATTTTACCCCATTGCTTATCAGAATTAACTTTTAGCTTATTTAAACGCTCAATAGTTAAATCAACCCCTTCCTTTGCAAATAAGTTTACCATAATAAATTTTAAACTGTTTTAGCTACAAATAATTCTTCAATTACAGAAAGTACATAATCAATCTCTTCTTTAGTATTGTACTTACTAAATGAAAAACGAATTGAAGGTTTAGTCATATCTGCACCTATATTTCTTAATACATGTGAACCTGTATTGCTTCCAGAAGAACAGGCACTTCCTCCTGAAACAGCTATTCCTTCAATATCAAAATTATACAACAGCATTTCATCCATATCACTATTTGGAAATTGAACATTTAACACCGTATATAAACTATCTCCTTTAGGATCACCATTAAAAGTAACCTCAGGAATTAAAGCCTCTAGCTTTTCAATCATATATGTTTTCAAACCCTGCACATGATCTTGGTGTTCTTTAATGTCTCTATAGGCTACTTCCATTGCCTTTGTTAAACCGACAATACCTATTATGTTTTCGGTACCAGCTCTAATATTTCTTTCTTGAGCACCACCAGTAATAATTGGTTTAATTTGAATATTTTGATTTACAAATAAAAAGCCTACACCTTTAGGTCCATGAAATTTATGCGCTGAACATGTTAAAAAATCAATTTCTAAATCTCTTACATCAAACTCATAATGACACATTGTTTGAACCGTATCAGAATGAAAAATAGCCCCATACTCTTTACAAAGTACTGACACCTTTTTTAAAGGTAATTTATTACCAATTTCATTATTCGCATGCATTAATGAAACCAATGTCTTACGATCTTTATTCTCTTCTAAAAGCTGTTTTAAATAATCCAGATCAACATAACCTTTCTCATCATGCTTTACTAAACTTAATTTTAAATCTTTACAGTTCTTAGACAAGATCTCTGCAGTATCAATAACTGCATGATGTTCTGTTGCTGATGTAATAATATGAGTTACACCTGAATCTTGCACTGCACAACGCAAAACCATATTATCTGCCTCAGTTCCTCCGCCTGTAAATACAATTTCTCCTGGAGCTGCATTAATAAATGCTGCTGCTTGTTTTCTCGCTTTCTCAATAATTGCTCTACTACCTCTTCCAAATGAATGAATAGAAGATGGATTCCCAAAATTATTTTGCATAACTGGAATAATAGCTTCAATTACCTCAGGGTCCATTGGTGTTGTAGCGGCATTATCTAAATATACTTTCATACCTCTTTTTTTATCGTGCAAAGAATAAAATATTTCTTTTAATTCTAAATTCCTAAATATGTAAATTAATGGATTCCTAAAGGCCTAAATAAAGCTCTTTATATCAGTAATTATTTTTTGAGCCAATGCATCTGCAGCTTCCATAGTACCACTTTCTGAATAAATTCTAATAATCGGTTCTGTATTAGATTTTCTTAAGTGAACCCACTCACTTTCAAAATTTATTTTAACTCCGTCAATATCGTTTACATCTTCATGGCTGTATTTCTCTTTCATTTTAAGAAGAATAGCATCAACATCAATTGCTGGTGTCAACTGTATTTTATTTTTAGAAATATAATAGTCTGGGTAACTCGCTCTTAATTCAGAACATGTTTTAAATTCTGACTTTGCAAAATGAGTTAAAAACAACGCTATTCCTACTAAAGCATCTCTACCGTAATGTGACTCTGGATAAATTACTCCACCATTTCCTTCACCTCCAATAACAGCATTATTAGCTTTCATCATGTTCACTACATTTACTTCGCCTACAGACGAAGCAAAATAATTCCCTCCGTTTTTTTCAGTAACATCTCTAAGTGCTCGTGTTGAAGATAAATTAGAAACTGTATTTCCTTTCGTATGCTTTAAAACATAATCAGCAATAGCTACAAGAGTATATTCTTCACCAAACATATCTCCATTCTCACAAACCATACATAAACGATCAACATCCGGATCAACAACAAAACCTACATCAGCCCCTTGCTCTTTAATCTGTTTAGATATCTCTGTTAAATTTTCAGGTAATGGTTCTGGATTATGTGGAAACTGTCCATTTGGTTCACAATACAATTCAATTATATTGGTAACTCCTAAAGCTTTTAATAAAGCAGGCAAAAAGATACCTCCAGTAGAGTTAACGCAATCTATAGCAACTTTAAATCCTTTACTTTTAATCGCCTCAACATCAACTAAATCCATATCCAATATAGATTGAATATGTTTTTCTAAATAAGTATCGTTTTTAGTATAAGAACCCAACTCATCTACCTCAGCATAATCAAAAGCATTGGCTTCGGCAATGGTTAATAATTCTGTTCCATCCTCCCCTGAAATAAACTCCCCTTTATTATTTAATAATTTTAAAGCATTCCATTGTTTTGGATTGTGACTAGCGGTTAAAATGATACCTCCATCAGCCTCTTCCATAGGAACAGCTACTTCCACTGTTGGTGTTGTACTAAATCCTAAATCAATCACATTTATACCTAGTCCTTGTAATGTACCTACAACAAGATTAGATACCATTTCACCAGAAATTCTTGCATCCCTACCAATAACTACAGTTATTTTTTTTGGATTGCTACCTTTTAACCAAGTTCCATAAGCAGATGTAAATCGAACAATATCTACTGGTGAAAGTCCTTCATCTGGTTTACCTCCAATTGTTCCTCTTATTCCTGAAATAGATTTTATTAATGTCATATAATTTAGTTTTGTTAAACAAATTTAGTTGAAATTTTCATATAAAATACTGTTAGTTTTTTTGTTAATAACAAACTTCTGATTTTATCCATATTTGACATAAAAATCTAACTTTACATAAGAGATTATGGAAGACAATTTTGATTCACAGAACGAAGAAAACGATTACACTGCATCAGTAGATCGGTTTGAAGAAATGCTTAAACAAAATGAGTCCTACTTTTTTGATGTTGAAGTCTTTGAAACAATCATAGATCATTACTTAGATAAAACTGATATTGAGAAAGCGAAACAAGCGATTAATATCTCTTTATTACAACATCCTACATCTTCAAATTTAAAACTTAAAGAAGCCCATTTTTTAGCGGCTACCCATAAGCCAAACAAAGCATTACAGATACTCAACAACTTAGAACTTCTTGAGCCTTTTAACCCTGAGATTTTTTCCATAAAAGCTCGTATTCACAGTCAACTAAGACAGCACAATAAGGCTATCGAAAATTTTTACAAAGCATTAAAATTAATTGGTGAAAAATCTGAAAAAGATAACATCAAAATTAACATTGCTTTTGAATATGAAAATCTTAGTCAATTTGACAAGGCAATAGAAATATTAAAAAAACTTTTAAGAGAGAACCCAGAAAACGAAACCGTTATTTACGAGTTGGCTTTCTGTTACAATCTTAAAAATGATACGGATAGTAGTATTGTTTTCTTTACTGATTTTATAGACGAATATCCATACAGCTATCCAGCCTGGTATAATTTAGGTGTTGCATACAACCGTGCTGAACTTTATGAAAAAGCAATTGATGCTTATGATTTTACTTTAGCAATAAAAGAAGATTTTGCATCTGCCTATTTCAATAAAGCAAACTCTTTAGCTTTATTAGGGCAGTATGAAGAGGCAATAAAAACGTATAAAGAAACATTTGAATACGAAGAACCTGATGCCACCACCTACTACTACATTGGCGAATGTTATGAAAAATTAGGTAATCCAGAATTAGCACTGGCAAACTATTATAAATCAACTAAACTAGATCCTTTCCATGCTGATGGTTGGGCAGGTATGGCAGTTATTAATGAAGCTGACAACAAAAGTCAATCTGCAATATTTTACATTAAAAAAGCATTAGAGCTAGAAAATAATAATTCAGAGTACTGGTATATATATGGCGATATCTTGGCTAAAACAGGCTTTTTTGACGAAGCAATCATCTCATACAATAAAGTAATAGAGTATGATGAAGAAAACGAAGATATATGGCTAGATAAAGCCGAAGTAATGAAAGATTATGAGAATATCGAAAACGGTATCATCACTCTTTATGAAGGTTTAGAAAAACAACCAGAAAATAACTTGATTTATGCAAGATTAGTCGCATATTTGCTAATGAATGGAAAAATTGATGAAGCCTTGCTAAATCTAACCATTCTATTAACAAATAATAAAGAAACGGTTAGTGAAGTGATAGAATATTATCCTGAAGCAATAAGTTTCCAAAAAGTGATTGATTTAATAGAGAATTTTAAGGATTAAGAATGAATTTCGAATTACCACACATCCCCAATAGGGAAAGCTCTCCTCGTGAGAATGGATTAACAATGATGATGGACAAAGGGTTAAGCTGGAAAGAAACCGAAAATTTCATAGATTCTTCAGCCCACCTAACAGATATCGTAAAGTTTGGTTTTGGAACATCATATGTTACTAATGATTTACAAAAAAAGCTAGACCTTTATAAAGCTGCAGGAATTAAAACATATTTCGGAGGAACACTTTTTGAAGCCTTTATTGTCAGAGGAATGTTTGATGATTACAGAAGGCTAATGGATAAATATAAAATGGAAACTTGTGAAGTTTCTGATGGTTCCATTGAATTGGCTCAAGAAAAAAAATGTGAGTTTATTTCTACTCTTGCAAAGGATTTCACTGTTCTATCTGAAGTAGGATCTAAAGAAGAAGGAATTTTTATAAGTCCTTCTAAGTGGATTTCTATGATGAAAACTGAGTTAGAAGCTGGATCTTGGAAAGTAATTGCTGAAGCAAGAGAAAGTGGAAATGTGGGGATTTACAGACCAAATGGTACAGCTCACGTTGCTCTAGTAAACAAGATTGTTTCAAATGTTAAAGCAGAAAACATACTCTGGGAAGCTCCTAAAAAAGCGCAACAAGTTTGGTTCATAAAACAATTTGGGTCAAACGTTAACCTAGGGAATATCGCTTTTAACGAAGTTATTCCATTAGAGTGTTTAAGATTAGGATTAAGAGGAGATACATTTTTTGACAATCTACCAGAAAACATAGTTACTGAATTCAAATAATAGTTAAGATGAACATTATAACTGCTGAAGATTTAAAGGCTAAAATTAACAACAACGATAACATTCAACTAATTGATATTAGAGAAGATTATGAGTTTGAAGACAACAACATTGGAGGAGTTAACATTCCTATGGAAAATGTTTTAAATTCTTTAGAACAAATTGACACTTCAAAACAAGTAATAATTTGTTGTAAAACAGGAAAAAGGTCAGCTGCAATGACTCATACTATAGAAAGAAAACTAAATCTTGACAACATCTATTCTCTTGAAGGTGGAGTTTTTGGATACCTAGGAATCGAAGCCTAATGGAAAGGTCAATTAAAGATTATATTTTTTTAAGTCTTAAAGGCGTTGCCATGGGGGCAGCAGATGTTGTACCTGGTGTTTCTGGAGGAACAATTGCTTTTATTACAGGCATATACGAAGAACTATTAAACACCATTAACGCTGTTAATTTAGAAGCACTTACTAAATTAAAAACAGAAGGTGTAAAAGGTTTTTGGAATCACATCAACGGAAATTTTATAGTTGCTTTATTTTTAGGTATAGGAATAAGTGTAGCATCACTTGCTAAACTCATTACTTACCTTATGGAAAACCAAGCAGTACTGCTATGGTCTTTCTTTTTCGGATTAATTATTTCAAGTATATACCTTGTTGGTAAAAAGATTACAAAATGGAGCATTTCTAAAATAATAGGATTAATCATTGGAACAGGAATTGCTTTTTATATTACCCTATTGCCTCCTATGGAAAACCCAAATGCTCTTTGGTATGTCTTTTTATCTGGAGCAATTGCCATTTGTGCAATGATTTTACCAGGAATTTCTGGCAGTTTCATCTTATTACTTTTAGGATCGTATGAGCTCGTTTTAACCTCAATAAAAGATTTTAAACTAACTATTATTGCTGTATTTGCTAGTGGGTGTATTGTTGGTTTGCTTTCTTTCTCTAAATTATTGAGTTGGATGTTTAAAAAACATCATGACTTAACCATAGCTGTTCTTACAGGTTTTTTAATTGGTTCTTTAAATAAAATATGGCCATGGAAAGAAACCATTTCTACAAGAATAAATTCTCACGGAGAAGCCGTTCCTTTTATTCAAAATAATATATCACCTTCTAATTTTAATGGTGAACCTCAAATTATTTTTGCTGTTGTGATGGCAATCATTGGCTTAGGACTTATTCTCGTTCTGGAGAAAGTAGCTGCTAACAAATGAAAAACACTTACATATGCACCTTATTAAGTTTAGTCATATTAAATTCTTGCAATTTTATAGAATCCTCAAATAATAGCCCTAATAATTCAGAAAAAATCTACAACGGGATTAGAAAAAACTACTTAAAAGGAAAACTAGCTTCTACAGTTACTTACAAGGATAGTTTGAAAAATGGCCCAGCTATTAACTATTACCCAAATGGTAAAGTTAATATGGAATTCAATTATAAAAATAATAAAAAAGACGGTGAATATAAGTGGTATTATGAAAATGGAAATGTCTATCTAGAAGGAAACTATACCCAAGGAGAAAAAAACGGCACCTTTAATATATATCGAGAAAATGGGACTTTAAAATCTAAAATGCCTTGGTACAATGGGAACCCATGTGTAGGCTTAAAAGAATATAGCCCTTCTGGAAAATTAAAACCAACCCCAAAAATAATAGTAAACCAAATTAATACCATTAAATTAAACGGTCAATGTAAATTTGATTTTAAATTTTCAAATAAAAGTAAAACTGTAAAATTTTATGAGGAAAATTTGGATGAAAATTCATCTTTCCATGCTTACTTTTCTCCTATGCCCGGCTCTAAAGGTAAAGCTAGCTTAACCATAAAAGTTTTGAAAGGAACATACACTATGAGAACCTTGTCTATTGTAGCCTCTCAAAAAACAGCTGATAAGAACTATTATATTGTAGAGAAGAAAATAAATATTTCTCTAGAAAATAGATAGTTTAATAGCTTATCATTTTAAGTCTAGATTCAAGCTCATAATTTTCAGGAGAGTAGATTAAACCTTTTTTTAGTAGAACTTTTGCCTTAGCCCTATTTCCTTTTCTAAAATAACATGAGCCAGCTTGAGCATAAGCTATGCCGACATTATGTTCGTTAATTTTCACGTCTATATTATCAAATATAAATTCTAACTGCTCTCTATATATTTCTCCGGATTTAGGGTCATTACTTTCAAATTTTCTAATCATTAACAAACAAATTATTTCTGCCTTATAGCTCATAAGAAGCTTATTTTTTTCTAACTGTTCATGTCCATTTTCAACCTTATTTAAATAATCTAGCGCCTTTTTCTTATTACTAAAATCATTCACATATAATATTGCGGACTTTACATGTAAATTAAGTAGTCCTAAAGTATCTTCTTTCAAATTAACTGCCCTTAAAAAATACTCCGCAGCAGAATTATATTCTAACGAATTAAAATAATACTCCCCCATAGCTCCCAAATAGAAAAAGTGAAGCCTTTTGCTTACAATACTATCATTTGAAATAGAATCAATTTTTTCATAAAAAGTTTTAAAAAAAATAGTATCCTTTTTATTTAACAAATGATGTTTTGCAACACTTTCAAAAGCATAATCCAAATACCCTACATCAATTTTCAATTCTTTATATCGAACATATTTAGCTAAGTATTGAAAATGTCTATTATCAGAATAATCTGAACCTATCAATTCATTTAAATATAAGGATATCAATACTCTACCCGCATTAATACTTGGATATAATGCAATTGATTTTTCTAGTTGTTGAATCGCTTGAATAAAATTTTCTTCCCGTAATAAATATAAACCATCATTATAATACTGAGCTCCAACTAATTCTTTAATGCTAACCACCTGATTTGTATTATAATATTGATCAAAAAGCTCGTCAATTGAAATAAAATTCTTCTCTGATTTATCAATGATTTTATATGCTATCAAATTATTAACATACTGCTCTTTGAACTTATTATCAAAAGAGAAGTATCCTTTTACAGGGTCTGTTGTTTCCAATAATATATTGTGCGTATTTGGATAAGCCGTTAAATTAACATGGTTTGGTAAAACGTTAATTTGAAACGGAATATTAAGCTCTTCGAGAACTAAACTATATAGAAAAGAAGAAGATAGACAATTGTAATATCCTTTAGTAAAAACATCATCAAAATGGTTGTTTAACTGATACTTATTAAAAAATTCGTCATGAACATCTTTATAAATCTTTTTTATGATTTTCTTTTCTGAATTAGTTCCTATCTTTTTACTCTTAAGATCTTCTATTTGTCTTTTCAGCTTCAATTTAGCTGATTTCAACCCCTTTAAATCAACTCCTTTTTTCACCATATACATAGAAGAAAAATAATCATCACTCTGATTATTCAATATTTTTTCAAATAACATCTTCTCTTCAGAGCTATTAAATGTTAATTCGTTGAAATAAATTAGCGTATCCTTTTTTGTAAACTTACCGGTTTCTTGAGCCGAAACTTTAAATATTAATAACAATAGTAAAAAAAATGATAATACTCTTATAATCATACACTAAGTTTACATTAAAATGTGAATTAAGCAGCTCCCTGCAAAGCTTCTGTTTTAGGAACTCTAAGCAATAAGAAGAATCCTATTATAAAGAATACGATCAGCATTAATACCGACTCTCTAATGCTAAACATTCCTTCTATAAACCCAAAAAAGAATGTTCCTATAACTATTCCCATTTTTTCCAAAACATCATAAAAACTAAAATAAGAAGCATGATCCTCTGTTTCTGGTAACAGTTTGGAATAAGTTGATCGTGATAATGATTGAACACCTCCCATAACAAAACCTATAACAGCGGCTATAATGTAAAAATGAATTGGGGTGTAAACAAATGCATAGGCAAAAACACATATTAAAGCCCATACAAACACAACAATAGATAAGGTCTTAATATTTCCAACTTTCTTGGATAAATAAGCCATTAAATAAGCTCCTGCTACTGCTATAAATTGAATTACTAGAATACTTATAATTAAACCCGTATCTTTTTCCTCTGGAGAGGACCATGTAATTTCTTTGGTGCCGAAAAAAACAGCCATTAACATTACCGTTTGCACCCCCATGCTATAGGTAAAGAATGCTGCCAAATAGCGTTTTAATGGTTTGTTACTAGACATTTGCTTCCAAACCTTCTTTAACTCTTCAAATCCTTTTGTTAAACGGTTTCCTTCTGGTTTATGATTAAAAATATTGCTTGGCAAACCTTTAAAAGTAATTTGACTGAAACCAATCCACCAAATACCTGTTAAAACAAAAGACCATCGTGCAGCATCAGGAATGATTTTCCCTGTTATCAAAATCAAACAAATTATCAATAACAATGAAGCCCCAATATACCCTCTTGAAAACCCTTTTGCACTAACTTTATCATGTAAATCTGTTGTACATATAGCAGGTAAATAAGCGTTATAAAAAACCAAACTACCCGAAAAACCTATACTACCAAGAAAAACAGAAAGCATACTTAATTCTATCTGATCTACATTAAAAAAGAAAAAACTAATACAAGCAACAGCTCCCATATAACAAAAGAAACGCATATAACTTTTCTTATTCCCAGAGTAATCTGCAACTCCGGAAAGCAATGGAGAAAGAAAAGCAACAACTAAATATGACAGCGAAATGATATAAGAATACAATTCTGTATTCACTAAATCTACTCCCAAAAATGAAATAATTTCTGGTGTTGACTTTTCGTAAAATATTGGAAAAATAGCCGAAGTAATAACCAAAGGATAAACCGAATTGGCCCAGTCATACATAGTCCAAGCTCCAATTACCTTTTTATTATTTTTTTGCAAACTCATTTAGTGACAAGTCTCACAGAACAACTTTTTAACAGGAATATCTTTCAATAATTGAAAGCTCATATTCGGTGCTCCAAACAATTTACAAAACCGTTCTTTATTTAATTTTTTAGCCCTTACCATAAATTGCTCAAACTCATTTTGAGGAACTTTTTCTTTATTGTAAATCGCCACAGTTAAAAATGTAAATAAAAATTCTTCATCAATATTTTCCTTAATAGCAAAAGGCTTCATAATATCTATGGCCCAATCTATACGCAATTGAAACATAAAATAATTGGCAATCCTAAAACTTTGATCTCTATCTAGATTCGAAGAAAATAAAGACTTCTTTACATTTATTAACGCTTTTTCTCTTTCTATAAATTTCTTGTTATCATAGTAATAATCTGCTGAGATTATATTATAATTTAATATCAATCGATTAATCATCCATCGCTCTATATTCGAGCTTCCTAATAACTTAATCTCTCGAAGTACTAATCTTGGTTCAGCTTCCCTAGTGAAATCATGAGACCACAACAACAGCCTTAAAACAGCTTTATTATATTGTAAAAAAGAATTTGAAGGGTCTATTAGTAGTAAACTCTCAACATCTTTTAATAAAGCTTGATGCAAGCTATCTTTATTTGCAGCATCAGAATAATACCATCTAATGGCAATTTGATTATTTAAAAATGATATTGTTTCCTTGCTTTGAGGTATTTTAATATTGAGTATTTTATCTATACCTATATTATCATTCCCTATATTTTTAAGCATTACTGATTGATAAATTTTTGCTTTAACATAATCTTTTTCATTAAGTGCTTTTTCAAACCAGTCTGGCAATACACTAAATAAAGCTTCATCCATAAAAACACGTTCAACTGTCAAAGTAATTTCAGCCTTACGCTGTTGAGCCAAATATGGTTCTAAATCAATCTTTAAGGTATCTGAATTGATAAGTTTTCTCAAATCTTCTTTTGAAAGTTTGGTCAATTGATCTTCATATGGTGATCCCTTTATTGATTCATAAAATCCATCAAAATTTTCTTTAGTAACTATATTCGTTTCAACATTTTGCAATTTATATTTTTGAATTGCGGCCAAAATACTCTTTGCTCTTTTTTGCTGAATGATCTCATTTCCTTTTATCCCCCCATCTAATGAGGAATAAGCAACAATATCAATTCGTTTTAAATCAAACCGATTTAAACTTAAAGAATCTAAAAATGGCTTTACATCATCACTATCATACTGCGATTTGTTCTTTTCAAAAGGTACAGTAAATGTTAATTGATTTGTTATTGAATCAGATCTACTACTAACAGAAAGAGTATCCAACATAAATTCAAGATCTAAAGAAGTTAAATTTTCTCCTCCCAAACTATTATAAACAATTGTTTGACACAAACAATTACCTTTTATCATTAACAAATTAAACTCTACATTATTAGTATCTACATAAGGCGGAATAACTCCTAAAGAAACTTCTAATTCATTACTCCCTTTCAATTCATTTTTACCAAAAATTTGAGATTTAGAAATAGGTTCTAACATTATACCTGAATGAATTTTTGAGGGATATAGTTTATTCCCTGCACCACATTCAAATTGATTTTTTGCAAGAATATCTAGAGCAATTCCGTCTCCTGATTCACTTAAAACAGATTTAAAAAGTTCTAAATCATGGAAATAGAAATAAATCTGTCCATCCTTAAAGAAAATATTATCAGACATTAATTGTGGTAAGTAGCTGTATTTCTTATTAATACTAGAGCATTTATTTTTATCATAAGGCAAAATTCCAAAATCATCTTTCATAGGTTTTACCCCGTCTGGTAATACAAAAGGTTCTGATCCCACAACATGGGTTGCAATAAGTGATTTATCATTCTCATTTAACACCACCGAAATACCATAATTTACATATTTAGGGTTAGCAATAATAGCAGATTGTGCTTTTGAATGAATCCAGTTTTGTGCAATCGCAGTAGCTACATTATGGTATGATTTTAATTTAGTCTTTTCTGATTCTCCAGGCAATTTCGCATAACTACCTACCACTAACTTGTAACAGTTTTCATCCACAAATCCGTGCATACCATCATAAAACATTACTCGATTAAATGGTGTTTTCTTTTTAACAGAAGGTTGATCGTGAGTAACTCTTTTTGTTCTTAATATAAAATCTGTTTGATCTTCAGCTGCTAAAGTTAATACGTCATCATATTTAAATGCAGGTAAATTTTTACTCTCTCTAAAAGCATCTATTTGTTCTTGAATTAAACCTTCTAAAAATGCTTTATCATACTTATAATCAACATCATCAATCTTTTGTTGAGCTGTTACAACAAATGAAATTAGTACAAATAATATGGCTAAGTAGTTCTTCAATTAATACGGAAAGATAATAAATTGTTATCAATCAATTATGATACCACAAAGTAAATGTAAATACAGTAAAATAAAAACAGTAAAAAACCTCTTACTCTAGTGACTTTATAACCAAATATCATTAATGGAAAAATTAGAAGTGCAATAGCTAACATCCATAAAGAGTCAACAGATATAACATGCTCAGTAACTGGAATTTCTTTCACCAAAGAAGTTATTCCTAACACGCCTAATATGTTAAAAATATTAGAACCAATTAAATTTCCAACAGAAATATCTGAATGCTTTTTAAACGCTGCTACAACTGAAGTTATTAATTCAGGAACACTAGTTCCAAAGGCAACAATAGTAACACCAATAACATGTTCACTAACACCAAAATTTGATGCAATCTGAACTGCACCATCCAACAACCAACTTGCACCAAAAGCTAAGCCAATACATCCTAAAATTATTAAGCCTACATTTAAGAGTATATTAGATTTTTTAACAGCTACTACATCTTCATCTAAAACCTCTTTCTTGCCTTTTCGTTTTGCATCCCAAAACATGTAGATATTAAAACTAACTAATCCAAGCGTTAAAATAGCACCTTCATACCATTGTATCTTTGTATCTAAAATAAAAAGAAAAAACAGAATTGATGCCCCCATTAATATTGGCCAATCAACATTAGTTGTTGATTTACCAACACTTATTGGTAATATCATAGTAGTTATTCCTAAAACTAAAGCAATGTTAGCTATATTAGATCCTATTACATTTCCTATTGCTAATTCTGCATGACCATTAAGGGCTGCTTTTAAACTAACCAAAAGCTCTGGAGCTGATGTACCAAAAGAAACAATGGTCATACCAATAACCAAGGTTGGGATGTTAAATTTTAAAGCAACACCAACTGCTCCTCTAACTAACAACTCTCCTGCTATAATTAATACAGAAAGTCCACCTATTAATAAAACATATTCCATTATTCTACTTTTCCTGTAGTATCTTCTCCGTCATTTGCTGCATAAACACTTCGTCTTTGAACGGTTTGAGAAACTGGTGGAGTATTGGCATTATCTTGTTCTTGAGTACCCGCCTTCTGCTCTAAATTTTCTTTTTTTTCTTCTACACTACTTACTTCCTGTTCAGCATCTAAAGAAGGTTTTTTCTCCTGATTTCCTGAAACCAAATCTTTGACTTGTTTCTCCACATTCACTTTATCTTTTATCGAATTTATATCACGAGCACCTTCTGTAATTTCCCGCTGAATATCACCTGTAGCATTTTTAATTTCACGCATACCTTTTCCTAACCCTCTGGCTAATTCAGGAATTTTTTTAGAACCAAAAAGCATAATGATAACCAAAACTATAAAAAACAGTTCTGCTCCTCCAGGCATTCCAAATAATAAAATGGTATTCATATCAACATTTAATTGAATAGCAAATGTAAGAAATAAAGGTTCATTGTGATTTGATTTTTACAATCAAATTAAGAATCTAAAAGCAACAAAAAAGCCTAAGAAATGAATCTTAGGCTTTTCTTATAAGTAGTCTCTTTTTATCTGAAAAGATGGAAATATCCTTTGATTGTATGTTTCAAGTCACCTTTTGCTCCAGAATCGTATTCATACTTGTTACTATTAGGAAAAACAACGTAAAAGTAAGTACCATCAGTCAAGTCATCTCCGTCCCAATCATTTTGATATGATTCACTTTCATAAACGATAGCGCCCCAACGATTAAATATTTTTACTGAAGGATTGGGGTAATCAGCAAGATTTGTTAATGTAAAAAAGTCATTCATTCCATCACCATTAGGTGTAAAAACATTTATTTTAATTATTTCACATTGAACAATTACTGGTACAGCATCACCTACAATTGAATTTCCACAACCATCCCATATTGTTGGTGTATAATAGGTGGTTGCTTGAGGAGCTACATTTACAGAATCTCTTGACCCTCCCCCATTATCCCAGACATATGAGAAGGGGGGTCTTCCATCAGAAACACTCATCCAAAGTAGAGCACTTTCTCCCAACTCTTCACAAATATTAACACTATCGCTAACAGTTATAGACATCGGTATATAGTCCTCAATGATTAATGTAATCATATTACATCCAGTATTCCCTTGTATTTCAATTATTATTGTATCAGTACCTTCTGCAACATTATCTACAAACGCTGCAATATCAAATACAATTGAATCTGATCCAGGAGCAAAAACTTGTTGTAGAGGAATTGTTGAATACTCCTGAGTTGTTGCATTTCCAGAAACTACTAACCCTATAGTATCATTAGCATTTATATCTGATCTTTGAATTTTAATCGTAGCATCTACACATCCTTCAATAATAGTTGTTGTATTTGAAGTAATAGATACACCACTAGATGTTAAACTTCCTCCCTCTAGAAAAACTCCTGAATCAACTTGATCATCTCCACCATCAGCAATAGCTAATTTTATATGATATGGCTGTCCACATTGAACAGCAGATACTGCAGTCAGAACAACAGTTAATCCATCATACTGAATGACCGTATTATCTGTATTCTGAGGAGCAGAATTACCATCTCCATTATCAATATAGAAAGTAGAGTTTACCACATTATTAACACTATCAATAGACACCTCTGTTGTTGTTCCTGGTATAGTTGCAAGGTTAATAGCGTTATTAGAATAAGGCCCTGTAATACCTGGTCCACTCAAAAAGAAACCAAAAGCATCATTTACTCCAGTATTCAAAAATTCTAAATATTCTTCGGAAGCAAAAACATAATTAAACTTTATCGTATCGCCAGTTGGAATAAAATCAAATTCTAAAACAGCAGCATCTTCTGTAGTAACTCCCGAAGTTATGTTTAAATCAAGATCTGCTGGTCCTCCATACTGGCTACCTGGCAATCCAGTATTATTATTTGGTCCCACTGCCGTTGCTACATCTCCAGTAGATAAAATTATCCCTTGACCAATACCAACATTTGCAGCTGCACTGTTAAATTCTCCTAACTGATTAGTATCTCCTATAAAAGTTACATTTGTAATTACAACACCTGAACCTGCTAGTACATTTTGAACATATTGCGTAGGCGTCATTCCTGTATTTACTACTAGCTGAGCATTAGTAGTCACAAACAAAATCAATAATATTAAAGAAAGAACTATTTTTTTCATATCAACGTCTTTTAAAAACTTAACAAATATAATGAGTGAAGTTAAAAAAGTAATGTTCTTTTTCCATTTTATAAATAAAGAAGTACTGAATCGCTAACTACAATATCATATACTATACTTATCACTCAAGCAAATAAATTAAGCAGGAAAAATAGTCATAAAACGAGACATTGGAATTGCGGCTAATTGGTATATACTACCAGTACCAGCACAGATAAAAGCAAACAAAAATGATGGTCATTTTTTAATAAATGGTCATTAAGAAAAAAACTAAAAGAATTTCTTCTTATAATTATTCAATTACTGAAAATCCAACTAACTTTTTACTAACTTTTTATATTTAAACCTTGTAGGTTCAGTACCCAAACGTTTTCTTCTATTTTCCTCATAGTCAGAATAAGACCCTTCAAAGAAGACAACTTCAGAATTCCCTTCAAAAGCCAATATGTGTGTACAAATCCTATCTAAAAACCATCTATCGTGAGAAATGACAACAGCACATCCTGCAAAAGATTCTAGACCTTCTTCTAATGCTCTAATAGCATTAACATCTAAATCATTTGTTGGCTCATCTAACAATAAGACATTTGCTTCTTGTTTAATTGCCATTGCTAAATGCAATCGATTTCGTTCTCCTCCAGATAAAATTCCAACCTTTTTATTTTGATCAGCACCTTGAAAGTTAAAACGTGATAAATAAGCTCTAGAGTTTATCGTTCTACCTCCAAATTCCATCATTTCTGTTCCTCCTGAAAATACTTCAAAAATGGTTTTATCTTCTAATAAATCTTTATGAGATTGGTCTACATATCCAATTTTAACCGTTTCACCTACTTTAAAAGTACCGTTATCTGGAGTTTCTTCCCCCATTATCATCCTAAAAAGTGTTGTTTTCCCAGCTCCATTGGGGCCTATAATTCCAACAATTCCAGCAGGAGGAAGTTTAAACGATAAATTTTCATACAACAACTTATCATCAAAACCTTTTGAAATATCAGTTACATCCAATACCTCGTTTCCTAAACGTGGACCATTAGGTATAAACAATTCTAGTTTAGCTTCCTTTTCATTAGCCGTTTCACTTAATAATTTATCATAATTGGCTAAACGAGCTTTAGATTTTGATTGACGACCTTTAGCATTCATTCTTGTCCACTCAAGCTCCCTCTGAAGGTTTTTCCTTCTTTTACTCTCTGTTTTTTCCTCTTGAGCTAAACGTTTAGATTTTTGATCTAGCCATGATGAATAATTACCTTTCCAAGGAATACCGGAACCTCTATCCAATTCTAAAATCCAACTCGCAGCATTATCCAAGAAATACCTATCGTGAGTAATTGCAATCACTGTCCCCTTATATTCTTGCAAGTGCTGTTCTAACCAATAAACAGATTCTGTATCTAAATGATTGGTAGGCTCATCTAACAACAATATATCCGGACTTTTTAATAATAAACGACATAGAGCAACTCTTCTTAATTCTCCTCCAGATAAATTTTTGATTAAAGCATCTTCTGGTGGACAATTTAACGCATCCATTGCACGAGATAATTTCGTATCCAACTCCCAAGCATCTAAAGCATCAATTTTATCTTGTAATTCAGCCTGTCGCTTCATTACTTCTTCCATTTTATCTGGATTATCCAAAACCTCTGGATCTCCGAAACTATTATTTACAGCTTCATATTCTGCTAAAACATCAATCGTTTCTTGAGCTCCTTCTTGAACTATTTCTTTAACTGTTTTAGTTTCATCTAATTTTGGTTCTTGCTCTAAATAGCCAACTGTATATCCTGGAGAAAATGTTACATCTCCTTGATATTGCTCCTCAACACCAGCAATAATTTTCATTACTGTAGATTTACCAGAACCGTTTAATCCAATAATTCCAATTTTAGCACCATAATAAAAAGACAAGTAAATGTCTTTTAAGATTACTTTTCCGTTAGGCAAAGTTTTGCCTACTTTATCCATTGAAAATATTACTTTTTTATCGTCACTCATAATTGTTACTATATTATTGAAAGATGTAAAGTTAATAAAGTAAGTTTCATTTTTAAATTTATTACTTACTTAGTATTGGTATTTTTGTGTTCATATAAAGAAGATGAAAAATTACCTATCACTTATAAAGTTTAGTCATACCATTTTTGCACTACCATTTGCATTAATAGGGTTCTTTTTAGCTATAAACTCCCTTGAATCAAACATAAATTGGATCACATTAATTTATGTCATTTTATGCATGATTTTCGCACGAAGTGCTGCGATGGCATTTAATAGATACATTGATAGAAAGATAGATTTAGCTAATCCAAGAACAGCAGAAGTTAGAGAAATCCCAAACGGAACGATAACACCAAAAAACGCCTTGATATTTGTAATTGTCAACTGCATCCTTTTTGTTGGAACAACGTACCTCATAAATCCACTTTGTTTTTATTTATCACCAGTTGCCTTAGCTGTTGTTTTAGGTTATAGCTTAACCAAACGCTTTACAGCATTGTGTCATTTGGTTTTAGGTTTAGGATTGTCTTTAGCACCAATTGGAGCCTACCTTGCAGTAACAGGACAATTTGATTGGCTCCCATTATTCTTTTCATTTTCTGTATTGTTTTGGGTAAGTGGTTTTGATATTATATATGCTTTACAGGATGAGGCCTTCGATAAAGAACAACAACTACATTCAATACCTGTACTATTAGGAACAAGAAATGCTCTAATGCTTTCAAATATCTTACATGTAATTACTGCTTCGTTTATTCTATATGCAGGTTATTATGCCGATTTAGGTTTATTCTATTGGATAGGAAGTGGATTATTCATTGGATTATTATCCTATCAGCATTTCCTAGTAAAACCAAATGATCTAAGTAAAGTGAATTTAGCTTTCTTTACTACCAATGGAATTGCAAGCGTTTTATTTGCGGCATTTGTTTTGTTAGAGCTATACGTAAATGTTTAAAAACCGTATAGCCAACATGTCAATAAAATCTTTCTTACAAAAAAAAATAAAGCTCCTTTTTAATAAGTGGACCTTCGCTTCTTTTGCTCTACTAATAGCTTTTATCTTTTTTTCAAACTGGATAATTATTTCTTCTGCTAAAAAAAACATTTACAACACAGTTTCAGAAACACCTAATGGCAACAATGTTGCATTATTACTAGGAACAAGTAGATATACGACTCGAGGCACAACTAACTTGTATTTTAAATATAGAATTAATGCTGCTTCTGAATTGTATCATTTAGGAAAAATTAAACATATTATTGTAAGCGGAGATAACAGTTTGAAGGAATACAATGAACCACAACAAATGTTACAAGCCTTAATTCAAAAAGGAGTTCCTGAAACTGCTATTACTCTAGATTTTGCCGGTTTTAGAACATTAGATTCTGTTGTTAGAGGTAAAAAGGTGTTTGGACAAAATAAATTTATCATAGTTTCTCAAAAATTTCATATAGAAAGAGCCCTCTTTATAGCCAATAAATACGACATTGAAGCAATTGGTTTTGCCGCTATAGATCCTCCAAAAAAATATTCTTTTAAAACAAATATCAGAGAAATTTTTGCAAAAACTAAAGCTGTAATTGATCTATATATCATCCATAAAGAACCTAAATTCTTAGGTAAAAAAGAAAAAATAAACATCCAATAAAAATTATTCATGCTGAAAATCAGGATGTTATGATATTTTCAGGTACTATGTATTGCATAATACATTTTAAAACATATATCTTTGTATTGTAAATTACTCTAGTATGAAAATAGAAAATACAAAAGCACAAATGAGAAAAGGAGTACTTGAATATTGTATTCTATCTATTCTTAAAAATGGAGAAGCATATCCTTCGGAAATAATCGAAAAGTTAAAAGCTGGAAAATTAATTGTAGTTGAAGGAACACTCTATCCATTATTAACGAGACTAAAAAATGCTGGATTGCTTTCTTATCGATGGGAAGAATCTAAATCTGGTCCTCCAAGAAAATATTACCAATTAACTGAAATTGGAACAGAATTCTTAAAAGAATTAGAAACCACCTGGAATGATTTAGTAAAGGCCGTAAAGATTACTAGCAAATAAAAAATAAGAAACAGATTTAATCTATAACAAGATGAACCAAACAGTAACAATAAATATTAGTGGAATAGTTTTTCATATAGACGTTGATGCTTATGAAGAGTTAAAAAAATATTTAAGTAAGATTAAAAGTTATTTCAAAAACTCTGAGGAGTGCGAAGAAATAATGATGGACATAGAAGCCAGAATCGCTGAATTATTCAGTGAAAAAATTTCTTCCAATAATCAAGTAATTCAATCCAAAGATGTTGAAGAGGTAATTGGTGTAATGGGGAAACCAGAACAATACATTGATGAAGATGAAGAAGATTTAGAAAAAGAAAGAAAATCATCGCATCAAAAACATTATTCCTCAGAGAAGAAATTATTTAGAGATCCTGATGACAGAATGATTGGTGGAGTTGCGGCAGGTTTAGCAGCATATATAGGTATTGAGTCACTTTGGCTAAGATTATTCTTTGTAGTTGCTCTTTTTATTGGGTTTGGTTTTCTTCTGTATATCATCTTATGGATTGTTATGGCTGAAGCAAAAACAGCATCAGATAAATTACACATGAAGGGAGAACCAGTAAACATTGATAATATTGGAAGGACTTTTAAAGACGAAGCGGATAAAGTCAGTGATAATTTTAAAAAGCATGGACAGCAATATGGAAAAAAAGCTGAATCAGCAATTGAATCCTTTTTCAATTTTATAGGACAAATTTTAAATGGTGTTTTTAAAGTTTTAGGAAAAGTATTTGGAGTAATATTTCTGTTAGTGGGTACATTCATGTTAATAGGTTTATTAAGCATGTTGATTGGGTCAGAAACTGTATTCTCTATTACTTCAGACGGTGTTTTTTCAATACCGTCTACCGAATTTTTTAACTTAATATTTATATCAGAAAATCAATTTCACATGGCCATAATAGGTGCAGCGATAACTATTGGTTTACCCATTGCAATGCTCATTTATGCAGGAGCAAATCTGCTATACAAAATCAAAACTCATACAGGGGTGAGTATAGGCTTATTTATTCTTTGGGTAATAGGTATTTTCTTGTGTGCAATGATTGGTATAAGGATGGGTACAGAATTATCCTATAATGAGCGTGATTCAGAAATTGGTACTTCAAAAACAATTATTAATGAAGATAAAGAAGACTTCCACCTTTCTATAGCTACTGAAAATGTACCTGGAGAAGGAATATTAGAAGATAAATACTTTACAATTTCCTTAGATGAAGATTCTATTTATTTTAATGATATTCAAGTAAGAGTCTATGAAAGTAAATCAGACAGTTTTGAAATTGAAATTGAAAAAGATGTAGCAGGATACTCTAAAAAAGATGTCAATTCGAAACTAAATCAAATGAATTACAATTACTCTATCAATAACGATTCTATTTTATTAGGAAACTACATCAGTACCTTAAGAAAAAATAAAATCAGAGGACAAGAAATAAATGTTAAACTCTACTTGCCTATTGGTAAATCCATTTATCTCGATAAATCATTGAAACATGCGATTAATAATATTGCCAATGTTACAGATACTTGGGATTCGGAAATGTTAGGGAAAAGATGGGTAATGTTAGAGGATGGTTTAACCTGTTTAGATTGTGATGAAATTGAAGGGATTACAACCATTCAATTAGATTCCATTAGAACTCAAATGCCTATAGAAATTGAATAAAGCTATTGTGATGAACGGTTTCCAATCATCACTTTATCTCACCATTAATGTAAATACTAAAGTGAACAGTTGAATAAATAAATATTTTTGATGATAGTTAGTATCTCTCCTAGATAACAGATTCCTGTTTAGTTAGTGCAAGAAGCCCTTCGGATTTATTCGAGGGGCTTCTCAATTTAACACCATAAGTAACAAATAGACTATTACCCCCCTCATATAAAGCACATAAAGACAACTTAATAGCTCAACCGAGCTTACAACCTACTTTAATATGAATACAACCAGTTACTTTTATTATGCCTTCTGTTAGAACTAAGAAGTTTATTTCAATAAAAAAGCCTCCGAATTTCTTCGGAGGCTTTTTATATACAACTTAAGTATGTTGTTATTTTTTCTTATTTACAAAATCATACATTACTGGAGATGCTATACATAATGAAGAATAAGTTCCTACAATAACACCAATTAATAATGCGAAAGAGAACCCTCTAATAACCTCACCTCCAAAGAAGAAAATCATAGCCAATACAAATATCGTACTTAACGATGTATTGATTGTTCTACTTAATGTACTGTTTAAGGCATCATTAACAACAGCTTTCATTTCTTGTTTCTTATGTAATCCTAAGAACTCTCTAATTCTATCAAATACAACAACTGTATCATTAATAGAGTAACCTACCACAGTTAAAATAGCTGCAATAAATGCTTGATCTATTTCTAATGAGAAAGGTAACACTCCATACAATAAAGAGAATAGAGAAAGTACTATCAATACATCGTGGAATAATGCTACCAATGCACCCATACCAAATTGCCATTTCTTAAACCTAAATACAATGTATAAGAAAATGATAATTAAAGAGAATATAATTGATAATAAAGAATCTTTCTTAATATCATCAGCGATAGTTGGCCCTACTTTTTGCGAACTCATAATCTCAAACTCTCCACCCAATGAAGAAAGGCCTTCTTTTAATTTTGCTTCAACAACATTATCTGCATCTTCAGCATTACTATCAATCATGAAAGAAGTAACAACTTTTACTTGGTTACCATCACCAAAAGTTTTCACCTCAGGTGCAGATTCAAATGCTCCAGTTAAGCTTTTTACAACATCAACAGTTTCAACATTGTTATCAAATCTTACCGTATATGCTCTACCTCCTTTAAAATCAACTCCGTACTGTAAACCTCTAGAAACTAAAGATCCAATACCAGCAAGAATTATAATTCCAGAAAGGATATAGAATTTTTTTCTATTCTTAATGAAACCAAAGTTGATACTTTTAAATGCACCTTCTGTTAACTTAGTAGAGAAAGAAAGGTTTTGATTTTTACCTAATTGGTATTCAAATATTATACGTGTAATAAATATTGCTGTAAATAATGAAGTGAAAATACCTATTACTAAAGTCTTAGCAAATCCTTCAACTGGACCTGTACCGAAGAACCATAATACAACACCTGTTAATAAGGTAGTAACGTTGGCATCAATAATTGATGAGTAAGCAAATTTATAACCATCAGCAACAGCCAATCTTACACCCTTTCCTGCAGTAATTTCCTCTCTAATTCTTTCGAATATAAGTACGTTAGCATCTACCGACATACCAATTGTAAGAATAATACCTGCAATACCTGGTAATGTTAAAGCAACTAATGCTGGCATAGAAGCCAACACTCCAAAAATGAAGAACATATTTGCTATCAATGCAATTACCGAAGCAACACCTGCTTTAGAATAATAAAACACCATATAAGCAAGTACAATTAATAAGGCAATAATAAAAGACATCATTCCTTTATCAATAGACTCCTTTCCTAAAGTTGGTCCTACAACTGCTTCTTCAACAATTCTTGCAGGAGCTGGTAATTTACCAGCCTTTAAAATGTTAGCAATCATTTTTGCTTCTTCAATTTCAAAGTTTCCAGAAATGCTCGACTGACCTCCAGCAATTTCTCCATTAACTGTTGGATAAGAATAAACTAAATCATCTAGAGCTATAGCTATAGACTCTCCAATATGACCACCAGTTAATATTCTCCATTTGTTTGCTCCTTCTCCATTCATTGTCATAGAAATTTCTGGAGAACCATTAAATTGATCAAACTGTTGAGATGCATTTACAATAACATCACCTTCTAAAGCAGCTTTACCATCTCTATTGTCTATTTTAATAGCCAATAATTGTAAAAACTTCCCTTCTTCATCATAAGGCTTAGCAGTCCATAAGAACTTTAATCTTGGAGGAAAGAAAGATTGAACCTCTTTCATTGCTAAATACTTATTTACTATATGCGTATCTTTAATCGCAACATAACCTACAACAGGACCTTGTCCATACTCATATTGTTGAGTTTCTGGATTTTGGAATATTGCTGGACGCATTACTGAAAATAAAGGGTGATCCTTAGCATACTGTTCTGCATTTTGTTGCTCACCAAGAGTAGACTTAGTAGTATCAGTACTATTACTATCAACTCCATTTTCTAAATCAGCAAATAAATCTGAAGCTGCATCTTTTTCTGTAGAATCTGTTGCAGCATCTGCAACCTCTTCGTCTGCAACAACTTCTTCTTTAACTTCAGTAGAATCTGAAGCAGTAGAATCTTCAACTTCTTCTGTAATACCTTGTAGAACTTTTCCAAGCTTAGTATCTGCTTGTTCTATCATTGGATAAACCTCTCTATTCTCCCATGTTAACCAAAACTCTAATTTAGCAGTACCTTGTAATAACTGTCTTACTCTTTCTTTATTCTTAACACCAGGTAATTCAACTAAAATTCTATCAGAACCTGTTAAACGCTGTATGTTTGGTTGAGCAGATCCAAACAATCCAATTCTTGTTCTAATTACATTAAAAGAACGTTCTATCGCATCATCAGCTTCAGCTTGAACAAATTCCAATACCTCTTCATTTGTAGCATTTGGAGATAATTGATCTTTATTGTCTAATGTATAAAATACTCCCGCTAAATTACTGTTTGGGTTATCTGCTGTATATATTTCTCCAAACAATTCAACAAAACCTTTATCTGCACTTTGTTGAGCAATTTTAGCATCTTGTATTGCTTTATTAAAAGCAGCATCTTTATTAAAAGATGACAATGCTTTTACAACCTCTTCAACTTGAACTTCAAGAGTAACATTCATACCACCCTTTAAATCCAATCCAAGATTTAACATTTTTGTTCTAAGATCTCCGTAAGTGTAATCAATTACTGGATAAACTTTTTCTGAAGCCATTGAATCTAAATAAGCAGATTCGATCTCTGAATCTCCATTAGCATATGCTTTAGCATCACTCTCTACGCTACTTGCAACCCATGTTAATGATAAGGCATAAAGACAGCCAATTGCGAAAAGTATTGTAAATGTTGTTAATAGTCCTTTGTTTTGCATTTCTTAAGTATTAATCTTCTATTTTTTATAAGCCCGCAAATATAGAGTTTCAAATACGAATTAACAACTGATTTTATAATAAGTTTTAGTAAAGCCCATTCTCAATTAAAAGTGATAATTTTATAAGCAACTTTTTAAAATGAAAATGCGTCTATATCATATGAAATTAGAACTAAAATTAATTGGACTTCTAATCCTTACGAACTTCTTTAACAACATCGTTTATAGCCAAGTAAACTTTGAAAGAAATGACTCTATCATCGTTATCCAAACAAATGGAGACACATTAAAAAATCCGTGGGCGGGAGGATTCAATTCTGTACAGTTTTCTGAAATTGATTTAGATTTAGATGGAATTAAAGATTTATTTGTATTTGATAGAACCGGAAATAGAATTTCTACCTTTATTAATGCAGGAACGCCAAATTCAGTAACCTATAAGCATGATCCTTCATATATCAAATTTTTCCCAGAAGGACTGCACGACTGGGTTTTGTTAAGGGATTATAATTGTGATGGGAAAATGGACATTTTCACTTATGCTTCTGGAGGAATGGCGGCATACAGCAACACATCAACAAGCCAACTCAGTTTCAAAATAGATACTAGCTTGGTTCATTCTGATTTTCAACCCAACTTTATTAATCTATACATTAGCTCTACAGATATTCCAGCTATTGATGATATTGATGGTGATGGTGATTTAGATGTATTAACTTTTAGTATTTTAGGTTCTTATGTAGAATACCATAAGAATTTATCTATGGAAAGATATGGTAACTGTGATAGCTTAGATTTTCAATTAACCAATAAATGTTGGGGATATTTTAAAGAAAATTTTAGTAGCAACTCCGTTACCCTATATGACACTTGCTCATTTAATGTAATAAATCCAGAAAAAAAACACGCTGGTTCTACCTTATTTACGCTTGATGTTGATGCAAACAATAGTAAAGAACTCGTATTAGGAGATGTTTCATTCAACAATTTCACCATGCTGGTTAACTCTGATACTAGTGCCAACTTAACTCAATCAACCATCTCTGCACAAGATTCTTTATTCCCACAAAACAACAACAGCTCTATTGCCACTAACATTGAAATTTTTCCAGCAGGATTTTATTTAGATGTAAACAATGATAATGTTAAAGATTTAATAGCTGCACCAAATTGCTACACTGGATGTAAAAACAAAAAAAATGTTTGGTATTACAACAACAGAAATCAAACCAACAATCCAGATTTTAAACATGAAACTAGTGCTTTTTTACAAGATGGAATGATTGAAGTTGGAGAAGGAGGTCAGCCCGTGTTCTTCGACTACAATGCCGATGGCTTAATGGATATTGTTGTAGGAAATTATGGCGTATTTGATTCTAACTTAATTCCCTTATTGTATAAATCTAGCTTAACACTTTATGAAAATGTTGGAACAGCAAGTAAACCTGTTTACAAATTAGTAAATTCTGATTATTTAAATATCTCTACAATGAATTTAGATATTGCAGGAAGCAGACCTACTTTAGGGCTTTACCCAGCCTTTGGAGACATGGATGATGATGGTGATGTTGATATGTTTATCGGTGATTACAATGGACATATCCATTATTTTAAAAATACTGCTGGACCTGGAAACCCTGCAAACCTATCACTTTCATCACCAAACTATTTAGGAATTGATGTTGGTGCCAATGCTACACCATTTGTATACGACCTAAACAAAGACAGCTTACCAGATCTAATAATTGGTAAAGACCAAGGAACATTTTCTTATTATGAAAATCAAGGAAGTAGTACTAGTCCTAATCTTGTTTCAATAACAGACTCTCTTGGTAAAGTAGACACAAAAAGATTATATGATTCTTACGGGCACAGTAACCCCGTGTTTATTGACAGTGCTGGAACCACAATAATGTATTCCGGAGCTAAAAATGGCTACATTTATAAGTTCACCAACATTGATGGAAACATCAATGGTACTTTTGAAACAGACAGCGCTTATTTAAATATTTGGGAAGGAATCAATTCAAAAGTTTCTATTTATGACATTACTAATGACAGTAATTTAGAGATGTTAGTTGGAAACTATTCTGGAGGAGTTGCATTATACAAAGGAAAAGGAACAGTTTCTCCAATAGGTATAAAAGAAAATATAAGTCTTACTAATTTAAACATTTACCCCAACCCTACTAAAAATACAATCACTATAGATACTCAGGAAAATAATTTAAACAATGCTTCTATTCAAATTATTGATGTATTAGGAAAGGAAGTTGTTACACAAAAAGTTAGCAATAAAATAACTACAATTAACCTTCTTAATTATTCTAAAGGGATTTACTTTGTTAAATTCTCTAATCACTTAGGAAGTAAAGTTTATAAATTGATTAAAGAGTAGATGAAAGTTTATTTCAGCTTCATATGCTTTTTATTTTTTTTCTCTTTACAAATATCGAACGTAAGTGGACAAACATTTTTTTTTAGAGATGACTCTTTTCTAGTTTTAAAAACGAATGGAGATACACTCAAAAATCCTTGGGCTGGAGGTTTTAACTCTGTTCAATTTTCTAAAATTGATCTGGATCTAGATGGAGTAAAAGATTTATTTGTTTTCGATAGAACCGGAAATAGAATTTCTACATACTTAAACTCTGGAGCACCAAATCAAATTGATTACACACATGCGCCTAATTTTATTGAAAATTTTCCAGAAGGCTTGCGCAATTGGGTGTTATTAAGAGATTACAACTGCGATGGTAAAATGGATATTTTCACTTCCTCATCATCCGGAATAGCAGCTTATAAAAATACTTCGAATACAACATTACAGTTCACCTTAGATACCAACCTTATTCACTCCAACTTTAATCCAAATTTCATTAACATATGGAATTTTGGCGATTTTATTCCTGCCATAGATGATATTGATGGTGATGGTGATTTGGATATTCTAGCAATAGATCAATCTTTCACACGGGTTCAATATCACAAAAACCTATCTATGGAAACATTGGGTAATTGCGATAGTTTATATTTTCAACTGACAAATAAATGTTGGGGATATTTTAAATTCAAAAACAACAATGTACATGAGCTGTTTGACACATGCTCCTTAAATGTTTCAAACCCTGAAGACATCACTCCTATCCAACATTTAGATTTTGGATCGGCCCTTTTAACGATTGATGTAGATTCTAATGACACCAAGGATTTAATTATTAGTAGTTATGCAAAAAAGAATTTCAATCTACTTATAAACAATGATTTAAGCGGAAATCAAACCTCTTCATCTTTAACCTCTCAAGACACCTTATTCCCTAAAAACAATCTAAATACAATACCTCTAGATTTAAATATTTTTCCAGGAGGATATTACCTAGATGTAAACAATGACAATATTAAAGACTTAATCTCTGCCCCAATCTATCCATACGCATGCAAAAACACTAACAATGTATGGCTCCACAAAAATACACATGCAAATAATAAACCTAATTTTAAATATATTCAAAATGATTTCTTACAGGGGGGTATGATTGAAGTTGGCGAAGGTTCTCAACCCGTATTTTTTGATTATAATGCAGACAGTTTAATGGATATTGTGATAGGTAATCATGGCGTTTTTGACGAAACAAATCAACTCTTTTTTAACTCTAGCCTCTTTTTATACGAAAACATAGGAACAGCTAATACTCCAATCTATCAATTAGTCGACACAAATTATGCAGGAATCTCTTCGATGATATTAAACTTAGATTCTAATGATAAAACACTAGGGCTAAGTCCAACATTTGGAGATCTTGACAATGACAATGATTTAGATATGCTAATTGGAGACTACAATGGTTACATCCATTATTTTACAAATACTGGTGGAGCTGGAAATACAGCATCCTTTTCGTTAACACAAATAAATTACTTAGATATTCAAGGAAGTGATGCCAAACCCTTTCTTTACGACCTTAATAAAGACAATTTATTAGATGTAATTGTTGGTAATAAAAAAGGAACATTCACCTATTTCGAAAACAATGGAACTCCAACAAACCCTAACTTTTCTTTTGTAACGGATTCTTTAGGTAAGGTTACTACAAGAGGTTTCTATAACCCAAGAGGAAATAGCCATCCTTTTATAATTGATAGCTCAGGAACTTCTATATTATTCTCAGGATCTGAATCAGGATACCTCTTTAAGTATGGAAATATAGATGGCAACCTTAATGGAACTTTTTCTATTGATAGTGCTTATTTAGACATTTGGGAAGGCATTAGATCTTCGATTTCTATAACCGATGTAACAAATGACGGGATCCTAGATATGTTAATTGGAAATTATTCTGGAGGGGTAGCTTTTTACAATGGAAGCAATTCAAATTCTTCTTCAATAGAGCAGAAATACGGGTTAACAGAGATTAAAATCTATCCTAACCCAACTAAAAATACAATCACCATAAATATTCAAGAAAATGCTTTAAACAATGCTTCTGTTAAAATTATCGACTTACTTGGAAAGGAAATTTATAGTCAAAAGATTAATCATCAAATAACAACACTAAACATGATGAACTATGCTAAAGGAATTTATTGTATAAAATTTTCTAATAACAAAGGAAGTAGGTTATCTAAAATAGTTAAGAACTGACCGCAATACACTAACTATCGAATTACTGTAAGCTTCTTAACTTCACGTGTACCTCCAATCAGAACATGAACAAAGTAAACCCCTTCACTTAAATCAGTAACATCTACTTTAAAATTCGGTTGATTTTCTATCTCCGACAACTCCTCTCTTTTAACATGTTCACCTACATTGTTATAAATATCTATCGAAAAGGATCTTACTTTAGTCGTATTTACAACTGAAAATGAAAATTGATTACCAGTAGGATTAGGATAAAGATTACTTATCCCATAATCATTCATTTTAGAGTTATCTATGTAGATAATTTTAGAATACTTATTTGCTCCATCAAAATCTGTTTGATTTAATCGATAGTAATTTGAAATTCCATGTACCGGTGAAATATCCACCAAATCATAATCTAAATGATCACTACTATTTCCAGCACCAGTAACTCTTCCTATCTCTAACCATTCTATTTTTCCATTCCTTTTTATTCCTCTTTCTACTGTAAAGAAATCATTATTAATTTCAGTAGAAGTACCCCATGAAATCAAGTTTGTATTATCATTCTGAGAAACACCTTTAAAAGACAGTAATTGAACAGGTAATACAGCACAAGCCGTACCTGTATTTGTAACTTGTAATCTAAAGTTTCCATCTTCGGTATTGTCAAAACCATCAACCGTAACATAATAAGTTCCTGCAGTTAAAAACGTAGTAATCCTAGAACTTAGACCAGATGTACCACAAGCATCATCACTAGATGCAATTACAGTTCCACTACAGCAACTAGGATACAAAGCCATGTAAGTATCAAAATCTGTATTGGCATGGCATGTGCGAAATCGCCAAGTCTCATCACATGGAATTACTACTTCAACTATCTGATCTTTAGCTCCACCACCTACAAAAGCACAATCATCTGCATCAGCAGTTGTGTTACCATTTTGATTTGCTGGTCCAGTAATTGAATAATCAGCAGTACAAGGTGTAGGACAAGGATTTGCCTGTGTAACATCAAGTGTATAAGCTCCAGCATCACTAATACCAAACCCTTCAATAGTAATGTAATACGTTCCAGCAGTTAAAGCAGCTGTAATTGTTGACTGCGAACTACATCCATCATCGTTTGTTGATATAGTTCCACCACAACAACCTGAACTTAAAACCATATAGGTATCCCAAGTAGCATTACCACAAAGCGAAAATGTATAGGTTTCATCACAGGGCAGAATAACCTCTATCACCTGTTCCTCACTCGCACTAAAATTACAACCATTGCCTGCTCCAGATGTGTTCCCTGCTTGCGAGGCTGGAGCCGTGATACTAAAATCGGCAGTACACACGTATCCTACGATTGAGGTTGAAGGGGTTGAAGTACATCCATCATTTATACCCCCCACAGAAACAGAACAGTTTTGTGGATCTCCATCTACAGTAACTGTAAAGTTAAAACATGGGCCAGCTATAAAATCATCAACCTCCCACCAAGTACCAGTTGCAGCAAACCCAGGATCAAGATATGTTAAAACCCCTCCAGTAATACTTGCTGTAGCCACTTTACCTGAATTTGTAAGTGTTGCTGCACTCGTTGCTGTTACATTTAATCCACACCCCATCGATAAATCAAACCCATCTTCAGAACCATTTTCTCCTATACAAACCTGCATATCAAATGTAAAAAACCCACCACCGATGTCAACAATATTTGTAGGTGTTAAAATAGGACTCGTATCACATGCCTTAGCATTTATTCCTAAAAATAAAGATCCTACAATCAGCAAAAAGCCAATAAAGGAAGGGGATATTCGGTTAAAAACATGTGATAGCATATTCTCTCAAATTAAAGTGTGTTGTAAAATTAAACAATTATCAGCTTTTTTGTTAAATTATTATTACAAACACACCTTATTGTTGAATTCCTAACATTCGGAAAATAAATAAAAAGGCTATACATCACCTATCATTACGACAAACAATTTGCTTTAAAACACTAAAAAAAATTAAAACTATTACTTCTTTAATGGTAAAATCCAATCCGATTTACCAAATGGTTTAAAAGTAACCTTAGTAAGATCAAGGTCCTGATCTAAAAGATGTTGTTTTTCACCTCCCATAAAGCCAATTTTAAAATCGGCAACAACTTTTGGATTCTTCATCCCTCTTCTAATCGCTTCTTCCTTAATATATTTGGCTACAGTTGGAATAAAATCTGGATAATATATAAGGTTAGTATATTGCTTTGTATTTAAAAAATTACCCACATTTACTTCTTTCTTTTGATCTGAATTTTCTTCAACCAAATAAAAGTGCATATCAGGTTCTTTATACATTATTTTCATTCTCCAAGCAAACCGCTGTCCTTTTCCCGACCAGTCAACATTATTTTCGTATAAAAGATGTCGAAAAGGTAAAATTACTTGTACTAGAACATATACAGTAATAGCAGCTATAATTAAAAATGAATACCCCTCTCTTTTGTCAACATCAACTTTATCTAAAGAACTTGGCTTTTTGATTAACCATTTCAATTTATCTTCAACTGATTTAGGCTTAATAAATATGGAAAAACAGGCCAACAATAAAAAAGGGAAGAAACCTATTTCACCAATATCATAAAACAACCAAAAATTTAAAATATTAAAAACAACATAAATAATAAAAGCATATTTTCTGGTTTTAGCCGACCAAATAAGAAACCCAATTGATAAGTCAAATAATAAACCAGCCCATGAAAAAGATGAGAATGAAAAACTATTTAACAGCCATTCATAATTATGTAAAGCAGCTTTTGCCTCAACAATGTGCTTCATAGGTTGAAAATCAAACATCCAATAAGGATTCAATTTATTAATTCCTGCAATAAAAAAAACGATAAAAATTTGAAACTTAAGAATGAAAATTTGCCAATACGAAATAGTTCCCTCATCTCTTTTTTTAGCTCGAAAACTTCCCCAATTATTAGCACTTGTAAACAATAAAAGAAAAACCAAAAGGGAAATAAAATAGTAATGGTTATTAAAGTAACTTTTATCTAATAACCATAAGTAAGTAAAGCTTAAACCAAAAAAAACAAGTGCTGATTTTAACCACCTGCCTATTGTTATTAATACTGTTGACAACAACATTAATAACATCATAACCTTCATCATTGGCTTTGATAAAGGTTCTAAAAATTGAAAAAAGTAAAATTTAAAATGGAGAACTGGATCAAATAAGTTCAGTGTAATAAAATCAGTTTTAATAAACCAAACAGTTTGTGCAAATAACACAATCCCAAAAAGTATTCTAAACAAGCCTAAACTAGCTGCACTCTCTTGTTTAAACAAAGACCGTTTAAAATTTTCAATCCAATCCACAACTAAATTATTAACAGTAAATATGTCTAAAAATACTACTTTTTAGGTTTATAAAACAACTCTAAAACTTTCTCCCCATAATCAATCACAGCATTATATGCTACTAAAATATCACTACCCAAAACACCTACAACTGGTTCTAAACCTAATTTTTCATAAGACAGATTAATGTGCGTTAAATCTAAAACAGCAGCATTATAACTATCAACCTCAATTGCCCCAATTTTAAATTTACCCACCTCAACCTTCTTACTTTCCATTGTATTGGTTCCCAAACCGGAAGACAACCTTTCTTGTTCAACAATACTTTCAGGCTTTACATAATCTGCAATTTTTACCTCATCAAATACAGAACATGATGCTCCTGTATCTAAAATTAAATTAGCTGGTCTCCCATTTATCATAACACTTACTTTTAAATGGAAGCCATCATCTTCTATAGGAAATATTTCTATTGGAATTATTGTTTTCATATGGTATCAAATAAAAAATGCCGGAACAAGTCCGGCATTTAAACTACTGAGCGAGAGACGGGGCTCAAACCCGCGACCCTCAGCTTGGAAGGCTGACGCTCTATCAACTGAGCTACTCTCGCTAAAGTTTTGCAAACATAAATAAATTATGCAATAACTCCTTCTAATAATGCATTAGTTTTTTTAACTCCCTCTGCACTAGTATGTAATTTTTCTTTTTCTGCATCAGACAATTCAATTTCAACAATTTTTTCAATCCCGTTCTTTCCTAAAATACAAGGAACACCTATTGATAAATCATTCAATCCAAACTCTCCTTCTAATAATGCTGAACAAGGGAACATTTTTTGTGCATCTTGTGCAATTGCTTGAACCAATGCAGAAACAGCAGCTCCAGGAGCATACCACGCACTTGTTCCTAACAATCCAGTTAATGTAGCTCCACCAACCTTAGTAGCTTCAACTACTTCATTCATTCTATCAGCAGATAAAAATTCAGAAACAGGAACACTATTTCTTACAGCCTTACCTATTAATGGAACCATACCAACATCACTATGTCCACCAATCACCATTCCATTTACGTCAGAAGAAGGACAATCTAAAGCTTCACTTAATCTATATTTAAAACGAGCACTATCTAAAGCTCCACCCATTCCAATAATTCTATTTTTTGGCAATCCAGTAGCTTTATGAGCCAAATAAGCCATAGTATCCATAGGGTTACTTACTACAATTAAAATAACATTTGGTGAATGCTCAATTAAACTAGCTGCTACAGTTTTAACAATCCCAGCATTAATTCCAATTAACTCTTCACGAGTCATTCCTGGTTTACGTGGGATACCACTAGTAATTACCGCCACATCACTTCCTGCTGTTTTAGTATAATCATTTGTAGCACCTGTAATCTTAGTATCAAATCCATTTAAAGATGCACACTGCATTAAATCCATTGCTTTACCCTCAGCAAAACCCTCTTTAATGTCAACCAATACAACCTCAGCTGCAAAATCTTTAATTGCAATATATTCAGCACAACTTGCACCTACTGCTCCTGCTCCTACTACTGTTACTTTCATTTGTTTTATTTTATGTTAAATTATCGTTTTTTTTAGGATGACTAAATTAGGGATTCTATGCAGTTAAAACAAAATATCTGACTTATAAGATATCAACTATTTTTAACATTGTTTTTTATCCAATTCATGCTGAAAAACTCATTCCTTTTTTTACTTTTGTTCGACTTAAAAAAAACACTAAGAAACGAGCAGAAGGTAATCCTCTATAGTTAGAGATTATTAATCCGCGAGTTCTCTATAGCAATAGAGAAAATAAAAAGGAATAAATGAAAGATTTACTGAATAAGTTTGAAAATAAAACTCCTGAAATCGTTTTTGAATGGAATGATTCCGAAACAGACGCAAGAGGATGGGTAGTTATTAACTCATTAAGAGGTGGTGCTGCTGGTGGTGGAACAAGAATGAGAATTGGTTTAGATAAGCATGAAGTAACTTCTTTAGCAAAAACTATGGAGGTTAAGTTCACAGTTTCTGGACCTGCAATAGGTGGAGCAAAATCTGGAATTAATTTTGATCCCAACGACCCAAGAAAAGAAGGTGTTTTAAAAAGATGGTATGCTGCGGTTACCCCACTATTAAAACACTATTATGGTACAGGTGGCGATTTAAATGTTGATGAAATTCATGAAGTAATACCTATAACTGAAGATTGTGGTGTATGGCACCCACAAGAAGGTGTTTTTAATGGCCATTTCCAACCAAGAGAAGCCCAAAAGATTAATCGAATTGGACAATTAAGACAAGGTGTTTTAAAAGTTATTGAAGATACAGATTTGAGTCCAGATGTTAACAGAAAATATGTTGTAGCAGATATGATTACAGGATATGGTGTTGCTGAATCTGTAAAACACTACTATTCAGTATACGGTGGTGAGTTAAAAGGAAAGAAAGTAATTATCCAAGGATGGGGAAATGTTGGTGCTGCTGGAGCTTATTATTTAGCACAAGAAGGTGCTATTATTGTTGGTATTATTGATAGAGTTGGTGGATTAATAAAAGAAGAAGGTTTTTCTTACGAAGAGATTACAGCTTTATTTAATGCTAAAGATGGTAATAAATTGAACGCTGAAAACATGCTTTCTTTTGATGAAGTTAATGCTAAAATTTGGGATATTAATGCTCAAGTATTTTTACCTTGTGCTGCATCACGTTTAATTACTCAAGAACAAGTAGAAAGAATGATTGCTGCCGGAATGGAAGTGATTGCTGCTGGAGCAAATGTTCCTTTTGCAGATCCTGAAATTTTCTTTGGACCAATTGCAGATTTCACTGATGATAACATAAGTATTATTCCAGATTTTATCTCAAATTGTGGAATGGCTAGAGTATTTGGATACTTAATGAGTTCTGATTTAGATAAACTAGAAGACAATGAAATATTTAAAGATACTTCAAACATCATTAAAGATGCATTGATTAAAGCGCATGCCAAAAACCCTAGTAAAACTCACATTGCAAAAACTGCATTTGAAATAGCTTTAGATCAATTGGTTTAAAATATTATTTTTGTAACCACTTAACTAAAAATTAAACAATTATGGAAATATTTATTGTAGCCGTATTCATTTTAGGATACTTAGCAATTACACTAGAACATAGTCTTAAAATTGACAAGCTTGTTCCTGCTCTTTTAATGATGGCTCTAGCTTGGGCTGGAGTCGCTTTCGGATTAGATGGTTTTACTTCTTGGTTCGATTCTCATGCCATGAAAATGTTAGAAGGATTCGGTAGTATGGATCATGAATCCAAACTTCACCTAATGGAAAATACACTTTTACATCATTTTGGTAAAACGTGTGAGATTTTAATATTCTTGGTTGGTGCAATGACTATTGTTGAAATCATTGATCACTTCAAAGGGTTTTCTACTATTAAAGGGTTTATAAAAACTAACAAAAAGAGCACTTTACTTTGGATCGTGTGTATTTTAGGGTTCATTTTATCTGCTATTATAGATAACCTTACTGCTACTATAGTTTTAATTACAATACTTAGAAAATTAGTTCCAAGTAAAGAAGATAGAATTTGGTTTGCTGGTTTAATTATTATTGCTGCAAATGCTGGTGGTGCATGGTCTCCTATTGGAGATGTTACAACTACAATGTTGTGGATGGGTAAAAAAGTAAGCGCTGGAGCATTAATTGAATACTTAGTACTTCCATCTTTAGTTTGTATGATTATCCCTACAATAATAGCAAGTTTCTTACCTGCTTTTAAAGGGAATTTTGAATCAAGTTCAGATCAAGGAGAAACAGATAGCAAAGGAGCTATGATGCTATATTTAGGTTTAGGAATGATTGTTTTTGTTCCTATTTTTAAAACAGTAACACACCTACCCCCTTATGTAGGTATGATGTTATCTCTTTCTATTGTTGCAATGGTTGCTGAAGTTATTAGTAACCGTAGGTTTAGCATGACTGATATAGCTGAAGCAGATGATGCCCACGGAGGGCATGCTTCAAGCCCTACATTTGGTGCCTTATCGAAAATTGAAATGCCTTCAATACTTTTCTTTTTAGGAATCTTAATGACAGTTGCAGCTTTAGAATCTTTAGGTTTAATTTTTACTTTCGGGCAAGATGTACAAGCTTCTATTGATAGCGATATATTTGTAATGTTATTAGGAGCAGGTTCTGCTGTAATTGACAATGTACCTTTAGTTGCTGCAAGTATGGGAATGTTTGATATGACAAACTATCCTATGGATGCTTCAACATGGCATTTTATTGCTTATGCTGCTGGTACTGGTGGAAGTATGTTAATTATTGGTTCTGCTGCAGGAGTTGTTGCAATGGGAATGGAAAAAATATCTTTTTTCTGGTACTTAAAGAAAATTGCTTGGTTAGCTCTTATAGGTTATGTTGCTGGTGCAGCTGTATTTATGGTAATGAGAGGATTTATATAACCAATCTCACAATATAAAAAGCCTCTCAGATAAATTTGAGAGGCTTTTTTTTACTTTACAATATGGAAAAAGAAAATATCATTTTTGGAGTTCACCCTGTTATTGAAGCTATAAATGCAGGTAAAGCTATAGACAAACTTTATATCCAAAGAGATATTAAAGGAAGTGGATTGACAGAACTTAGGAAGGCTGTAAAAAAGGCTAAAATTGCATTTTCTCATGTCCCAATTCAAAAATTAAACAAACACACCTCTGGTAATCATCAAGGCGTAATGGCTTTTATTTCCCCTATTGATTTAGCTGATATTGAAACATTAATTCCTACTTTATTTGAAGAAGGAAAAACACCCCTTATTTTATTACTAGATAAATTAACTGATGTAAGAAATTTTGGAGCAATTGCTAGAACAGCTGAATGTGCAGGAGTTCATGCTATTGTTGTACCTAAAAGAGAGTCAGCACAAATAAATGCTGACGCCATAAAAACTTCTGCTGGAGCATTACACACAATTCCTGTTTGCAAAGTGGATAACCTCACAGATACGGCCATGTTCCTACAAGCTAGTGGAATAAGAATAGTTGGTTGTACAGAAAAAACTGATCAAACAATCTATGATGTTGATTACACTCCTCCTACAGCTATTATTATGGGAAGTGAAGAATTTGGGATATCAAATCAGATTTTAAAATTAGTTGACGACAAAGCTAAAATACCCATGGCAGGTGAGATTTCTTCCTTAAATGTATCAGTTGCTGCAGGAATAATTCTGTATGAAGCTGTTAAACAAAGGATTTAAATTACTTTAGATTTTATTACCGATTCAAAACTACTGTCACCGATTTTACTATCTAACCAAGAAACAAAGTCGAAATACTCATTAGCAGCTTGTTCATACGGATCTTTTAAAACTTCTGTTAATGCAGCTCTAAAATCTTTGTACAACTTTTGCATTCCTTCAGAATCTTTATTTTTCAATAATTTCTTAAAATCCTTTAAGAATACATTTTCAAATTTATAGTTCTTCTTACTTTTAGTTACAAAACGTTTTGTTGATTTAATAGTATAATCTAACAAATCAAAGTTTCCAAGCTCAAAGTGTATCACCAAATTAACTAATCGAGCAAAAGTATAAACATCTTCCCTTAATCCATTTTCACTATTATTCAATACCAGGTTGATATATTTTAAAGCAAGCTTATAATCTCCATATCCAAAATAAGCCCTAGAAATATTATAATAAAAAAGCATTACTTCTTCATTATTAATTTTTCCTTCATATTCTTCTAACCCATTTATTATCTCTGGAACCACTATTTCAGTCGCTTTTTTAAAGTCACCTTTATTGATACAAACCAATAATTCTCCATTATGTGGGAACGTAAATAGCTTTAATTGAACATCAAGACTTTCAAAACCTTTTTGTTTGGTTAATCCTTTCATTTTTTCAATCATATCATAGCATTCATCCCATCTCTTATAATCCATATAGGAAAACATCACATTATTTAATGCTTTAACATATCGTTTAGGAAGCTCCCTCATTATCATTGGATTATTCTCCATGATTTTTATCACTTTCATGAAATTTGCATAAGTATCATCCAAATTTCTTTCTGTAGAGGCACACAACCCTTTTATATAATAACAAGCTGTTGCTGCCTTGGTAGATAAAGCTGTATTCTTTCCTTTTATTAAATGATAATTCGAAATTTCATCAACAATTATTTGTTCTTCATCATTCCTTGTATACCCACCTGTTCTAAAAGCATAATTTATTTTAGAGTATAACATTTGATATTCGGCTAGGTTCCTAAGTTTTTCCAAACACTCATTTTCCTCAAGAACAATTTTAGTCAAATCTTTATCAAAGTCTCCTCTTAAATATTCTTCTTCCACAAGAGTTTTTTCCCAATCCAAAAGATCTAAAAGAAAATAATACTTTTCATAATCGTAAGCCATCTTTTTTGCCTTACGAATTATTTTTGCACACTCTTTATACAAAGCTTTATCTACTAGCAATTCAATATTACGTATTTGTTCTTGCAATATTGCTGCAGCCGATTTATCAGCATAAAACCCCCTTAGACTTTTAAGAATAAGACTGTATAAATGATTTTTTTCTGATGGTAAATGTTTTATGAAAGTTTCTGTTGCAAACTTATTTTTAATACCCTGTTCATCATAAGAATTCTGCAACTCTATAGCATCAAAAAGCTTCATGTAATTCTTATCACCTGACTGTAAAGAAGAAGATAATTTAAAGTATCTTTTTTCAGATTTTGATAATGATTTAATAAGTTGAAAAAGTTCGGTAGAAGGCTTCATAGCAATTCAATAATTAAATAAGCTTTTATTAGTATAAAAATACCTAAAATTAATTTCTTATCACTTATAATTAGACCATAGGATTACAATGATAACATTGAGTGTTATTTCATCTCATAAACGGTCAAAGCTATTCCTTTAAAGGCCTAGACCCCTTTCGTTAACCTAAAAAGAGTAAAAAAGACAAACTCTAGTTAGATATTTAACCATACTTGTTGAATATAGTTGATATCTATTATAAGCTGATGCTCTTTTTATTGATATTTTATTTTACTTTAGCACTGATTTTTTATACTAATGGCAGCTTCTAAAATAAAATTACGATCGAGAGATAGAGATATTCTTTTTAAAAAAGAATATGCTCAACTTAAAATTAAGGTTGCTTTAAATTGGTTTGAGATTTTTGCCTTATTAATTGTAAGTTTTCTAGCTACATTAAAAACTTCTACCCACTTAAAAATTGGATCAATTAGTCTTTCTGTTCTTATCTCTTTAATTGTTGCTATAGGTATTGCTTTTGTATTTTCAATGTTTAGAAAATATCAGCTAAAAATCACTAGGTTTGATAAAGAACACATCTATAAGAAAATCAGTAATGATTTGATTGACAAAACAAAAAAAGAAGAGTAATCTATTCTTCTAGAAAGCACTCAATAGTCTTATAGATATATTCTAAATCTTCTTCTTTAATACAATAAGGCGGAATCATTATCAACACATTCCCTAACGGTCTAATTACAATTCCTTTATCCATAAACCACTTATACGCTTCATTTCCTTTAGTATTGAAATAATTACTTTCTCCTTCTGTATCTAGCTCTATTGCTGAAATAGTTCCAAAATTACGAGCATCCCTTAGTTTAGGATGACTTTTAATTGAAGCGATAAATTCCGATTGTTGTTTAACAATCCTTTGAATATTATGTTTTGTTTCCTCTTTTTCAAAAAGGTCTAAATTAGCATTAGCAGCGGCACAAGCTAGAGTATTACCAGTATAAGAATGGCCATGTAAAAATGTGTGTTTCTTATTATCAGAATCAAATGCTTTATATATTTTTTCTGCAACCGCTGTTACTCCCATTGTCATAAAACCACCTGTAACCCCCTTTGACAAGCACATAATGTCCGGTTTATATGCTAAATGATCAGAGGAGAAAAATTTACCTGTTCTATAAAAACCTGTTAACACCTCATCAGCTATCGTAACTACATTATACCTTTGACACAAAGCAATCATCTCAGATAATATTTCTGGAGAATGCATCAACATCCCTGCTGCTCCCTGAACAATAGGTTCGAAAATGAATGCAGCAATATCATTTGATTTTAAAAGTTGTTCAAAATCTGATAAAACAGTTGATCTATTTTCATCATTTGGAGTGTTAATAAATTGAACATCAAATAAAAATCGCTCAAAGGGTTCATTAAACCCTCCACGAGCTGTTAAACTCATACTACCAAAAGTATCTCCATGATAATCATTAGTAAAAGTTATAAATTTACTTCTCTCCTCTCCTTGATTGTACCAATATTGAATCGCCATCTTCAAAGCCACTTCATTTGCTGTAGACCCATTATCTGAAAAGAAAATTTTATCAATATTATTTGGAAGAAAATTTACTAAACGTTCCGCCAACTTTACAGCTTGAGGATGTGTAAAGCCTCCAAAAGCAACATGCTCTAATTCTAAAGCTTGGTCAGCAATTTTTTTAGCAATATAAGGATGACAGTGTCCGTGCATATTCACCCACCAACTGGAAAAACCATCAATATATTTCTTACCATCTTCACCATAAATATAAGCTCCTTCAGCTTTTACAATGGGCACAATTTCGGTTCCTTTATGATTAAAAGGATGCCAAATATATTTTAAATCTTTTTCTACTAAACTCATAACTTTTCAAATTGAGATTTATAACTCAATACAACTTCTTTATTAATTTCTTGATGCTGTTTAATTCTCCCTAAACATTTTAAACCTGAATAACCCAAAATGTACTTTTCGGTTTCTTGATTTTCATCGCCATTAAATATTATCCCTAATACTTTAATTCCTCTATTTTTTAACGCATCTATACTTAAAATTGTATGGTTAATACTGCCTAGATAATTTTGAGAAACTAAAACTACCTCGATATCCAACCTCTGAATTAAATCGATAATTAAGTCTTTATCATTTAAAGGAACCATCAAACCTCCTGCTCCCTCAACAACTAAATGGTTAGCTGTTTCAGGAAGTACAAAGTCAGACAGTTGTATTTCTAAACTATCTATTTCGGCAGCTGCATGTGGAGACATAGGAGAATTTAATTTCACTCCTTCTAAATGAATAACTGTTTTATTATTTGAAATAAATCGTTCTATTTTTAAAGAGTCTGAATTATCTAAATCTCCTGCCTGAATTGGCTTCCAGTAATCAGCTTCTAACGCTTCTGTTAATATTGCTGAGACTACCGTTTTGCCCACATCAGTCCCTATTCCTGTAACAAATATTTTTCTCATTTAATCTTGTATAACTTTAATCAATTCAGCAATTTGTTCTTTAGTATTAAAAGAGTGTAAACATATACGCAACCGCTCTTCTCCTTTCGGAACTGTTGGCGATAATATAGGCCGCACATCAAAACCTCTAGATTGAACTTTTTCTGCCAACGTTTTTACCTCATCATTTCCTGGTACAACTACACATTGAATAGCACTATTGGAGTTAAAAGTTAAAAGTTGAAAATTGAAAGTTGATTCTTTAAAATATTTTATTAATTCCTTTAATTTATTGATCCTATCTAAATTATTTTCTAAAAAAGTATGTGCCTTTTTCATTATTAAAATACTTGGCAAAGGCAATGCCGTTGTATAAATAAAAGCTCGTGAATAATTAATTAAATAATTTCTAAGCAATTTACTCCCTAAAACTACAGCACCATGTGCTCCAAAAGCTTTTCCAAAAGTAACCACACGGGCAAAAACATCATTTTCTAAACCATATTCAACAATCAATCCTTCTCCTTTCTCTCCAAAAATACCACAAGCATGTGCTTCATCTACAATTAAAGCAACATCATTATTTTTACACAGTTGAGTCAATTCTTTTAATGGTGCTTCATCACCATCCATAGAGTAAACCGACTCTACAGCAATCCAAATCTGACCTTTAGCATTCTTAATTTTTTCTTCTAACGCAACAAGATCATTATGTTTAAAAGAAAACGAATTTGCATTACTCAATCGGATACCATCGCGAATCGAAGCATGAATTAATTCATCGTAAATAATTGTATCACCTCTTTGTGGAAGGCTTGAAAACAAACCAAGATTAGCATTATAACCTGAATTAAATATTAATGATGATTCAGCTTTATAATAACTTGCTAAATACACCTCAACCTCTTCAGTTATTTTATGATTGCCAGAAATTAAACGAGAACCGGTAGAGCCAAATAGTTCTATACCATTTTGAATGTGTATCTCAGGTTCTGAGGCAAAGCCTAAATAATCATTAGAACAAAAATCAATCAATTCATTATTGACTTTTAATTCTCTTAAAGCATTTTCAGATTTTCGATTAAACAGTTTTTGCTCAATATTTTTGTAATGAGACTTCATAAAAACTACTTAACCTCTTTCAACTCTCTTCTTGCAGCTTTACCTTTTTCTGTAGCTTCAATATTTCTATCAATATCATGAGCTGGTCTACTCCACTTTTCTCTACCTTCTTCTTGAATTTCTTTATAAGAACCTTTAGTAGATGGTTGTTCTCCAGCAGTAAATGCTTCTTTAGGCTTTACTCCTAAAATCTTAAACAACTCCATATCTTCATTATATTCTGGGTTAGGAGTGGTTAACAATTTATCTCCAGCAAAAATAGAACTTGCACCAGCCATAAAACACATTGCTTGTCCTTCTTTACTCATATGTTGTCTACCTGCAGATAATCTAACTTCAGCCTTAGGCATTACAATTCTTGCAGTAGCAATCATTCTTACCATATCCCAAATTTCTACTGGTTTTTGCTCTTCCAATGGTGTCCCAGGAACTGGTACTAACCCATTAATTGGTACTGACCCAGGATGTGGAGTCATATTAGACAATGTGTATAACATTCCTACTCTATCATTCTCATCCTCTCCCATTCCAATAATACCACCAGAACATACATGAATTCCTTCATTTTGAGCATGTTCAATAGTTCTTAACCTATCATCATAACCTCGAGTAGAAATAATCTCTTTATAAAAATCCTCAGAAGAATCTAAATTGTGATTGTAAGCATATAAACCTGCCTCTTTTAATCTTCTGGCCTGATCTTGCGATAACATTCCTAAAGTACAACAAACTTCCATATTCATAGAGTTTACTTCCTTTACCATATCTAGCACATTGTCAAAATCTTCATTATTCTCAACATTACGCCATGCAGCTCCCAAACATACTCTAGATGCACCACTTTCTTTGGCATTGCTTGCCATTTCCTTAACAGTATCAACACTCATTAAATCGTTCTTCTCAATTCCCGTATGGTAACGAGCCGCCTGTGGACAATAGCCACAATCTTCCGAACAACCACCAGTTTTAATAGAAATTAATGAGCTAACTTGAACCTCTAGAGGATCATGGTATTCTCTATGGATACTTGCTGCTTCATACATCAGCTGCATTAAAGGCCTATTGTATATTTCTAATATTTCTTCTTTTGTCCAGTTGTGTTTTGTTTCTGTCATAGCAAAATTTTGAAGAACAAAGATAAGTATTAGGAGTAAGAAAGTGGAAAGTAAAAAGTAGAAAGTTTTAACGAGTTTATTAATAACGAAAACTTGTAACTTTACAACTTTATAACTTTTCAACTCAAAATGAGAATTGATATCATAACAGTACTTCCCAACCTTCTAGAAAGCCCTTTAAACACCTCTATTTTAAAAAGAGCGCAAGACAAAGGATTGGTAGAAATTAACTTACACAACCTACGTGATTACTCTACTAACAAACAAAAAAGTATTGATGATAGTCCGTTTGGTGGTGGTGCAGGTATGGTGATGCAGATACAACCTATTGCTGATTGTATTGAACAACTAAAATCAGAAAGAACTTACGATGAAATAATCTATATGACTCCTGATGGAGAAACCATGAAACAAGGAATGGTAAATTCACTTTCTCTAAAGGAAAATATTATCATTTTAGCAGGTCATTATAAAGGTATTGATGAAAGAGTTAGAGAATTATTTATCACTAAAGAAATTTCTATTGGAGACTTTGTTTTAACTGGAGGAGAGCTTCCTGCTGCAATTTTAAGTGATGCTATTATTAGATTAATTCCAGGAGTAATTAATGACGAGACCTCTGCACTGACCGATTCATTTCAAGATGGGCTATTGGCTCCACCCCTATATACAAGACCAGAAGAGTATAAAGGCTTAAAAGTTCCAGAAATATTATTAGGAGGAAACCACAAGGCTATTGATCAATGGAGAGAAGAAAAAGCTATTGAAAGAACTAAAGATAGACGACCAGATTTATTAGAGTAAAAAGTTACAAGTTTTTAAAGTCAAAATGTCTTGATAAACTTTCCTCTTTCAAACTTTATGAACTAGTTACTACTTCATCATTCTTACATTTTTCAGTTGGCTTAGCACCACAAAAACCACAAGGCTTTCCTTCTTGATCTTCACCAAAAATTCTACTTGCACTTGCGCATGTTTTATCGAACTTACCACCTTTCTTAAAGATGATTTTTACTGCCATTCCAAAAACACCTAGAGCTAGTAATCCTGTTATTAGTAAGAATAATTTCATGTGTTCTTTTCTATTTTAAATATTAGTCACATGGAACTCGCAAAAGCCAACTTCTTATTAAGAAAAAGTACAGCTACTCGTTTCATGCTACAAAAATAAGACTAATTTACTTCTTAATGAGGATAGGTTGTAAGACATATTGAGATCCAAAATTTTCCAACACCCAGTTCTTTAACTCCTGAACTTCATCCTCTAAGAGATGCTGATAAGCTTTAGACAATTCCTTTTTAAACAATAGAATATCAAAACTCATTTTACTTAATACATTCTTATTATATGCTAACAACTTAATTGATTTTTCTTTGGCCTTTTTCATTACAATAATTCTTTACGACTTTAAATTTACAAAAAAATTTAACTCAAAATTTATAAAATATTAAAGTTGTTAACGCCACTCATTTTTAGATATTGCGACTCTAAATAAACTTAACATAATTTAACATCTTAGTGCATACTAAGGGAAATAAAATAGATGCTAAAACCAACAAGATAAGCTATCCCGATCCAACTCAAGTACTTTAGAAAAATACTAGGCTTATCTTCCTCTGGCATTGTTTTGCCATGGATTACCAAATAGTTTAATATCGCTAAAATAGGTGATGTGATAAACGCAATTTTAGTGGCAAAATCTACCATAGTTTTCATATCTTTTAAGAATAAAGATAAAATAACAATGGTTCCAAAAACCAATACCAATAACCACAACCAATAGATCTTTTTTGATTGATCGTTTACTTTATTGAACATCATACCTGATGCTGGAGTTAATACTCTAGGGAAAGCATCTAAACAAGTTAATGTTGTACTAAACATTGTTGTAAATGCAGCAATAGCAATAATATAATAAGACCAACTTCCTAAGCTGTTTGTATATATATTTATTAACTGCTTTGCAAAACCTCCGCCACTAGCTTCTAACTCAATTCCTGTTCCATAAATTGTTGAAGCACCTAATCCAACAAAACATAAAGCTAAAAACAGCGTTCCTACATATCCTATTTTAAAGTCAAGCAATGCTGTTTTTAACGGTATTTTTTGTCCAATTTCCTTAGACTTTTCTAAAGCCCATACAGAATGCCATACAGAAATATCTAATGGAGCAGGCATCCAGCCCATTAAAGCAATTAAAAACAGTACATTCTCATTATCTTGAAATGAAAACGTTTTTAAATACATCGTATACTGCTCTGTAGTTCCCAATAAAGAAAATACCAATGCTACTATTGTTGTTAGGGTTAACACAACAATGATTAACTTCATCGCTTTATCTAAAAATGAAAAATTTCCTATCAATAGTACTGTTGTGCACAACAGCAACAACCCTCCAGAAATTTTCCATGGATCAACAAGTAAACCTGTTATTTCTGAGACTAAACCAGCAGTAACAATAGTAACTGCTGATTGAATTATAAACATGGTACTGATTGTAATCCCTACAAAGAGATACAACGCCCACCTCCCTAACGACTCATATCCAGACAACAAACTTTTACCTGTAGAAGCTGCATATCTCGGCCCTGCCTCAAAAAAAGGGTATTTTAAAACATTTGCCAATAGCACTGCCCAAACTAATCCATACCCGAATTCTGCGCCAGCTCTTGTTGATTGTACCAAATGAGATACGCCAATTGCTGCTCCAGCATATAACAAACCTGGACCCAACAGTTTATACCAAGAATTTTTCATTTAGTTTATTTTTGTCTTCTATAAAAATAGAAGAACTACCTCAGCAAAGAAACTGAGCCTTTAAAAATTTTAGAAGTTGAAATTCCGTCTTCAAAAAGCTCTACATCAAACACGTAAAAATAAGTACCTTCAGGAACTTTATCACCTGTAACTGTTCTACCGTTCCAAACTTCGCTTATTTGATTGGATTGAAAAAGTAGCTCACCCCATCTATTAAATATTTTCTTATTCACTTTAGTTACACAGCCACCCGAAAGGTTAAACCCATCATTTATTCCATCAAAATTAGGAGTAAAAACAGATGGCATTATCACCTCTGAAATCACTATAGTTGTTGATGTATCTGATCCACATTGAGCTTTAAGCTCAACAGATATCAAACAACTCATTATTACTAAAAAGAAAAAAAACTTCTTCATCATTCTTATTTTACAGCTAAAATACTACAAATGTTTCAGCAAGTTTTATAAAAAAGAGAAGTTTTTACCTTAACAAAGAGACTGATCCTTTAAAAACTTTAAAAGTCAATTCTCCATCTACAAACATTTCTATATCGAACACATAAAAATAAGTACCTTCAGGAACTTTATCGCCTGTGATTGTTCTACCGTTCCAAACCTCACTTATTTGATTGGATTGAAAAAGTAACTCTCCCCATCTATTAAAAATTTTCTTATTTATGGATTGAATACAACCTCCAGTAATATTAAACCCATCATTTAACCCATCAAAATTTGGGGTAAAAACATTTGGAATTATTATTTCAGATTCACCCTCAACTGTAATTACAACAGTATCTTTTGCTGAGCATCCATTTACTGTACCGGTAACGATGTAAGTTATCGTAGTTAATGGTGAAACAACAGGACTAGAACAATTACTACAACTTAAATCAGTTAGTGGCAACCAAGAATATGAAGTTCCTCCTACCGCACTTAGCTGAGTCGAACTACAAACTTGTATTAACGTATCATTTGATGCAATGATTATTGGAATAGAGTCAATGCTCAACGTAACAATAACAACACTATCACAACCATATACAGATTGTAAACTATCCGTATAAATACCTGGAGAATTCTGAAATACCCCTCCTAATAAAATACTATCCCCTTGACAAAGACGAAGAGTTGTAGTATCGTAATAATTACTCTCAACTATAAGTGTTGTATTAATAATACTATCACATAGCAATACTGTTTGTAGGGTATCTGAAAAGAACCCCGTAACAGTTTGATAACTGCCTCCGATCAATAGACTATCTCCTTGACAAATTGTCTCATTTACATTGATTTGATACGATGGGTTAACAGTTAAATCTAATACCTCTAAACTATCACAACCTAATATAGTTTGTAAGCTATCTGTATATATTCCTGTACTATTATAAAAAGTTCCACCAAATAAAACACTATCTCCTTGACAAATCGTTTGATTCTGAGTAGAACTAAATATTGGATTAACAGCCAAAGTCGTTGTAATAATACTATCACAACCAAAAAATGATTGCAAGCTATCAACATAAATTCCAACCGAATTTTGAAATGTTCCTCCTAAAAATATACTATCGCCTTGACAAATAGAATCTGTAATAGTTAGATTATAAACTGGATTAATAGTTAGTGGAATCATTATAGAATCAATACAGTTAGAATCATTAGTAACAGCAAGAATTACATTAAAACTACCAATGCTACCATATAAATGATTAGGGTTTTGAATCCCTATAATTGAATCTCCATCTCCAAAATACCATTGCCAGTTAACAATATTAGCATTACTATCAATTGATAAATCAGTAAACGAAGTAGAATCTCCAAAGCACAATGAATCAACAGAAAAATTCGAAGTTAATTTACATTGATAACTGCTATCACAAATAGGATTTGCACAAGAGTTCTCTATCCAATTAGATCCAAAACCATTTAATCCAAAATCAATTAAATTTCCATTCAACCCATTTATTGTTTTATCAATTAATGTATTATTCCCCCCATTATTTCCTCCAGAAACTCCTTGATTAAAATCATAATACGCCAACAACCCTAATTCATTCCCAATTAACTCTATATTCATATTCGTAACAATTTGAACTTGACTTCGTGATGTAGTCCATATTCTTAAATCATCAATATTTCCATTGTAAAATTGAGAAGTAGCAGGAGAAGTAGCTAGATAATCCCAATCTTGACCAACACTTATACTATCATTAACAGTAATTAAATAATTCGTAAAATGATTACCCACATTAACTCCATCTAAATAAATAAATCCAGTATTTCCATTCCGAACATATGCTATATGGTGACAAACATTATCTCCAATATTAGCACCCCCTATCCAGTCCCAAGCACCTCCTTCATCACTAATTCCTAGCTGTCCTGTTTGTGAACTAGGACTTCCCATCGTAATTAGAATACCATCTGAAGCAATTGGTGCATTCGAATTTATTGCAAATAAAGAAACCGCTGTTATTGGAGATGGCTGATTAAATCTATCTGCTTTCATCCAAAATTCAACCGTATAGTTTGTCGATCCTACTAAAGAAGATGCAATAGAATTTAAGTCTATATAATCATCAACCCCATCAAAATTAAGCGTGTTGCAAGCGCTAGAAATTTGAGCTTTAACCTGAACTGATAAAAAACAACAGATTATTAAAACAAACTTATTTATCATAACATAGAATTAAATACATATACAAGATAAATTAACCCATACTATTAATATGAGGTTCTATCTTTTTTCTATTTAACGGTAACATTTTAAGCTTCAGTGGTAACTACAAATGTTTCATTAAATACTGATATAACCCTACCATAGCTTTGATATCATTCTTATGTACTTTTTCATCTGGAGTGTGTACATTATCTTCTGGAGCTCCTATAAAACACCAATCAAAAGGGTAAGGAGAACGTTGTAAAGAATTCCCATCACTACCACCAGCACTTTCCACTTCTAACTGAAAAGGAACTTTACTTTCTTTAGCCAATTCAATAATTCTATTTAAATATGTCCTCCTTGGAATACCAGAATCTCTCATTGAAATGGCTACTCCTTTATTGTGTTGAACACCTTCAGTAACCCAAGTAATATCAGAAATTAATGCTTGTTTTACATTTAGTTGCTCATATAAATATCTTGCTAAATAACCTACACTACCACCCCCATGTTCTTCCCAAGCAGAAAATACAACAACACCATTTTCTAATGTTTCTGCAACTTTTATGGCATTCCACATTCCTAACCTATCATCCATATAGCAACACTGAACAAAGTCATTATCTTCTCTAAAATTCGGTTTATACACCAAAGTTGTACCCCTATCAATCTCTCTGTCAAAATCTGCCGACAACGTTAAAAACTGATGCTCATCTTCTTTAGAATTTAAGATACACTCTATCTTTCCTTGACTATCTTCTCCAACTAATTTAGCTCCTTTCTTAGCTGCAGGACCACCAATTTTTATCAAATTATTTTTATAGCCTACTGTATAGCCAATAGAATCCATATGAGCAAAAATAGCCGTTGTTGGTTTTCCAAATACCAACATGATACAATCTTGAAAACCATCTCCAGAAATAACTTCTGGCAGAACTTTCCAACTACTTTTATTTTCATTGATATAACCCAATAAAAAATCAGTCATTTTATATTCGCTCCCCGCTGGAGCATGAACATCTATTAGTTTTTTTAATAATTCCATAGTCTTAGATTATTGTATTTTGATAATGGTTTTTAGTTAAAATAAAAACTGCCATTCATTGAATGACAGTTTAATTATTTAAGATTGCTTCGTTCCTTGCAATGACGAAAAACTAGTTATTTAGCATTACAGGCATTACTAGCATTAACACCTCTTCTGCCTCATCATTTTTCTCGCAAGGAGTTAAAATTCCAGCTCTATTAGATGCTGACATTGCAATATTTACATCATCAGATTCTAAATTAGATAACATCTCAATTAAAAACCTAGAGTTAAAACCTATCTCCATATCTTCTCCTTCATACTGACATGTTAATCTTTCATTTGCTTCATTTGCAAAATCTAAATCTTCAGCAGAAATATGCAATTCACTTCCAGTCATTTTTAAACGAACTTGGTGAGTTGTTTTATTTGAGAAAATAGAAACTCTTTTAATTGAGTTTAACAATCCATTTCTTCCAACTGTTAAACTATTAGGGTTTTCAGTAGGAATAACAGCATTATAGTTTGGGTATTTTCCATCAATTAATCTACACTGCATTTTAGTTGATCCAAAAACAAACATAGCATTTGTTTCATTGTACTCAACTGTAACAGATTCCCCAACATTTCCTAAAATTCCCTTCAATAACGTTAAAGGTTTTTTAGGCAAGATAAAAGATGCTCCTTTATCTCCTTTTAAATCTGCTCTTTTATATTTCACCAATTTGTGAGCATCTGTTGCTACAAAAGTGATGTTATCATTGTTTATTTCAAAAAATACACCAGACATAACTGGTCTTAATTCATCATTACCTGTAGCAAATAAAGTCTTGTTAATTGCATTCGATAAGATTGAAGCATCAGCATCAATTTTAGATGGCTTTTCTAACTTTGGTGTTTTAGGAAATTCTGTTCCGTCATGACCATTTAATTTATATTTTCCGTAATCTGAAGAAATTTCAATTCCGAAATTATTCATATCAATGGTGAACGTTAATGGTTGATCCGGAAAAGTCTTTAAAGTATCTAACAATAACTTTGCAGGAATAGCAATAACTCCATCCTCTTTTGCTTCAATAGATATTTTAGTAACCATTGTGGTTTCTAAATCTGAAGCAGTAATGCTTAATTCACCTTTTTTTATTTGAAACAAAAAATCATCTAAAATTGGCAATGTATTGTTAGAGTTTAATACTCCTCCAATTAATTGCAACTTTTTTAATAAGATTTCACTTGATACTATAAATTTCATTCTTTTACCTTTATTAATTATCTCTACAATGAGGTTAACAAATGTAATTTTTTTTAGTACTGATTGCTCTTTTAATTTTTCAGAAATTATTAACAGTTGTTGATAGAAATTTATGGCATAAAAAAGAGCTTAGAAAATCAACTTTTCTAAGCTCCTCAAAATATAATTTATAGGATTAAGCTATCTTTAAAGCTTGTTTTACTTTCTGATTAGTTAATGCTAAATCAACTACTTCAATCATTGTTTTTACGTAATGAAAAGTTAATCCTTTTAAATATTTCTCATTAATTTCTTCAATATCTTTTCTATTGTCTTCTGATAAGATAATCTCTTTGATATTTGCTCGTTTTGCTGCTAAAATCTTTTCTTTAATTCCTCCAACAGGTAAAACTCTTCCTCTTAAAGTAATTTCTCCAGTCATAGCTATATTACTTTTAACTTTTCTCTGAGTAAATGAAGACGCTAAAGAAGTTAACATGGTAATACCTGCGGAAGGCCCGTCTTTTGGTGTTGCTCCTTCAGGGACATGCACATGGATATCCCATTTATCAAATATTTCTGGTTTCAACCCAAGCATACCAGCATGAGATTTTAAATAAGCCAAAGCAATTACTGCCGACTCCTTCATTACATCACCTAAATTTCCTGTTAAGGTCAATTTTCCTTTTCCTTGACTTAAACTTGATTCTATAAATAAAATATCTCCTCCAACAGACGTCCAAGCCAAACCAGTTACTACACCAGCTACTTCATTTCCTTGATACTTGTCTTTAGAATGTCCAGGACCAAGTATACTCAGCAATTGTTCTTCAGAAATTTTAGCATCAAATGGCTCTTCCATCGCAATATGCTTGGCTACATTCCGAACAATTTTAGCTATTTTTTTCTCCAACAACCTCACTCCCGACTCACGTGTGTAATCAGTAATTATTTTTTCAATTACTTTTTTAGATAAATTTAAATGCGCTTTTTTCAACCCATGATTCTCTAACATTTTAGGAATTAAGTGCTTATTAGCTATTTCTATCTTTTCCTCTACAGTATAACCAGTTATCTCAATTATCTCCATTCTATCCCTTAAAGCTGGCTGAATTGTAGACAATGAATTTGCAGTAGCTACAAAAAGGATTTTAGACAAATCATAATCCAGTTCTAAAAAGTTATCGTAAAAATTTTCATTTTGTTCTGGATCCAACACCTCTAGTAATGCAGAAGATGGGTCACCTTGATGACTCGAACCTAACTTATCTACCTCATCCAATACATATACAGGATTAGATGAATTTACTTTTTTAATATTCTGAACAACTCTTCCTGGCATTGCTCCAATATATGTCTTTCTGTGCCCTCTAATTTCTGCTTCATCTCTAACTCCCCCTAAAGACATTCTTACATACTTTCTATCCAATGCTTCAGCTATAGATTTCCCTAAAGAAGTTTTACCAACTCCTGGAGGTCCATACAAACATAAAATCGGAGATTTCATATCTCCTTTCAGTTTCAATACAGCCAAATATTCAATAATTCTCTCTTTAACTTTTTCTAAACCAAAGTGATCTTTATCTAAAATCTTTTGAGCTCTTTTAAGATCAAAATTATCTTTAGTATAATCTCCCCAAGGCAATTCAATTAACGTTTCTAAATAGTTTAATTGAACAGAATACTCAGCAGATTGAGGATTTAAACGTTGAAACTTCTGCAATTCTTTTTCAAATCTCTCTGCAACAGTCTTATTCCATTTCTTTTTCTTCGCTTTAGCTTTAAACTCTTCAATCTCTTGCTCTTGAGGATCTCCACCCAGCTCCTCTTGAATTTGTTTTATTTGTTGATTTAAAAAATACTCTCTCTGTTGTTGATCTAAATCCGTTCTAACTTTAGATTGTATATCATTTTTCAACTCCAATAGTTGAAGCTCTTTTGTTAAATGTTCCAATAAAGAGTTTGCTCTTTCATTTAATTCTGGTGTTTCTAACAAACTTTGTTTTGTAGGAACATCAGCCTTCATATTAGAAGCAATAAAGTTGATTAAGAACGTAGGACTTTCTATATTCTTTATGGCAAAAGTTGCTTCTGTTGGAATAGTTGGCGATTGTTCAATAATCTGAGATGCTAAATCCTTAATTGAAGAAACTAGAGCGTCAAAACCTTTTCCTGATGGCTTTTGAAGCTGATTAAACGCTTCTATTTTAGCTCTTAAATAAGGTTCTTTCTGTGTATATTCTTTAGTCTTAAAACGTTTTTTACCCTGAATGATAACAGTAATATTTCCGTCAGGCATTTTTAACATCTTAAGGATATGAGCTATTGTTCCAACAGTATTTAAATCCTCTTCTTTTGGATCTTCAACCTCATCATTCTTTTGAGATACAACCCCTAAAGTTTTATCTCCTTTATATGCTTCTTGAATTAATTTAATAGACTTATCTCTACCAACAGTAATTGGAATAACCACTCCTGGAAATAAAACGGTATTTCTTAAAGGTAAAATTGGCAATTCATCTGGAGTATCCTCTGCATTAATTTGCTCCTCATCATCTGGAGATAACAATGGAATAAACTCTGCATCTTCATCCAATACATTACTTATCATTATGTTATCCATATCAAAACTATCTTTCATAACTAATCTGTCTATTTTTTTTATTTGAAGGCAAAACCTTCAAGTCATAATGACAGCTATTTTAGATTAAATCATAAATTAGCTGTATGCCCCTTCTATTTCAAGAGCCGTGCCATTACTTTATAACTGAAATTTTGGCGGAATTATTCGCGAAATCTGCTTGTCATCTCAAAAATGGCAGTCAAAATTGATTTGTCCTCATTGGTTAATTCAATCCCTCTTCTTTCCATTACTTTTTCTGCTACCTCAAACATTTTATCCAATCGATACTCAGTAAAACCTTCTGATCCTCCCCAATTGTAAGATGAAATAAACTTAGTAGGAAATCCACTTCCAAATACATTTGCTGAGACCCCTACAACTGTACCCGTATTAAACATAGTATTAATACCACACTTTGCATGATCTCCCATTATTAAACCACAAAACTGTAATCCTGAACGCTCTAATTTTTCAGAAGAATAAGACCATAATTTCACTTCACCATAATTATTTTTAAGGTTAGAAGTATTGGTGTCAGCTCCTAAATTACACCATTCTCCTATTACAGAATTTCCTAAAAATCCATCATGTCCTTTATTGGAGTAATCTTGAATTACAGAATTGTTTACTTCTCCTCCAACTTTAGAAAACCTACCCACAGTTGTTGGCCCATAAATTTTAGCTCCCATTTTTAAAGCTGAACTTTCACACATCGCAAATGGCCCTCTAACCATACTACCCTCCATTATTTCAGCATTCTTACCTATATATATTGGACCATTTGTACTGCTTAAGATAGACGCCTCTACCTTAGCTCCTTCTTCAATAAAAACTTGATTTCCAATAATAGTATTGGTAGCGCTAATATTTGCTGATTGTCTCCCTTCGGTTAACAATTTATAATCCTGTTCTATTGCCAAACCATTTTTCGAAAAAATAGCCGTAATAGCATCTAAAAAAATTGGTTCTTCCTGACTCCAACTTACTTGCTCAAACGATTTAGCTTTAAAATCAGAAACATTTAATTTTCCAGCAATCATATCTTCACCCATATATAAGGCTTGATTAGGTTTAAGCGTATTTACAATACACTCAACCAATTCTTTGGTTGGAAAATAACGGGCGTTAATAAAACAGTTTTCTAACTGCTCTTCAAATTTAAATTTAGTTTGTAAATACTCTTCTGTAAAATAAGATACTGAATAATCTATCTTTTCTAAATCAAAATACTTTTTCCATTTTTCTTCAATTGTTAGTATACCAACACGAATTTTTGCAATTGGTTTAGTATAAACAAGCGGTAAAAAATCTACTCGCTTCTTATCATCAAAAAAAATAACATTCATAAACTAAAATTATTCTACTAAAATAAAAAAGTCCTAGCTAAAGAGCTAGGACTTTTAAGAAATATTATATGTTTCTTTTTATTTTTTATGCTTAGCGTAACGGTTCTTGAATTTATCAATTCTACCAGCTGTATCAACTAATGTCATTTTACCAGTATAAAACGGATGAGACTTAGAAGAAACCTCTAACTTAATTAATGGATACTCATTACCATCTTCCCATTTCACAGTCTCACTAGATGGAGCTGCAGATTTAGTTAAAAATGACTCATCAACAGACATGTCTTTAAACACTACTAATCTATATTCTTCTGGGTGTATATCTTTTTTCATCTTTGTATTTTTTATTCTATTCCTTTAAAAACGGATGCAAATGTAATCTTTTTTATTGAAATACAACCCCATCATTAAAAACATTTTTTTCGTCTTGCTAAACTCTTTTTTATTCGCAATTTTACACCTTTAATCCCAATACAGTCCAATAGTAAGCAATGTATCTTAGATTCATCCTAACAAGTATCATTATCATTCTAAGCATAGATATCTATTATTATAGAGCTTTAAATAGAACTACAAAAACACTCCCATCTCTACCTAAAAATATTCTAAAAATTTCTTATTGGCTATTTACTGTATTTACAATAGGGTTTATGTTTTACGCAGCTTCTTTTTTTATTGATAAAACTCCTCCTCCTAAATTTGCCAGAACATATATTATGGGTGTTCTTTTAATAATTGCACTTTCAAAACTAATTGGTTCCGTATTTCTTATTATTTATGATCTTACCAAATTTATAATTTGGGTGATTAGAAAATCTAAACAAACTACTCCAACTGATAAAATCAATGGAATATCCAGAATAGATTTTTTAAAAAAGACAGCATTAATAGCATCTATTATTCCTTTTAGTACCTTAATGTTTGGAGTACTAAAATCTGCTTTTGACTATACAATACATCGTCAAAAATTAAAAATACCCAACTTACCGAATACTTTTAAAGGGCTTAAAATTGTTCAAATTTCCGATATACATTCAGGGAGTTTTATATCCACAGACCCTCTTGAAAAAGCAATTAAACTAATTAAAGAACAGAAACCTGATATCGTTTTTTTTACCGGAGATTTGGTGAATGAAATCACAGAAGAAGCTTTACCTTTTATTGATACATTAAAGAAAATTACTGCCCCTATGGGTGTTTATTCTATTCTAGGAAATCATGATTATGGTGATTATTTTTATAAGAAAGAAGATACCAAAGGAAAAGAACATAACTATGAACTAATGAAATCCGTTCATAAAGAATTGGGATGGAAACTTTTGTTAAACGAAAATCACATTTTAGAAAAGGACAATGAACGGCTAGCTATTTTAGGTGTTGAAAATTGGGGGAGCGAACTTCGTTTTCCAAAATATGGAGATATTGACAAAGCCAAAAATGGCTGCTTAGATACTGATGTTAAATTGTTATTAAGCCATGATCCAACTCACTGGGATGCACATGTTTTACCCAATCATCCTGATATAGCTGCAACATTTTCTGGGCACACGCATGGAATGCAATTTGGGGTAGAAATTCCAGGGTTTAAATGGAGTCCCTCACAATACATTTATAAGAATTGGGCAGGGTTGTATGAACAAAATAAGCAACAACTATATGTTAACCGTGGTTTAGGTTTTATTGGATATCCGGGTAGAGTTGGTATCTTGCCCGAAATTACTGTTATAGAAATTTCTTAGTATGAAAAATATATTTCTCTCTCTTCTCTTTTCTCTTTTCTCTTTCCTCTCTTTTTCTCAGGACTATGTGGATTTAGCTCGTTTTCATTATAGCAATACTCCGCAAAATACTTTTGATAGTATTGGGGGAACAACCAATGTAGAAGATTTTGGATTAGATGTTACTTTACCTATACAACTAAATGATAGTAATGCCATTTTAACTGGTTTTAATATCGATCAAATTAAAACACAATTTCATCCAAACGACCATTTCAGAACTGTTTCTACCATAAACATAAAATTAGGGTACAATAAAAAACATGGACAAAAATGGAGCGGAACTTATATGCTTTTACCTAAAATCGCTTCAGATTTTAAAAACATTACAAACAAGGATTTTCAATTTGGTGCTTTGATTTTAATGAAATATAGCAAAAAAGAAAACCTTAAATATAATGTTGGTGCTTATTATAATGGTGAATTATTTGGTCCTTTTGTAGTTCCATTACTTGGTGTGTACTACAAGAGCAAAAATGAAAAGTTTGAGGCTAACCTTACTTTACCAATTTGGGCAGATGTAAATTACAAACTCAACAATTTTATGAAAGTCGGTGCAAATTTTGCTGCTTTTGTAAGAAGTTATCATTTAAGTGAGAATGCTGCTTATGTAGTTAAAAAGTCTAACGACATATTTGGCTACCTTCAATTTAACCTTACTAAAAGTATTTTACTACAAACTAAAACAGGATACACTATTGGCAGAAGCTATAAAGTTTATAACGATAATGATAAAGCTGATTTTGGTTTTTCTGCTTTTAGATTTGGGGATGACCGAACAGTTCTCAATCCTACATTTAGGGATGGTTTAGTTTTTAAAGCAAGGTTAATTTATAGGTTTCATATCGAAAAATAAACTGAATTTTATTACCATTAAACAATATTAAAATTTGCTATTGAACATGTAGTACTTAATTAAAAGTCAAATGGATAATAAAACAGAACTATACTCTTCTCAAGAGACTAATCAACTACAAAAATACAATACTGAAAGGCTCAACAGCTCCGCACCACTTGGATTAAGAGCTACAGATCACAAGGTTGATCAATTCATTTCTGAAGGCATCGAAATGAAAAAAGATGGTGACAATATCTTAATCAACTATTCAATTAATAATTTACCTTTCACTTTTTCCCTTCGTAAAAACTCTTCTGATTTTCTTGTCTTTAGCCAGATCATTCAAAACAAAGAGTATCAAGAAATAATTAACATCTTTCAGAACAACAAAATTCCATTTACTACTATTCTTGATGCTGGGGCTAACATTGGTTTAACAAGTATTTTCTTTAAGGCTTTCTTTCCTCAAACTAAAATTATTGCCTTAGAACCTAATAGCAGTAACTTTACTACATTAAATAAGAACCTAATCAATAACAATTATAACGACATAATTGCATTAAAAAAAGGGCTATGGGGGCATAGCACATTCTTAAGTGCAGATCACTCATTTAGGGATGGTCTTAATTGGGCATTTAGATTAACTGAAACTGAAAACAAAAAAGACAATTCATTTGAAGCTCTATCTGTAACCGACATAATCAAGAACTATGATCTAAATACTATTGATTTTCTAAAATTGACATTGAAGGTGGTGAAGTATCAGTCTTCAACCCTGAATCAAATTTGGAGTGGTTAAAAAAGTAAGAGTGGTAGCCTTAGAAATTCATGACGAATTTAACTGTAGAACAAACATTCAAAATATACTGACAAAGTATGGCTTTGATTATACAAATTCTGGAGAACTTACAATCGGAATAAATAAAAACTTAATCTCAAAAACAGTATAATTAAAATCAACTCCAAGACAAAAACCTTCAATTATTATAGCCTATAATAGTTTTCAGTATTTTTGTCGTAATTAATTTAATTACCATGAAAATTGCAGTTTTCCCAGGTTCGTTCGATCCAATTACTATTGGCCATCAAGATATTATAGAAAGGGCTTTGCCTCTTTTTGATAAAATAGTTATTGGAATTGGAATAAACTCTGCAAAAAAATATCACTTTACTTTAGAACAAAGAACTGATTTTATCGAACTATCTTTTAAAAACAATCCTAAAGTAGAAGTTAAAACATACAATGGTTTAACAATCGATTTCTGCAAATCAATTCATGCTAGCTATATTTTAAGAGGTATTAGAAATAGTAATGATTATATGTATGAAAACTCTATTGCTCAAATGAATAAAGCAATGGAAAATCATATTGAAACCATATTTATGCCTACAATACCAGCTCTCTCTGCAATAAATTCTACAATTGTACGTGATATATTAATTAATAATGGGGATGCAAGCCAATTCGTTCCCGCAGAAATTAGAGACAAAATCATATAAGAAATCAATACTTTGAATAAAATTAATCAATTACTAATAATTCTATTATTTCTAAGTACTTCTGTTTTAACAGCTAGTACAACTGTGGTTAAAGGAAATGCAAAAACTTTTATTGGTAAAGAATTGGTTTTATATACCTATGCTGATCACATCAGTGCTAAAAGAGAGCAAATAGGCTTTACTACAATTACACAAAATGGATCATACAATTTTGAATTTGATGCTAAAGAAATCAAAAAAGTATTCTTAAAAATTGAAGACAAAACAACTTCTTTTTTTATTCAACCAGGAGAGGTCTATAATCTCAATTTAAGTTTTAGTGAAGAACTAAATAAAGGTAGGGTTTATGATAAACAACTTTCTTTAAATTTTAGTTTTCCAGTACCAACCGAATTAAATCAACAAATTGGAAAGTTTAATCGAAAATTTGATGACTTTATAAGTGATAATCGTGCCTTATTTAAGAAAAGAGATCACTCTATTGAACCTAAAATAAAGTCCTTTAAACTAAAAATGTTAAAGGAATCTGAAAACTCAAACTCTCAATTTGTAAAAGATTACATCAATTACAGTATTGCCGTTACACAAATTTCATTAGATGTTTCGTATAAAAAATCAGATTCTAAGAATAGTCAAAATTTAAAAGCTAATTTATACTTGGAGTATTTGCACGAAAAACCTATACTCTATTACAATCCTGAATACAACACTTTTTATAAGAGTTTTTACAAGGGTGAAATGAAGAAATTATCATTAAAACTAAATGGATTTGACATTTCTAAAGCAATTAATGAAAAAGCAAGTTACCCAGCATTATTAAAAGCATTAAGAAAATATCCATTCTTATTAACAGATGAATCTGCTACATACTTCATGCTTAACGGTCTATTAGAAGTAAGTAATGATAAATACTTTACGAAAGAAAATATCATAACTATTTTAGAAGAAATAAAAACAACATCTACTACTCCCAATCATAAAAAAATAGCGGCAAACATTATAAAAAAAATAACTAAAAAGAAATTTGGTAAAGGGAGTATCGCTCCCAATTTCAGTCTAAAAAATAAAGATAATGAAACAATTTCATTATCTAGTTTTAAAGGGAAACCTGTTTACATTAATTTTTGGACCAATTGGAGTATTCCTAGTCAAAAAGAAATGAAAATAATGCAAGTATTGAATAAAAAGTATAAAAACAAAATTCACTTCATTAGTATTTGTGCCGATAATGATTTTAATAAAATGACCGCTTTTTTAGCTAAGAACAGCGAATACAAATGGACCTTTTTACACACTGGAAACTCCAACGTTCTTTCAGATTACCAAATAGCAACTTTCCCGATTTATGTTTTAACAGATCGTGAGCTACAAATTGTAAAATATCCTGCTGGAAGACCCGGAGGAAATCCAGAAAGAGCAACAGAAGACAATATAGAGAAAGATTTCTTTGAGTTAACCAAGTAACTCTCTTATAGATGCATAAGTATTTTTCAATACCTTATCAGAAATTTTATTAGTTGACAACCATTCCACTTTAGTAATCCCTTCTTCTAATTGAGGAACTAGTTCTCCACTGTAAGTAGTACTAATATCAAACCAATAAGTCTGCTTTAAAATAGTTTCTTTATTCAACTTATAAATATGAAAAGTATCTTCTAACGGCTTATTAATAGTTAATCCGTTCACACCACACTCCTCCTCTATCTCTCTAAGCGCTGCTGTTTCAACATTCTCTCCAACTTCAATTTTACCTTTAGGTAAATCCCATTTATCTAAACGATAAATAAATAATTTTTCATCTTTGTCATTACTAACAATACCTCCTGCTGCTTTAATTACCTTAAAACATGTTTTAAATTCATTAAAGACTTTTTCAGGTTCATCAACAACAATTATTACGTAATCAATTTGATCATCATCAAAAAGTAAATCAACAATAAATGGAGTAATAGTTGAATAAAAAAAAGACAATGTTAGGCCTTTAGAAAACTGATTGAAATTTTCTGCATTATTTGTAAAATAAATTACCTTTTCGTTTACAAAAACTTTATACATTTGCGCCTATGATTTTAAACAAAGACTCCGCAATAAAAATAGCCGAATCCCTATTACAAATTAAAGCTATTAAATTGAATCCTACAACCCCTTTCCAATGGGCATCAGGATGGAATTCACCTATTTACTGTGACAATAGAAAAACTTTATCTTACCCTCCGGTAAGAACATTTATTCGCCAACAATTTGTTGATGCAATAAATGAACATTATCCAAATGTTGAAGTTATTGCTGGTGTTGCAACTGGAGGAATAGCTCTTGGAGCTTTGGTTGCCGAGGCTATGGGACTTCCTTTCATTTACATTAGATCTTCATCTAAAGGTCATGGAATGCAAAATTTAATTGAAGGAGAAGTTCAAGAAAATCAAAACATAGTTGTTATAGAAGATTTAATTTCTACCGGAGGAAGTAGTTTAAAAGCTGTTACTGCACTTAGAGAAAATAAATGTAACGTTCTTGGAATGGTTGCTATATTTACTTATGGATTTGAAATCGCTAAAAACAACTTTAAAGAAGCTAAATGTAAATTGATTACTTTAAGTGATTACGATACAATGTTAGAAGCTGCAGTTAAGTCTGAATATGTTTCTGAATCTGCATTGTCTTCTCTATCACAATGGAGGAAGAGTCCTGATACATGGGAACCAAACATCTAACAATACTATTTTGACTATAAAAACCGCTCAACAAACGATCACTGCTAGCCAAGAAATTATTTACAATTTTTTGATGGACATGAATAATTTTGAGCAATTACTTCCTCAAGACAAAATAACCGATTGGGAAGCAAGTAATGATATCTGTACCATGAAAATTAAAAACATGGGAAACTTAGGTTTGAAACGTGTTGCATCCACTCCTAACTCTTTAATATACATCGATTCTTACGGTAAAACCCCTTTCAAATTTACACTAAACCTATTTTTAGAAGAAATAGAAAATGACAATTGTAAAGCTCATTTAGTTTTTGATGGAGATATTAATCCATTTATGAAGATGATGCTCGAAAAACCATTAACAGAATTCTTTAATGGTCTAGTTAAAAGATTAGCAATAATTCACCTTTAAGAATAACTAATTCAAGAATTCAACCTCTTTTAAATCAAAAGATTTGAGTTCTTTATTGATTTCTATTTGTAATCTACCTATTGAATTAACCCCCCTAATAATCCCCTGAATTGTTTCATTGTTTAATTTGAAATTTCTATTTTCATTTAGCCAATAAAAATTATCAAGATAATTATTCTTAATTCTCTCAATTTCTCCTGATTTTAATAAAATATATTCTTTTTCAATAAAGAATAAAAGTTGGTTCAAACCTTCTTTTAGTTCAATTTCGTTGCCTAATTTCTTCAAAATCGAGGTCGGATTATTTTCTGAAATAAAATTAGATTGATTTACATTCAAACCAATTCCCACAACAGAACCATGTACCCTATTTCGTTTTATTGTACTCTCAATTAAGATTCCAGCAATTTTTTGATCTTCACAATAAATATCATTTGGCCACTTTATTTTCAAAGTACTTAAACCTAAATCTTCTAAATAATGAATTATTCCAAGAGATATAGCTTTACTAATTAAAAATTGGTTCTGAACTTGAATATTCGGTTTAAGATAAATAGAAAAAGTAAGGTTTTTCCCATTTTCACTTTCCCAAACACTTCCTTTTTGACCTCTTCCAGAAAGCTGGTTTTCTGTTGCAACAACTAATCCTTCAATTTCTTTAGGGTGATCATTGATCAATTCCTTTAAATAAGAATTGGTAGAATCAGCCTCTTTCAAGTTAACTAACTTACTTCCTATGAATAATCGCTGATACATTTTCAACAAAAATATTGATAATTAGATAGACAAAAAAGTTTAGTCTAAATCTTCTATTAATAAACCTTAACTCACAGATTATTCGTTACTTTGCAGACTAATTTGATGCAATTTTTGAATGGCGAAGAAAAAGGAAGTTAAAGTATCTGAAATACTGTCAGATGTTGTAATAAAAGGATTACAAGATTTAAAAGGAGAAAATATTGTTATTGTAGATTTAAGCAAAATCAAAAATGCAGTTTGCGATAATTTTATTATTTGTACCGGAACATCTAGTACTCACGTTAGTGCTTTAGCTGGATCGGCAGAAAAAGAAGTAAGAACAACACTAAACGAAAAACCCTGGAAAAGGGAAGGTTTTGGGAATTCTGAATGGATAATCTTGGATTATGTAAATACTGTTGTTCACGTATTTCAAGAGGAATCAAGAAGTTTTTATAATTTGGATGGGCTTTGGGCCGATGCTAAAATCACAAAAATAGAGGACCAATAATTAATGGAAAAGCCAAAAAAACAAAAGAACAAATTTACTTTAGGAGGGAAATCCAATAAACCTTCTAACTTTTACTGGATATACGCGGTAGTAATACTAGCACTAATTGTACTCCAATTTTTCAATTTTGGAGAAGCTTCATCTACAATTACCGAATCTGAATTTAAACAGATGGTTGAAAAAAACTATGTTGAATTAGTTACCGTAGTTAGTAATAGAAAAGAAGTTCAAGTAACACTTACTAAAGAAGCCACTGAACTTGAAGAGTTTAAAAGTAAAATTAAAAAGCCTTTAATCGCTTCAGCTAAAAGTAGAGGTCCGCACTTTAGTTTTAAGTATTTTTCTGAAGACGGATTTAATGCCGACTTAAAAAAATACGCAAATGAAAACAACTTAAAATACAATGTAACTACTGAAGAAGATTGGTTTGGAGGTTTAATTGGTTTATTATTTCCAATTATTATTATTGTTGCCATTTGGATGTTCTTAATGAAGAGAATGTCTGGTGGAGCTGGTGGAGGTGGACCTGGACAGTTATTTAGTATTGGAAAATCTAAAGCCCAATTATTTGATAAAGAGAATGCTACTAAAACTACTTTTAAGGATGTAGCAGGTTTAGAGGGCGCTAAAGAAGAAGTGCAAGAAATAGTCGACTTCTTAAAAAAACCACAAAAGTATACTGAATTAGGAGCCAAAATTCCTCGTGGAGCTTTATTAGTGGGTCCTCCAGGTACAGGGAAAACATTATTAGCAAGAGCTGTAGCTGGTGAAGCTAAGGTTCCTTTCTTTTCATTATCAGGTTCTGATTTTGTTGAGATGTTTGTTGGGGTTGGAGCTTCAAGAGTAAGAGATTTATTTAAACAAGCAAACGATAAAGCCCCTGCAATTATTTTTATTGATGAAATTGATGCCATAGGTAGAGCAAGAGGTAAAGGCGGCATGCAAGGAGGTAATGACGAAAGAGAAAACACTTTAAACCAGCTACTAACTGAAATGGATGGTTTTGGTACTAACAATGGTGTAATCGTTTTAGCTGCAACAAACAGAGCTGATGTTTTAGATAGAGCTTTAATTAGACCAGGTAGATTTGATAGGCAGATTCATGTTGACCTACCAGAACTAAATGAAAGAGAAGAGATTTTTGCTGTTCACCTTAAGCCACTTAAAGTTGATACAAGTGTTGACCTTAAATTTTTAGCCAAACAAACTCCTGGGTTTTCTGGAGCAGACATTGCTAACATTTGTAATGAAGCTGCTTTAATTGCTGCTCGTAACAATAAAAAGAAAGTGAACAAACAAGACTTTTTAGATGCAGTAGATAGAGTTGTTGGTGGACTGGAAAAGAAAAACAAACTAATATCTGACCATGAAAGAAAAGCGATAGCTTATCATGAAGCAGGTCATGCAGCAGTTAGTTGGTTAGTGAAATACGCTAATCCATTAATCAAAGTAACTATAATCCCTAGAGGAAGATCATTAGGTGCCGCATGGTATTTACCAGAAGAAAGACAAATAACTACCAAAGAGCAATTATTAGATGAAATGGCTGCTGCTTTAGGGGGAAGAGCTGCGGAGGAAGTATTCTTTGGTAAAGTTTCTACAGGAGCTTTAAGTGATTTGGAAAAAGTAACCAAACAAGCTTACTCTATGGTTACTGTTTATGGCCTAAGTGAAAAAGTTGGAAATATAAGCTTCTACGATTCTTCAGGTCAAAGTGAGTATTCAATGACAAAACCTTACAGTGAAAAAACTGCTGAATTAATCGATCAAGAAGTTAAAGAAATGGTTGAAAAATCATATCAAAGAACACTTGCCATTATTAAGGAAAATAAAGACAAGCTAATCGAATTGGGAGATAAACTTCTTGAAAAAGAAGTTCTTTTTAGAGATGATTTAGAATTAATTTTTGGGAAAAGTAAGTTCGAAGAAGAATTAAAAGAAGAGAAAAAAATTTCTAAGAAAAATGGATCTAAAAAATCTATAACCGAAACTAAAGAAGTTATTGCCGAGACTGTAAAAGAAAATCTTACAGAAGAAAAGACCAAGTTAAAAGAAACCAAAAGCTCAGAAGAAAACCCAACCAATTCTTCTGAAGAAAAAAGCTAGTAGATGTCTAATTGGGCAATAATATACAAAAGCAATAATGCTAATGAATCCCAGATTGTTAAATCAGTTTTAGAGGATAATGGTATTGATGTCGTTATTGTAGATAAAATGGACTCTATGCACACCCACCTAATGAACGCAGGAGTAGAATTACATGTTAAACCAGAAGATGTAATAAAAGCAAAACATATTATTTCTAAAAATTCTTTATAACAAAATGTTAACAAGAGCAATAACAGGTTTTTTATTTATTCTTACCATTATGGCAGGAGTATATTTTAATGCAATAATCGCATTATCCTTGTTTAGTCTTATTGTTCTATTGGGTGTTGATGAATTTTACACTCTAGTTAAAAAGTCAAAAACCATACAACCAATTAAATTCTGGGGGATATTAACAGGATTAGTTTCCATAATTATATTAGGACTTATTGTACTGAATATAGTCGCCTTAAAATTAGTTTTCATCCCAGTTTTAATGACATTTTTCATTTTTTTAATAGAACTCTATCGAAAAAAAGAAAATCCTTTTATAAATGTAGCTTACACTATTTTAAGTATGGTATACATTGTAATTCCATTTGCCATGCTATTTCATTTAGGCTATTATTCTGGGAATAGTTTTACTGATAAATACAGTTTTCATATTATTTTAGGGTTCTTCTTAATGTTATGGACCAATGATACTGGAGCTTATCTTGCTGGTAGATTTTTGGGGAAACACAAATTATTTGAACGAATATCTCCTAAAAAAACATGGGAAGGTTCTATTGGTGGCGGATTATTAACTATAGGTGTGGCTTATGTACTTTCAATCTACTTTACTAATCTAAATAGTACCAACTGGATAGTCTTAGCTATAATAGTTGCTGTTTTTGGTGGATTAGGTGATTTAGTAGAGTCAATGCTTAAAAGAAGTTTAAACATAAAAGATTCCGGAAATATACTCCCAGGACATGGAGGTATCTTAGATCGATTTGATGGATTATTATTATCTGTACCTTTTATATACTCTTATTTATATTTGATAAGCTAGAATTATTATTTTTAACAAAAATTTATTTATGAAATTTCATAAAGAAGGAATTCCTTCGTTAATCATTGCCATTTTATTTGCTGTTATAGTTAATGCTATTACTCTATTGTTTTTTAATGAGTTCATGGCAATTAAAATTATTGGTTATGTACTATCTAGTTTGGTACTTATTACAATAATTCAATTTTTTAGAAGCCCAACAAGAAACTGGGTTCAAAGAGAAGGAGAAATTATTTCTCCTGCAGATGGTACTGTTGTTGTTATTGAAGAAGTTGAAGAAACAGAGTATTTCAAAGAAAAACGATTACAGGTTTCTGTATTCATGTCGCCTGTTAATGTTCACATCAATAGATACCCAATATCTGGTATATTAAAATATTACAAATACCACCCAGGTTTATTTTTAGTTGCATGGCACCCTAAATCATCTACAGACAATGAAAGAACAACTATTGTTGTAGAAGATAATAAAGGAAGAAGTGTTTTGTACCGTCAAATTGCTGGAGCTTTAGCTAGAAGAATTGTATTTTTTGGTAAGGAAGGACAATCAGTTGAGCAAAATGATGAATGTGGATTTATAAAATTTGGCTCAAGAGTAGACTTATTATTGCCTTTAGACGCAAAACTAAACGTTAAGCTAAATGAAAAAGTAAAAGGTGGCATAACTACGATAGCAAAATTTTAACACTCCTTAACAAAAGTATTACTCAATTATTCTTAATTTGGTAACCAGTTAACCATTTTTAAAACTACAATTATGAAAAAATTATTATTAGCATTCGCACTTATTGGATTTATAGCAACATCAAGTTATGCTACTGAAGCTATTGTAACATCAACTTTTGATACAGAATTTTGTGAAGATGACAAAAAGTGTGATAAAAAAGGATGTAAAAAGAAAGAATGTACAGCAAAAAAAGGCGATAAAAAAGCTTGTTGTTCTAAAGACAAAAAAGCTTGTTGTTCTAAAGACAAAAAAGCTTCTTGTTCTAAAGATAAAGCTGGTGCAAAGAAAGCTTGTTGTTCTAAAGACAAGAAGTCTTGTTCAAAAGAAAAGGCTAAAAAAGAATAAAATCAATTATTTATTGATTTAGTAAAAAAGAGTTCTGAATTTCAGAACTCTTTTTTTTTACAATATATTATACAGTTCACTCAAACAGTTAATTTCATACTGAACTAAATTTTCATGTTCAGTTTTGTTAGGATTAAAATAAACACTATCCATTTTAACTCTCTGAGCCCCATAAATATCCGCATACCAATCATCTCCAATCATTATAGAGTTTACAGCTTTAGCACCTGATAAAGAAAATGCTTTTTTAAAGATATAAGGATGAGGTTTCTTTACTCCTACTTTCTCTGACAATATAATCACGTTAAAGTAATCTTCTAATCCAGATTCTTTTAATTTAATATACTGTACTTCTTCAAATCCATTTGTAATAATATGAAGCTTATACTTTTTAAAAAGATAATCCAATACTTCTATTGCATATGGAAACAATAACGTTTGTCTTGGTGAATGTTTAATGTAATAAGATCCAATCTCTTCAGCCACCTCTACATTTCCTTTATTAAAGTGCTTCAAAGTATCATAAAATCGTTTCCCACGTAATTCTTCTTTATTTATTCTACCTTCTCTATAGAGCTTCCATAAAGCTTCATTGATCTCCTGATATTTACAAATAAACTCTTCTGGCGAGTCTACAACCTCACTTAAATTAAATTTGATATAAATATCATTCAATACTTTTTTTGAATTTTCATCAAAATGCCAAAGTGTTCTGTCTAAATCAAAAAATATATGTTGATATTCTTTACTCATTTTAATCCATAAAAAAAGTCCTGATAATTAATCAGGACTTTTTCTTACTTAAAAGTTTGAGGCAACAAATTATCTTGTTACAATAAATTTAGCAATACTTCTTTCAGATCCAGATTCTAATGAAATAATGTAAGATCCAACACTTAATGCAGAAGCATCAAATTGAACTGTATTATTTCCTTTAGCTTGATTTCCTAATTGAATCGTTTTAACTAAAGATCCTGTTAAGTTAAATATCTTAACTGTTGTTTCTGAATTTTCTTTCAAATCAAAAGAAAGATTTCCAATATTATTTAATGGATTCGGATAAACACTTAAGTTAGAAACAAAGCTATCATCTTTATCTTCAATAACATCATCATTTCCTTGAACTGAAGTAACCATTAATTCTCTAGCTTCGTAGAATCCTCTACCATGTGTTCCTAAATAAACAACTCCAGAATTTGCAGGAGCTTGCCATGATTTTAAATGTTGTTGAACAACACCGTGAACTGGAACATGAGTCATTCCATTTCCACTTGCGTCTGTCCACTGTACTAATGAACCAAATGCCGCAGAAAAAGCATTATCTGTAGACCAAACTCCCCATTCAGTACCAATAATTACTTTATCATTATCTGTATAATCAATTACCGCATCATAAACTGGCATATAAGGTAAATAACCTGTTGCTGATGGTGATGCTGGTCCCTGAATAGAAGTCATTGATAAACCAGTTGTAGCATCCGTACATCTGTAAACGTGATTGTTTGTTGTATATCCACCAGTTGTAACGATTATGTTATCAACATTATTAGGATCAGCAGAAATACCAGTAACTTGACCTGAAGTTCCTGAACCAGTACCTGTAGTTAGAACAAAAGTTCCTCCAGCTCTGATATCTAATCCTAAAGAATCATTAGCAGTATTAAGACCGCTTATTCTTCTAACCCCAGAAGTTCTTCCGATAAATAAATGATTACCATCAGCAGAAAATTCTAAACAATTAACTCCTGTTAACGTAGATACTCTATACCACTCTGTACTTATAGCATTTAATCTTGCAGCATCTCTAGTAACGTAAACACCTGCATTTGTAGCCATTGCAAATCTATTTTGAATTGGATCTTGTAGTATTAATGAATCTCCAGGAGTATTTAAAATAATATTAGCAGGAACTATATATTGTAATTCGGTTCCATTAGATAAACTAGAGTATCTGATAGTATCATTCATAAATAAAGTATCTCCTGCATAAACAGTATCTCCTATTCCAACAAGTGTAGGTGTAGAATCTGTGAACATAATTTTTACAGAATCGATACTTGTAAAGTCATCACTGTTTTCCCAATTTTCTATAACGGTATGAAATGGAACTCCAACATTTGTAATAACATTTTGTAAATCTGCATCAAAGAATCCACCTCCTGAAGCAGAAGCAGTTGCTCTCCATAAACCTCCATTTTGAGATGTTGCATATACAATTCCTGCTCCTTGATTAGAAAAAGCTACATCAAATCCATCTCCAGAAATTTGTCCATCTGTAGGTGTTAGTGTAACTCCTGAAATTGGTGTACCACCAAAAGCTCCATCTGTAATCATTACATCTCCGTTATCTTGAGATCCTCCAACGATCCATCCATTTGCAGCTGTTGCAACATCATAAAATGAAGTTACGTTATAACCATAGTTTCTTTCTTGCCATGAATTTCCAGCATCAGAAGATTTTGTAACTCCTCCATCAGAACCTATATATATAGTATTAGCATCTGCAAACTCAACAGCATGCACATCTGCGTGTACTGAAAAAAGGCTTGCTGCAAGTAACCAACTCCCCTGAGGACTAGAAAGATTTGTATATCTTCCTTCAAATAAACGAATACCACCAACAATTACGTGCCCCCAATCAGAAGGATCTACTCCAATAGCATCATCATAACCTCCTTGTCCAGATGTTTCTGTTGCACTTCTTCTAAACGGATCTACTCCGGCAGAACCCGATGGCACCAACTCTTTCCATGTTGCACCTTTATCTGTAGTAATACTCAACCCAGCCATTGTTCCTGAAGATGAAGAACCTACAACATACATCACATCAGAGTTAGATGGAGCTGTTGCTCCTGATAATCTTGAACCAGGCAATGTATGTCTAGTAAAATCTCCTAATCCATCGCTTTGATCAGAAATATAAGCTTTCCCTCCAAAACATACTAAAAGAGAACCATCAGTTGCTACATCAATATCATGAACTGGACCAGTTTCAGCTAAACCAGGTATAACCTCAAGAGGATTAGTCCATGCACCAATAGTTGAAGGATAAGAACTTCCTACTAGGTCTGCCCATACAAATCCTTTTCTAGTTCCCAAATACAATCTATTTCCAAAAGATTCGATAGCATTTGTATATGCCCAATCTGAACCTGAACTGTTATTAGGCACTGCAGTTGAATTTACAATTACAGGAATAATCGTATCCTCAGCAGAAACATATTCATAAACCCCATTTCCAAGTGCTCCAGAACCTCCATTTCCTCCAGAACTTTCAAATGAACTTCCTGTTCCAAAAAATACTCTCCCATTATCCGTTTGTGTAAGACACGAAACTGATAAATTTTCTCCTGCTGTACCTTCTTGACCAGAAACTGGGTTCCATGTAGCAGCACCATCAGTAGAAACAAATAATCCTCCTGTTACACTTCCAGCATAAATAATATTAGAATTAAATTTATCAACTAAAACTGCTCGAGTTCTACCCCCAACATTATCCGGTCCTTTATGAATCCAAGTCAATCCTAAAGAAGCTTTATTAAAGCTATTTTGTTGGCTCATTTGCTTAATTTGATTTCTTACTTGATTAACCAAGTTGTAATCAATTTCACCTGTTGCTGGATCAGCTTTAAGCATATGCATATATTCAGCATATCCTGCATTACCAGTTACTCCACCATTATAAATAGTTCGAGGTGTATAAACAGCTTGTTTATCTTGAGAAATCATGTTTAAAAATGTTCCTCCGATAGCTAATCCTAAGGCTAAAGACCCAACAATAATTGTCTTAATATTCATTATGTAATGTTTTTTAATTAGTGTGTTTTTGAAACGGCTTACAAGATAGGTATAATTTAATACCTACCAAAAAAAAGATCCCATTTCGACACTAAAATTATTAAATAATCGGATTAGAACCAAAACAGATTTAAGAAACGGTACATTTTCGAGTTATTCAGGAAGGTGAAGCTTTTTTTACGGTAATCTAAAAAAGATGTTTTTCTGCATGATAAGAAGAACGAACCAAAGGACCACTCTCTACAAAACGAAATCCTAAATCCAACCCTATTTCCTTGTATTTAGCAAATTGTTCAGGCTTAATAAATTCGATTACAGGTAAATGTTTCAATGTTGGTTGCAAATATTGTCCTAGAGTTAATACGTCACATCCAACACTTCTTAAATCCTTCATAGATTCAATCACCTCATCTTCTGTCTCACCTAAACCAAGCATAATACCAGACTTAGTTTTCATCCCCCCTTCTTTTAGACGTTTTAATGCTTCTAAACTTCTATCATATTTAGCTTGAATTCGAACTTGTTTTGTCAATCTACGAACGGTCTCTAAATTATGCGACACAATTTCTGGAGCTACATCTATTATTCGTTGTAAATTATCCCAATCACCCTTAAAGTCAGGAACTAAAGTTTCTAAAGTAGTGGTTGGACTCAATTCCCTAACAGCTTTAACTGTTTCTTCCCAAATAATAGAACCACCATCCTTTAAATCATCTCTATCTACTGAAGTAATAACGCAGTGTTTTACCTTCATTAATTTAACAGAATTAGCAACACGCATTGGTTCTTCAAGATCTGCAGGCAATGGTCTTCCTGTTTTAACAGCACAAAATCCACAAGATCGTGTACAAATATTACCTAAAATCATAAAAGTAGCTGTTCCTGCTCCCCAACACTCCCCCATATTAGGACAATTTCCACTAGAACAAATCGTATGCAATTTATGTTCTGAAACAATCTGCCTAACCTTAGTATATTCTTCTCCTGTAGGTAATTTAACCTTTAACCATGATGGCTTTTTAGCGAATTTTCTTTCTGTTACTGTGTTTTCCAAAATTAGTCTGTTTTTTTCGAGCCAAAGGTAAGTGAAACATAAAGATTAAAAAAATACATTTCATTAAAATCATTTGCCATCATTGGTATTTTTTGAAAATAAAGATCAAGTACCCCACCTACTTCTAATGCATTAATTTTGCTTGCTTGCCTAGAAGATTCAAAATTCAACCCTGCTTTCAAAAAAGCTCCAGGATAAAACCTTCCGTTAAACAACCCTTGAAACAAAGATGCCTTGCCAATAATATTTCCTTGTGTATGGATATCTGGATCGTATCTTTCTATCTCGCTTGTCAATTCTAAATCAACAGAATCAACTTTAATCACTTCTAGGTATACCGGTTTAGCATAAGCTAAAGACAATCCAGCATTAACAATAGATGAAATGGCTATCCCTCTAACACTTTGCTTACTTATAAACGTTTTATGATTACCAACACTCAACCTCAACAAGATAACAGAGTTTAATTGACCATAAACGTATCCATTAGAATTATCGAAAGCAGAACTAAAACTTTTTTCATGCTTAGGGTGTTTCATGCCAACTAATTCAGCCTCATATGTTCTTCTTGAAAATCCTGATGTATATTGCCCATATCGGTAAGTAATTCCCCATCCTCTAGTATGAAGAACTAATCCAAAAGATTGTTCTCTTTTATAAATGGTTCTCTTTTCTTCAAAAACTGTACCCTGAGCACTCATCGTTTGAGCACCAATAACAATTATTAATATGATAAGAAAATTCTTCATTCCTTAACAAAAATACAGATAAAAAAACAAGGAAATAAAATACGAATTTAACAGATAATTATGCCTTAAGCTCTAAGTGGATATTCTCTACAGAAATAGACATATGACTTTCATTATAAACACATTCACCATCTTTAATTAATAGTAACTGTGGAGATTCATGACGTACATTAAACTTCTCAGCAATTAGATCTGAAATATTTCTAAATTGAATTAAATCCAAATGATAAGCAGGCAAATCACCTTCTAAATCCCAAGATGATTCAAGTCTATTTTTAGCCATAGAACTTATAGAACAGCGAGTACTGTGCTTAAAAACAACTATACCGCTACCCTGAAATGATTGTTCGATTATACGATCTAAATCTGACTCAGATTTAATGTTAATCCAATTCAAAACTTATGCAGGAAGTTTTTCAGCGTTTTCTATTTCAACAGATCCATAAGCAGGACATGTTTCATGACTTTTACATGAAGAATATAAAATAGCTACTAAAAAAAGTGCTGAAGCTGTAATCATTAATTTTCTCATCCCTGTTTCCTTATAATGTGAATAGATATCTCTTGCAAATCTAATGATAATTAGGTAATTATCAATTAAATTGATTAAAAAAAGTTGTTAATGCTTTAGGTAAAACGTAAATTGTATTCCTTTGTTATATAAAGAATCCAAATGTTAGAAAAAAATATAGACTTTCAAATAGAAAAAAGCTGGGGAATAACGCTAAAAGAAGAACTTAATAGCCTCTATTTTAAAGAAATAAAACAGTTTATTTTACAAGAGAAAAACAAAAAAAACATTATATATCCACCGAATAATTTAATATTCAATGCTTTTAACCAAACACCCTTTAATGAGGTTAAAGTAGTTATTATTGGTCAAGACCCCTACCATGGAGTTAACCAAGCTCATGGGCTCAGTTTCTCTGTTTTAGATGGAAACACGCACCCTCCTTCTTTAATTAATATTTATAAAGAACTTGAATCAGATTTAACTATTCCTTATCCAAAAAGCGGAGATCTAACCCCTTGGGCCAAACAAGGTGTTTTGCTGTTAAATGCCAGTTTAACAGTTAGACAAGCTGAAGCAAATTCTCACCAAAAAATAGGGTGGCAAAAATTTACTGATAGCGTTATTAAACAATTATCAGAAAAAAGAAACGACATTGTATTTTTACTCTGGGGAGGTTTTGCAAAGAAAAAAGGAGCTAAAATTGATGCTTCAAAACATCATATTTTAACATCAGGACACCCATCTCCTTTAAGTGCAAATAGAGGGTTCTGGTTTGGAAATCAACATTTCTCAAAAACCAATAAACTATTAAAAAGACTAGGTAAAAGTGAAATTGATTGGGAAATAAAATAATAGTTCTTTATTATCGTATCTTAATAGTTTGAAGTTAAAACATTACATACTTATCATTGTCCTCTTTTCATTCCTGAAAATTGATGCTCAAAAAATTGAGCTGAAAATATCTTTTAATGATACCACCATTAAGACTTCTAAATTATTAGACTATAACAAAACAAGTTCTCTACCTAACCTCAAAAAAGAAATTACAACTGCACTAAATCAACTTCAAAAAAAAGGCTTTCTATCTGCTACTACTGATAGTATAGTTATAGACTCTACTTTACACCATATATACTTACACCTGGGAAGAATTTACAAATGGACTACCTTAACCAATCAAAACATTGATGAAGAAATTCTAAGTAAAATCGGTTTTAGAGATAAATTATTCAACAACAAACCTTTTAATGAAAAGCAAATTCAAAATTTTTTCACGAAAATTATTCTGTACTATGAAAACAATGGATATCCATTTGCCTCTATAAAATTAGATAGTGTTGTAGTCGAAGAAAATAAATTTTCTGCACAATTATTCATTAAAAAAAATACATTATACAAGATAGATAGTGTAATTATTAAAGGGGATGCAACTATCTCTAGTCAATACATCAAAAATTATATAAAAATTAAAGAAGGTGACTTTTACAATGAAGAATCTATTCGAAAAATAAGCTCTCGAATTAAAGAACTCCCATTTGTTACCGAAGAAAAAAAATGGAAAGTTGTTTTCACTGAAGATAAATCCAATATAATTCTTTACCTCAAAAAGAAACAGGCAAGTAGATTCGATGGAGTTTTAGGTCTACTCCCAGATGAAGAAACTGGAAAATTAAGATTAACTGGAGATGTTAAATTAAACTTAATTAACTCCTTTCATAATGGCGAAAAAATTGAATTTAACTGGCGTGCAATTCAAGAAAATACACAGGATTTAAAATTTAATGTGATGTACCCCTTCATTGCAAATACCCCTTTAGGATTAGATTACAAATTTAAACTCTATAAAAAAGATACCACCTTTATTGATGTTGGTCATAACATTGGAATTAGATACATATTAAAAGGAAACAACTACTTTAAAACATTTTTCCATAATAAATCATCAAGCATTTTATCACAAACAGGATTCGAAGCACTTACTGTTCTGCCATCTTATGCCGATGTTTCTTCTCAATTATATGGGATAGAATCTTATAATGCCAATCTTGATTACCTATTAAACCCTAGAAAAGGTTATCAAGTAAAAGTTAGTGGCTCTTTGGGAAATAAAACAATTAAACAAAATCCTCAAATAGATGAGAAGTTATATGAAAACTTAGACCTAAAAAGCACCTTATACAATGCTCAATTGGATGTTAACTACTACTTTCCACTTTCTAAAAGAAGTATTATAAAATTAGGGTCCAAAAACAGCTACACTTTTAATGAAAATCTTTTTGAAAACGAGCTTTTAAGAATTGGTGGCCTATTAACTTTAAGAGGATTTGATGAGGAATCTATCTTCGCATCATTCTACTCCATTGAAACTATAGAATACAGGCTCATTCTAGAACAAAACTCTTATCTATACTTATTTTTTGATGGCGCTTATTATGAAAATGATGGTATTGAAGAATTTATAGCTGATAGACCTTTTGGATTTGGAGCAGGAATGAGTTTTGAAACAAAAGCAGGAATATTTTCTATTAGTTATGCTCTAGGAAAACAATTCGATAACCCAATAAAATTTAGCTCAGCAAAGATTCACTTCGGATTTGTTAATTTCTTTTAAAGTAGCTCTTTCCTCATAAAAAATATAGGGTCTTCATTTTAGAATAATGTATTTCATTATTCTATTTTAGATATATTAACTTTTAAAAGTTACTCCTAAAATTGATATACATCATAAATACTTACCTTTGTTCTTGTTATCTTACAAAGATATTACCAGAACTATGAAAGGAATTATCAATCCAATATATTTAGAATCAACGAAGATTGAGCAATTAAAAGTTGATTTTGAAAATGCGAAACCTTGTAATTATTTAGAGTTACCAAACTTCTTAACAGAAGAGTTGGCAACAACTCTTTATGAGAATTTTCCGAAGATTGATACCTTAAATGTTAAACGTAAAAGTTTAAATGAAAATAAATCAGAAGATTATCATTTTGATCGTTTTCATCCAAGCTTCTCCGATTTAAAAAAAGTGGTTGGTTCTAAGGAAATGTATCAGTTTATGGAAACCATTACTGGAATTAAAGGTTTAGTAACAACTGATGATGCAATGGGTTCTGGAGTACACCAAGGTACTAACGGAAGTTATGTTGATGTTCATATTGATGTAAACTACAACACCAAAGAAAACCTTTGGAGAAGAATAAACTTGTTGATCTACTTAAACAAAGAATGGAAACCAGAATATGGAGGAGATCTTGAGCTTTGGGATAAAGAAATGACAAAATGTGAGGCGAAAGTTTCGTGTGATTTTAATAGAGCAGTAATTTTCTTAACGGATGAAAACTCTCCTCATGGCTATGGGAAAATTTCTATTCCAGAAGGAGAAACAAGAAAATCTTTTTACACTTACTACTTTACGGAAATAGGTGAAGGGTTTAATTATAGTGATTCTCGTTTTGTATCAAGGCCTGATGATTCTGTAGCTAAAAAAATAGGTACAGGAATTAAAGAACCTTTAAAAATTACTGCAAAAAAGATTCTGAATAAATTAGGAATGAAATCTTTAGATTTTCAAGATAAAAACAAAAAAGAATAATTGTGGCTAGAAAAAAAAGAGAAAAGATTTCTAAGGAATCTATGAAAAAAGCAATGCGGGTTTTCAGGTTTGTAAAACCTTTTAAGATTACGTTCACTTTCGGAATGTTAGTTTTAATTATTTCGAGTGTTGTTATGATGGCTTTCCCAAAAGTTTTGGGAGATTTAATCGATTCTGCGAATTCTGCTGATGGAACAACTGTTAATGAAACAACGATTATCTTAATTAGCATTTTCTTGATCATTGCAATTATGTCTTTCTTTAGAATATATCTCTTTGGAATTGTTACTCAAAAATCTTTAGCATTATTAAGAACCGAAACTTACAAACACTTAATCTCTTCACCTATGAGTTTTTTCTCTAGCAAAAGGGTTGGAGAATTAAGCAGTAGAATTACAACAGATATTGCTTTATTAGAAGAAACATTTTCAACTACTATTGCAGAGATTATTCGTCAGGTCATCACGATCCCTGTAGCATTATTCTTCCTGTTATTTATATCTCCGAGATTAACCGTTTTTATGATTTCGGTAATTCCTGTTGTTGCTTTAATTGGGATTTTCTTTGGCAAATACATTAAAAAGTTATCTAAGGATGCTCAAGATGATATAGCAGAAGCCAATGGAGTTGTTGATGAGACTTTACACGGAATAGCAAGTGTAAAAGCTTATGCCAATGAGTTTTTTGAGATAGCTAGATACAGAAAAAGTATTGACAGTTCTGTAAACACTTCCATTAAAAATGCCAAATGGAGAGGTGCATTTATTGGTACAATTATGTTTGCTGCCGGAGCAGCTATTGTTTCCATTATTTGGTATGGATTGCATATGGTTCAAGTAGGAGAAATTACTATTGGTGGATTATTACAATTTGCTATTTATTCTGCATTATTAGGGGTTTCTTTAGGCGGCTCTGCAGAGTTATTTGCTAAACTTCAAAAATCAATTGGTGCAACAGAACACTTAATGGATATTTTAGAAGAAAATACTGAAGAGATTTCTTTAAAAGAAGCCAACAGAATCTCAATCAAAGGAAACATTGCTTTCAATAATATTAAATTCTCCTACCCTTCTCGTAGAGATATAGAAGTGATTAAAGATGTATCGTTTAATGTAGAGTCTGGAAAACAAATAGCGTTTGTTGGTCCTTCTGGAGCAGGAAAGAGTACTATAGCAGGTTTATTGTATCGTTTCTACAAACCAGAAAAAGGCTCAATAACAATTGATGGTAAGGATATTGCTGAATATCACCTTTCTGAAATAAGAAATGAAATGGCAATGGTTCCTCAAGAGGTTATGTTATTTGGAGGGAGCATTAAAGAAAATATTGAGTACGGAAAACCTGGAGCTACTGAAGAAGAAATTTTTGAAGCTGCTAAACAAGCCAACGCATTAGAATTTATAGAAAGCTTCCCAGAAAAATTCAACACTTTAGTTGGTGATAGAGGAATTCAATTGTCTGGAGGACAAAAACAACGTATTGCCATTGCAAGAGCAATTTTAAAAAACCCTTCAATATTAGTTTTGGATGAAGCAACATCTGCTTTAGATTCTGAAAGCGAAAGATTGGTGCAAGATGCATTAGATAGACTAATGAAAGGAAGAACTTCTTTGGTAATTGCTCATCGATTATCTACCATTAAAAATGCAGATAATATTATTGTTTTAGATAACGGAAGAATCAAAGAAACAGGAACACATGCTGAATTGATTCAATTGGAAAATGGAATTTACAAAAACCTCAGCACCTTACAATTAACTGCTGTATAAACCCTGTACTACTCTAACTAAGAAATTAGTTTTTGACGCAGCATAAACTCTAATTGTTTATTTGACTGGATAAGCTGTTCAGTTAGAATTTTATTTTCTTGTCTTAAACTGAAAACCTCATGCGCTTGATTAAGAACCATCTTCATGAAATTATTATCCCAAGGTTTAGAAATGTATTTATAAATACTTCCCTTATTCACAGCTGCAATTACAGCATCAATATCAGAATAACCTGTTACTAATATGCGAATTGGTTCTGGATGTGTTTTTATTACTGACTCCAAAAATTCTACTCCTGTCATTTCTGGCATTCGTTGATCCGTTAAAATAATTTCTATCGGATTATTAAGTAAAACCTCTTTTCCTTCAGATGGAGATTCTGCGATAAAAATATTGAACTCCCTTCTGTAAGAAGCTTTAAAAGCCATTAAATTAGACTTTTCATCATCAACATATAGTATATTTACTTTTTCCATTATTCCCAATAAATCATTTAAATTACATCCAATCAAATATATCATTATTTTGCATACAGATGTACTTGATAAAAATAAAGAAAAGGATTATCTCTTCTTCATAACGAATAATAAATACGTGTAAGCACCTACTAATAAACATGTATTATTACTTATTTGTTTCGCTCATTTTTTTTGTAATATTACATGCAATAATTTTGTGAAATTTAATATGTAAAAGGTGTTTAGGTTTGAATCTTTGTATTAGTAGTTATTCTAATATTAAATCTTTGAAAAAAATCACTAAATAAAGTTATAAAAGTTGGATAATTCTCAAGAAATAAGAATTCGAATCTATAAAGCTACTAACAACTTAGATGCTTGTAAAAGGTTTGCCCAAGGTCATGCAGATGTATTAAAAAGTTACAACATTAAAAAAGTAACTTCATCTAATACAACTTGGTTTGATGATTCTGATGTCTATATCATTATGGTAGAAAACCCCTCAGGAGATGAAATTTACGGGGGAGCTAGGTTTCATTTAAAAAACAACAATTTTTTATTGCCTATTGAAGAAGCTCTTGGTGAATTGGATCCTAAAATATTCACATTAGTCAGTAAACATGAGAATTATAAAACTGGTGAAATGTGTGGAATGTGGAACATGAGAGAAATGTCTGGAACAGGCTTAAGTGTTTTATTAATGCGAGTAGGAGTAGCAAAAGCTGCTATTTTTTTAGCAGACAACCTTAAATTAGATTCTATTTTCACATTATGTGCTCCATGGACAGTTCAAATGGTTAAAAACGTAGGATTTAAAGCAGAAAAATCATTAGGAAATAATGGCGGCTTCATCTATCCAACTCCAGATCTTATTGCTTCAGTTTACGTAGCAAATGATATTAAAAATTTAACAACTGCTCAACCCATTGAAAGAGAAAACATTTTCGATCTTCGAAAGAACCCTGTTCAAAAGAAAACAGAAAATGGACCTAAAGGATTAATTGAAGTAGAGTACAACTTAATGATGCCACACGAAGATAGTATCGAAATATAAAAAAGAACAGAATACAAATGGAAAAACATTACGACTCGGATTACCTAAAAAATTCTGGAAGAGTATTAAAAACTATAAAAGAATATTCTTATAGTTTTATTAAAAAAGATATAGAAGGTAATATAATAGACCTCGGGTGTGGCAATGGAATAGATGTACACACAATGGCTAAATCATATTCTAACACAAAGATCATAGGAATAGATCATGATACCACTTTAATTGACATAGCTAAAAAAAATACAACAGCATCTAATGTTAGTTTTATTCATTCTGAAGCACACGATATTCCTTTTGATAGTAATTCTATTAATGGCTTAAGGGCGGAAAGAATAATCCAACACCTTTCAAACCCTGAAGATGTACTTAAAGAAGTTTACCGTGTTTTAAAAGAAAACAGTCCGTTTGTAATTGTAGAAACTGATTGGCATGGCATTACATTTTATACCGAACACATTAATATTGAAAATAAGATTAAAAAATACTTAGTTGAGGATAAAATAAAAAATGGATTAGCTTCTAGAAATACCCTAAACTACCTAAACAATCAAAAATTCAAAAACATAAATGTAAAAGTATTTCCCATCACACTTTATTCTTTAAATGAGGCCAATGGACTATTTAAAATAGAGGAATTAATAAATGAAATGGAGAACAAAAGCCTTTTAACTAAGGATGAAACAAATAAGTTCAGTAATAGTCTACACGAATTGGACAAATCAAATTGTTTTTATTGCTCAATTGATTTAATTGTTTTTGCCTCTACAAAATAAACAAACAATGAAATACTTATTCACTCTTATTTTAATCCTAACAGTTGCTTCAATCTCCAAAGCAACAACTTCTCAAGAAAACATATTGTTAGTTCTTGATAATAATCTTGAGGAAAAAACAATAGGTAAACACATTTTAATCTACCAAGATAGTGACAATCTAAGTTTCGATGAAATTATCGAAAAAGATAGTTTCAATACAAACCAAGCACTAATACCCAACCTTGGCCTAACAACTGATGCTGTTTGGTTAAAAATTAATGTTCAAAACAAAAGTTCCATCACTTCTTTTCTACTGGATATAGAATACCCTATGTTGGATGAAGTTGAATTTTTCTATCCAGACTCTAACAATGAATATGTAAGCATTTATCTAACAGAAACATTTCTTGAAAAAAGAGATTTTAATACGCCTGCTTATGTTTTTAATTTAAGTCTACTAAAAAATGAAACTAAAACCTATTATTTAAAAATAAAGAATACCGAACAAATTTTACTTCCTATCTCTATTAAAACCAATCAATCATTTTGGAGTAGTGTCAGCACAAAAAACATCATTAATGGAATATACATCGGTATTATACTCATTATGTTTTTTTACAATCTATTTGTTTTTTTCTCTGTAAGAGACAAAAGTTATTTATACTATGTTCTTTATGTTATTTCTACCGGTCTCACCCATATGGGTATACAGGGGTACAGTCTGAGTTATTTTTTCCCTACTATAAATATAGATGGGAGCATACTCACTATTTATGCCTCAATTGCTGGAATATCTGTTGTACTATTTACAAAATCTTTTTTAGAAACAAAATTTAATGCAAAAAAATTAAATTACGGTTTAAGTCTACTAACAATATTGTTTTCAGCTAGCTTAACTCTTATTATTTTAGGCAAGAATCATATTGGATTTAGTTTAATGCAAATGGCTACTACATTATTTTCATTTTACATTTTAATCGTCTCTTATTATTTTTTATTTAAAGGCTATAAGCAAGCAAGTTTTATTGCTTTATCTATGTCAATATTGTTAATAGGTGCTATTATCTTTTTATTAAAAGATTTTGGAATTCTACCTTACAACAATGTAACTAACTATTCCATGCAAACTGCATCTGCATTAGAAATGGTCCTTCTATCTTTTGCGCTAGCAAATAGAATAAACATCTTTAGATCAGAAAAAGAAACTGCTCAAGAAGAAGTAGTATTAGCACTAAAAGAAAATGAAAAAATAATACGAGAACAAAATGTTATACTAGAAGAAAAAGTTGAAGAAAGAACTTTAGAATTAAATAAAACCTTAGGCGATTTAAAACAAACCCAATCCAAATTAGTAGATGCCGAAAAAATGTCATCGCTCGGTCAACTTACTGCTGGGATTGCTCATGAAATTAACAATCCAATCAACTTTGTTTCTTCCAATATTACACCACTTCGTCAAGACATTGATGATCTTAATTCCATCATGAATAAATATGAAGAGATAACAGATGCTGAAAATGTTAAAGAAAAACTTAATGAAATCAATCAACTCAAAGAAGAATTAGATTATGATTATTTAAAAACTGAATTAACTTCCATTGTAGATGGTATTGAAGATGGAGCCAAACGTACTACCGAAATAGTTAGTGGTTTAAGAAATTTCTCTAGACTTGATGAAGGAGAATTAAAAGAGGCAAATATAAATGAAGGTGTTGAATCGACTTTAATTCTAATTAAAAACAAACTCAATGGTATAAAAGTTAAAAAAGAATTAGGAGAAATACCTACTACCGAATGCTATCCTGGAAAGCTCAATCAATTACTAATGAATTTAATTGATAACTCTATTGATGCAATTCACTCTAAAGAAACTGACAACAAAGAAGGTATCATTAATATTTCTACCACAGCTAACAATGAGTATCTTTTTATTACCATAAAAGATAACGGTATAGGTTTTAATAATGAAATTAAAGAGAAATTATTTGAACCTTTTTTTACTACCAAAAAAGTAGGAAAAGGAACTGGTTTAGGTCTTTCTATTGTATACAGTATAATAGAAGCACACAATGGAGGCATTGAAGTAACATCAAATGAAAAAGCTGGAACAGAGATAACGGTTAAAATTCCGATAATAAAGCATGGATAAAGTAAAAGTACTATACATAGATGATGAAGTTTCTAATTTAAATGCATTTAAAGCATCTTTTAGAAGACAGTTTGCTATTTATCTAGCAAGGTCTGCTGACGAAGGCATGGAAATATTAAAAAACATCCCTATAGAAGTTGTAATAGCTGATCAAATCATGCCTAATAAAACTGGAGTAGACTTTTTTGAATCAATATTGGATTTATACCCTAACCCTATTCGAATTCTTTTAACTGCCTATAGTGACATTAATGCTGTTATTGATTCGATAAACAGAGGTCATGTTTATCGTTACATTACAAAACCATGGAATGATTATGAATTAAAACTAACTATAGAGAATGCTTATCATTTATACCACCTTAAAGAACAAAACAACAAACTAGATCTTAAATATAGGACAATCTTTTCCAAGTCTACTGACCCTATTGTAATTTTTGATGATAAAGGAAGAATTATTGATTACAATAAAGCAACGCTGTTATTACTAAATGATAAAGAGGAAGATTTAAATTTTTCTTCATTAAACTCATTAATACAAGATAAAAAAGAAACCAAACATATTATTAATATAATAAAGGAAAAGGGAGTACTTAAAGATTATGAATGTGAAATTACAGTAAAAGATAATGATAAAAGAATATGTTTAATTTCAGGTAATGCTGTCACCAATAGCTATGGTAGAATAGTTAGTTATCAAGCTATCATTAAAGATATAACTGAACGAACTCAAATGAATCAGTTATTACTCAAAAAAATCATTGAAACACAAGAAGACGAAAGAAAACGAATAGCAAGAGATTTACATGATGGTATTGGACAATCTCTAGTTGCAGTAAAATTGCATATAGAAGGACTCAAAAACAACTATAATAAAAATAATGACATTAAAAAAGAATTAAATATTATACCCCAATTAATACATCACTCTATAGGAGAGTTAAGAAGAGTTTGTTTTGATACACTTCCACTTTTTTTACAAGAGTATGGTTTAATTAAAGCGATACAAGAATTAAAATCTACCTTTTCGAATTTAGATTTTAAAATCATATTTAAATATGATAAAGAGCTCCCTGAATTAACAAATCCCTTAGAAATTTCTATTTTTAGAATTATTCAAGAATTCATGAATAACAGTATAAAACATAGCGAAGCTACTGAAGTTAACATAAATATAAAAAACAAAAAAAATAACATTATATTGAACCTAAAAGATAATGGGATAGGTTTTAACATTGATGATATAAAAGAGAATAGAGGTCAAGGGTTAAAAAACATTAAAACTCGAGTTGACTCTTTTAAGGGTAAACTAGAAATAAATAGCATAACTGATAAAGGAACCGAATTTAAAATAGCATTTCCAACATTGTACATTTAAAATATTAAGAAGATGAAAAACACAAACGTATTATTGATTGATGATCATGAATTAATAAGATCTGGATTAACAACAATTATTAATTCTGACGATAGTGATATAAAAGTCATTAATGACTGCAGCAATGGAGAAGAGGCAATTGAATATCTAAAGAAAAAAGCTAAAAGAATTGATGTAATTTTAATGGACATCTCTATGCCAAAAATGAATGGAGTAAAAACAACTGAAAATATTTTAGCCTTATACCCTGACAAAAAAATTATAGCTCTTACGATGCATTCCGAAGAAGCATATATCATGAAAATGATTGAAGCAGGAGCATCGGGATACCTTTTAAAAGATAGTAGTCCTGAAGTATTGATAGAAGCTATAAAAACGGTGTGTCAAGACAAAAAGTATTATAGCAATGATGTTTCTGATAAGCTAGTTAGTTTACTTTTAAATGATGATAAAAAAGATGAAACAGAACTAACTAGTAGAGAATTACAAATACTTGATTTGATTTCTAAAGGATATAAAAACAAAGAAATGGGAATTGAACTTGGTATTAGCAACAGAACCATTGAAAGCCACAGAAGTAATATCATCAGTAAACTAGGGGTTAAGAATACAGCAGAACTAATAAGTTATGCCCACAGTAATGACCTAATATAACTTAATTTTACGTAAAAATAAATGCGATTAAACCAAACTTGCTAACTGCTCCTCTAAAACTTTAATTTTAGCCTCAGCATCAGCTTTTTTCTTTTGTTCAGCAGCAACAACTTGTTCTGGTGCTCCAGCTACAAAGCGCTCGTTAGATAGCTTTTTGTTAACTATATTAAGAGAACCCTGGGTATACTCTAAATCAGCTTTGATTTTAGCAACCTCAGCTTCAACATCTACATTCCCTTCCATCGGAATAAAATATTCATTGGATTTAACAACAAATGAAAAAGCACCTTCAACTTTATCATCAACGTAAGTTAAATCAGATAAATTAGTCAGCTTAGAAATGATTGTATCCATAGATTCGTTAACGGCTTCATTCTTCTTTACCATTAAGGCTATCTGATCTTTATTAGGAATATTCTTAGACTTACGTAATGTTCTAATTTCAGAAATTACATTGTTCGTGTAATCAAAATCTTTTAATAATGTTTCATTTACTTCTCCAGCTTTTGGGAAGTCTAACAACATAATCGTATCACCATCATTTCTGTCTTCCATATTTTGCCATAACTCTTCAGTTACAAATGGCATAAAAGGATGTAACATCTTTAATAATTCTTCAAAATAAGAAATGGTAGTTTTTAATGTAGCTGCATCAATTGGTTGTTGATAAGCTGGCTTAACACATTCTAAGTAAGAAGAACAGAAATCATTCCAGATCAATTTATATGTACTCATTAATGAATCTGACAATCTATATTTAGAAAAATTATCGTTAACAGAAAGTAATGTTTCACTCTTTTTAGATTCAAACCATTCAATAGCAATCTTTGCGCTCTCTGGTTGCGCTAAACTTTCATCAACTTCCCAACCTTTAACCAATCTAAAGGCATTCCAAATCTTGGTAGAAAACTTACTACCTTGTTCTAGTAAAGATTCATCAAACAATAAATCATTACCAGCAGCAGCACAGCTTAACATTCCAAAACGAACACTATCTGCACCATATTGATCAATTAATCCTAAAGCATCAGGAGAGTTTCCTAAGGACTTACTCATTTTTCTACGTTGCTTATCTCTTACCATTCCAGTAAAGTAAACATCGTTAAAAGGTTTCTCGTTTTTAAACTCGTAACCAGCAAAAACCATACGTGCTACCCAGAAGAAAATAATGTCCCAACCAGTAACCAATACATTTGTTGGGTAATAATAATCCAGTTCCGTTTTATCTTCTCCAAATCCATCAAAAACAGAAATTGGCCATAACCATGAAGAAAACCATGTATCCAATACATCTTCGTCTTGTCTTAAATCTGAAAGTTGTAAATCTACATTTCCAGATGCTGTTTTAGCCAACTCTAATGCTTCTTCTTTAGATTCTGCTATTACATAATCATTGGCTTCATTATAATAATAAGCAGGTATTTGCTGCCCCCACCATAACTGACGAGAAATTGGCCATTCTCTAATATTATCCAACCAATGCTTATAAGTATTCTTATATTTTGAAGGGAAAAATTGAATGTTATCGTTCATTACATTTTCTAATGCAGTCTTTACAATTTCATCCATTTTCACATACCATTGTAAAGACAATTTAGGCTCCACAACAGTATCTTGATTTCTCTCTGAATATCCAACATTATTGGTAATCTGTTCCTCCTTGATTAAAAGACCTTCTTCTTTTAACAGCTTAGCAACTTTCTTACGAACTACAAACCTATCTTCTCCAACAAAAACCTGACCTGCTTCACTTATTGTTCCATCATCATTAAATGTATCTATGATCTCTAAATCATGACGTTTACCAATATCGTAATCATTAGTATCATGAGCTGGTGTTACTTTTAAACATCCTGTACCAAATTCTATATCAATATAATCATCTACAATTATTGGTACTTCACGATTTACCATCGGTACAATTACTTTTTTACCATGTAAATGAAAGTATCGTTCATCTTTTGGATGCACACAAATTGCTGCATCTCCCATTATCGTCTCTGGACGAGTAGTAGCAATTGTTAAGAACTCATCAGAACCAACAATCTTATAGTTAATGTGGTATAATTTAGATTGAACATCTTTTCGAATTACTTCTTCATTAGATAAAGTAGTTTGAGCTTTTGGATCCCAATTTACTATCTTCCAATCTTTGTATACATACCCTTTCTTATTTAACTCAACAAACGATTTAATTACCGCATCCGATAATTTTGGTTCCATAGTAAATCGAGTTCTATCCCAATCACAACTCGCTCCTAATCTTTTTAACTGCTCTAATATTATCCCTCCGTATTTATCTTTCCATTCAAAAGCATGTTCAAGAAACTTTTCTCTTCCGATATCATGCTTGCTTATACCTTGTTCTCTTAAAAGGTTAACAACTTTAGATTCTGTTGCAATAGATGCATGATCAGTTCCAGGAACCCAACAAGCATTGTATCCCATCATCCTTGCTCTACGGATTAAAACATCCTGAATAGTATTATTTAACATATGTCCCATATGCAACACTCCTGTTACATTTGGTGGTGGAATGACGATAGTATATGCCTCTCTCTCATCTGGTTTAGAACTAAAAAAGTCATTTTTCATCCAGTAATCATACCATTTATTCTCTATGGTTTGAGGATTGTATTTACTATCGATATTCATGTTATTTCAATATTTTAATTAGATCCCGTTCTTCAACGGGATTAGTTCAACTTACCATTTCATTTCTTTCGCAAAAGGCGAAATCCTTAAAAAGGAGTTTCACTAAAATAAGTTTGCAAAGATAAGTTTTTGTAAAGCAAGAATCAATACTTATAGTATAGAAAATTATTTTGTTAAATCTCTGTTATAGAGAAGTTAAGGATTTGTTAATTAACATTTCTCTAACAATTCCAGCAATAGCTTTGATCTTTATTAATCAAATAACTAATCTATTATGAAAAAAATCATCTTAACACTTAATATCGTTTTAATCGGAATTTTAGCAGCTGCTCAACCAGTTTCAATAGAAAATCTAAATCAAGTAAAAATTGAATTTGAAACAGAAATCATTGATTATGGAACTATTGAACAACATGCTAATGGAATTCGTGAGTTTAAATTTAAGAATGTTGGGAATGCTCCATTAATAATATCAGAAGCAAAGAAATCTTGTGGATGCACTATCCCTACCTGGCCAAAAGAGCCTATTAAACCAGGACAAAGCTCATCTATAAAGGTTAAATATGCTACTGAACGTGTAGGAATAATTAACAAATCAGTCACCTTAATATCAAATGCAGAAAGAGCTTCTATTGTCTTAAGAATAAAAGGTAAAGTGATCAGTCCACAAACAACTCCATTAGTTCAAGAGAATGGAAAACCAGTGGCTAAATAATTTGGTACAATATTGGTAAACTATCCATCAAATTTGTATTGTTAAAGAAGTGTTAACAGAAAATTGAAACAACAATTAATCAGTATGTTTGTACTGTTATAGAAAATTAAACTAATTAATCATGAAAAAAGTATTATTTACATTTGGCTTATTAGCTTTTGTTGCGGTTGGTGCTAATGCACAGACTACTGCTACTCCTGCTGCTAAGGTTGAAGTTCAAAATCCTAATGCTCCTACTATTACTTTCGAATCAGAAGTTGTTGATTACGGAACTATAGATCAAGGCGCTGATGGTGTAAGAGAATTTAAATTTACAAACAACGGTAAAGAACCGTTAATCATTTCTAACGCTAGAGGTAGCTGTGGATGTACAGTTCCAACTTGGCCAAAAGAACCAATTAAGCCAGGTGAAAGTTCAGTAATCAAAGTTAAGTATGACACGAAAAGATTAGGTGCTATTAACAAATCGGTTACAATTACATCTAATGCTTCTACTCCAACTAAAGTAGTTAGAATTAAAGGTAAAATTATTGCACCGAAAACTTCTCCAGTTAAAGAAACTGTAGGGTCTCCGGCTGCACATTAATAAAGATAGGTTATTGATACAATGAAAAGTTATCTTTTCAAAATCAATTTAAGCTTGCTACTTTCATTAGTAGCAAGCTTTTCTTTTGCACAAAACTCCGATGAATTAAGTTTTAAAAAACTTAGTCAAAAATTTATGAAAGTGGATGAAGGGCATCAAATAACACTTTCTTACAACTTTACATACACCGGAAAATCTAATCTAAAAATTACTCCACCCAAAGTAGATTGCTCCTGTACAGAAGTAGTTTTACCAGAAAATGACATCCTACCAAACAGTACAAATACCATTAAAATAAAATTTGATACTTCTGATAAAATTGGATGGCAAGAAAGAGATGTAACTCTCCACTTCACTTCTGATGCAATGGATTCTCAGTCCATTGAAAAGAAAATTACTTTTAAAGGAATGGTAAAAGCTAGTAAAGCAAGAAAAGCTGCTTACAAAGCCAACAAAAAGAAGAGGTGATTTCATTCTTCTTTATTAACTTCGCCAAAATTATTTTTTTTTAGCGATGCCAGAATTATCAAATAGAGGTTTTGAAATGCCTGAATCACCAATTAGAAAATTGGTTCCTTATGCTGAAGCAGCAAAGAAGAAAGGAAAAACGGTTTACCATTTAAACATTGGTCAACCAGATATTGAAACACCAGAAGTTGCTCTAAATGCAATTAAAAATATTGACAGAACTGTTATAGAATATAGTCATTCAGCTGGATTTGAATCTTACAGAAGAGGCTTGGCTGATTATTACAACACCTTTGAATTAGGAGTTTCTTATGAAGACATCCTAATAACAACTGGAGGGTCTGAAGCATTATTGTTTGCATTTAACTCTTGTTTAAACCAAGGTGATGAAGTAATAATTCCAGAACCATTTTATGCAAACTACAATGGTTTTGCTAAAACATGTGGAGTTAATGTAACACCTGTTACTGCAAACATTGAGAATGGGTTTGCTTTACCTCCTATCTCTGATTTTGAAAAATTAATTACCCCAAAAACAAAGGCAATTTTAATTTGCAATCCTGGTAACCCAACAGGTTATTTATACTCTAAAGAAGAATTAGAAACACTTAAAGAAATTGTACTTAAACACAATCTCTTTTTATTTGCTGACGAAGTTTATAGAGAGTTTAGTTATGACGGTAAAAAACATACTTCTGTTTTAGAATTAGATGGATTAGAAAACAATGTTGTTGTTATTGACTCGGTATCTAAAAGATACAGCATGTGTGGCGCAAGAATAGGAGCTTTAATCTCTAAGAATAATGAAATTATAACTACAGCTTTAAAATATGCTCAAGCAAGACTGAGCCCTCCTACTTTAGCTCAAATTGCAGCTGAAGCAGCTTTAAAAACTCCTCAAAGTTATTTTGATGATGTAACAACAGAGTATGTAAAGAGAAGAGATATTGTTATTGAAGGCCTAAATGCCATTGAAGGTGTGGTATGTCCTAATCCTGGTGGAGCATTTTATGCAGTAGCCAAACTACCAGTTAAAGATTCTGAAAAATTTTGCCAATGGTTGTTGGAAGAGTTTGAATATGAAAACCAAACAGTAATGTTAGCTCCAGCCGGAGGTTTTTACGCTACTAAAGGTCTAGGGAAAGACGAAGTAAGACTTGCTTACGTATTAAATATTGATTCTCTAACCAAGGCTGTTGAGTGTTTAAAACAAGCTTTAAAAACCTACCCGGATAAAACCAATTGAGAAGGTAAAGCATTTTATTTTTAAAACTAAAAAGGGAATAATGTTATTAACATTATTCCCTTTTTAGTTAATAACTTTGTTAATAAGGTATTTTCAATCGCTTAAAATCGCACCTTTCAATCACCTAGATTTGTATCAACCTACAGGTTTTATCTATGTTTAAGATATTCGGTAAAAAGAAAATAAAAGAAGACGTTGTTGCCAATGTCTTTATCAATTCTATTTTAAATACAATTGATAAAGGTTTTCCTGAAATCGTAGGGATTATTAATGATGCTCCAGAATTTACTACTTCTCCTAATCTTCATGTAAATGATGATGATCAATTTGCATTAATCGTTTTTGCAGCAAATATATCTTACATCCCTACTCACTTAAGAGATGCTAAAGAAGATAGAATTACCAACCTTATCTATTCTAAATTGAGTAATGTATTTGGATGCGATCAAGAAGAATTAGAAAAAGCCATTAAAGATTATCAGTGTTATTTAACAAAGGTAAATCACCCATCCAAAAACATGCATTATGCAATGTCTAAGGGTATCTATGGAAAATACAACCTGAATGACTTCCAAGATGAGTACTTCAAAAATATGAAGAGCCCAAACCCTATGCTTTTAAAAAGGTTAGACGAAGCAATGAATAATTTCATTTGGAATTGGGATTCATTCAAGGATAAGTATCAAATTATCTAAGCCTCTTTTCTAGCTTTCATTAAATAAATCAAGTTAATAGCAACAATTGCTACATTGGTAAATATTATTGGAATAGAATTATCCAACAATACTCCATAGGCTATAAAAAATGAACACCCAACAATATTGACCATCCTTAATTTTATCACATCTTTCATTAAAAATGATAATAAAACAGTTAGTGAGGCACAATAACCTATTATTTCTGTAAAAGAAAAGTACTCCATTTAATTTAAGCTAAATTGCTCTGAAGCTAGGTTACAAATAGCATCTCCTATTGCTAAACATGATGTAGCTGCTGGAGATGGGGCATTCAATACATGAATACTTTTATCTTTATATTCAATTCTAAAATCATCACGGGTATCACCCTGCTCATTCAAAAGCATAGCTCTTACCCCTGCTCCTCCGGGTTGTATATCATCCATTTCCAAATCTGGAATCATTCTTTGCAAAGTTTGTAAAAACAACTTTTTAGAAAATGCCCTTCTATACTCATTAGTAGCAAAACCAAAATTATTCAACAATAATTTCCAAGTGCCTTTATAACTTAAAGCATCAACAGTATCTTTTAAACTAAAGTCTGTTTTCTTATACCCTTCACGTTTAAATGTAAATACAGCATTTGGTCCACATTCAATATCGCCATTAACCATTCTTGTAAAATGAACTCCTAAAAATGGAAAAGCAGGGTTTGGAACTGGATAAATAAGATTCTTTACTTTATGTTTCGCTTTTTCAGTTAATTCATAATAATCACCTCTAAAACCAACCACTTTCTCTTTTAAATCAACCTTATCTTTTTTTGCTAATCGATCTGCATGCAAACCACCACAAAAAATCATGTATCTAGTCAAGTACTTATTTTTTGAAGTTATTACTTCAGTAGTTTCCTGTCCATGTTCATAGGTTAATACCTCTTCACCCAATACAATTTTACTTTCGGGTTGTTTTGCAACAACCAACTCCCCTAACTTCTCTGTAGTTCCTCTATAATCGATAATTCCTGTACAAGGCACCCAAATTCCACCAATACTTTTTACATAAGGTTCAATTTCTTTTAACTGATCTCTACTAATTTTTTCAATACCTTCAGTATCATTTGCCAAACCATTTTCAAAAATTTTATTCATGAATGGCAATTCACTCTCTTCAACAGCTGCTACAACCTTACCACACACATCATGTTTAATATTGTGCTCTTGAGCAAATTTCACTAACTGTCTTCTTCCGTCAACACAATTCTTAGCCTTATACGAACCTGGCTTATAATACAACCCTGAATGAATCACTCCAGAATTATTTCCTGTTTGATGATCTGCTAATTTGTTTTCTTTTTCTACTAAAAGAATCTTAAGGTTTGGATACTTTAATTGTATTTTATACGCAGTGGCAACTCCAACAATTCCTCCTCCAACTATTGTAATATCATAAATTTTCTTATTCTCCAAATCTGATAATTTAAAAATGTAAAAGTAAGCTTAATCAGTCTTTTATTTTTAATCCTCCTAACACTATAAATACCCACCCCAAAATAATTAACAGCCCTCCGATTGGAGTAATTGGTCCTGCATATTTTAAGATTTCTAAACCAATTATATTTTTCAATGTAAGTAAGTAAATCGAACCTGAAAATAAAACAACTCCCCAAAATATTAGTGTAGAAGAAATCTTAAACTGTTTAATCTCATATTTTGTCATCAATAAAAAAACAAACAACAAAACCACGGCATGTATTAACTGATAACGAACTCCCGTATTAAAACTCATCAATTGTTCTGCGGTTAAAACTTCTTTTAGTGCATGCGCACCAAAAGCTCCTCCTGATACAGCAATTACTCCTAAAATGCCCGCCTTAATTAAACCATTTTTCATTATTAAACTATTGAATTCTTACTAACTTTTATAAAACTTATTTGTTAGTAAAATTCGTTAAAAAGTATTAGGAAAACTTAAATAAATAACGAAATTCGAACCTCTTGTTACAATTAATAAACAATCAAGAATAAACGATGAAAAAAATACTCTTAATAGGTGCAGGAAGATCAACATCTTCATTAGTTCAGTACTTACTTTTTAATGCTGAAAATGAAAACTGGTTTATCACAATTGCAGATCAATCTAAAGATTTTGCTAGTGAAGCAGCAGGTAATCATAAACTAGCTAAAGCAATTGCTTTTGATGTAAATAATGGTGAAGAAAGAGAACGTTTAGTAGATGAACATGATTTGATTATTTCTATGCTTCCTGCTCATATGCATATTTCTGTTGCGAATGATTGCATCAAGTACAAAAAACATATGGCTACTGCTTCTTATGTTTCTGAAGAAATGAAAGCATTGGATGGACAAGCTAAATCTGCTGGAATTGTAATGATGAATGAAATAGGCGTGGATCCAGGAATTGATCACCTTTCTGCAATGAGAGTTATTGACCACATTAGAGAAAATGGTGGAGAACTTAAAGCTTTTGAAACCTTTACAGGTGGTTTAGTTGCTCCAGAAAGTGATAATAACCCTTGGAATTATAAGTTTACATGGAACCCAAGAAATGTTGTTTTAGCTGGAACAGGAACTGCTAAATTTATTCAAGAAGGAAAATATAAATACATCCCTTACAACAAACTATTTAGAAGAACTGAAATAATTGATATTGAAGGATATGGGAAATTTGAAGGCTACGCCAATAGAGATTCTCTTTCTTATAGAGAAACTTATGGGCTAGAAAATATTCCTACAATGTACAGAGGTACATTAAGAAAACCAGGATACTGTAAAGCTTGGGATGTTTTTGTTCAACTTGGAGCAACAGATGATAGTTATACTATTGAGAATTCTGAAAACATGACGAACAGAGAATTTATCAATTCTTTTTTAGCATATAATCAAAATGATTCTGTTGAACTTAAGTTTCAACACTATCTAAATATTAGACAAGATGATATAGAGTTGTTTGATAAATTTGTTTGGCTTGGAATTTTTGAAGACACCAAAATTGGTATCAAAGATGCTACACCAGCCCAAATGTTGCAACATATTTTAGAACAAAAATGGACTTTAGAAGATGATGACAAAGACATGATTGTTATGTGGCATCGTTTCCGATATGTTTTAAACGGAGAAAATAAAGAGATTCATTCTTCAATGGTTGTTAAAGGTGACGACCAAAAATATACTGCTATGGCCAAAACCGTTGGTTTACCTTTAGCTATTTCTGTAAAAATGATCTTAAACGGTACCATTTCTTCTCCAGGAGTGCATGTCCCAATTATTAAAGAAATTTACAATCCTATTTTGGATGAATTAGAAAATTATGGGATTAACTTTACTGAAAAAGAAGTAACACCAACCTTCTATTAAAAAATGAACGTTTTAATTGTATCAGCAACATTATTAGAGATTGAACAGTTGCTTGTACATTTTAATTTTGAGAAAGAAATTAATCAAAATCTAAACTCATACACCTATAAAAGTCATAGAATAGATATTTTAAAAACAGGAGTTGGTATGACTAACACTGCCTTTATGATGGGTAGAACACTAGCCAAAGAATCATATGATCTTGCTATTAATTTAGGCATAGCTGGAAGTTTTGATAACACTATAAAAATTGGAGAAACTGTACATGTTATTACAGATCAGATTTCAGAGTTAGGAGCTGAAGATGGTGATGATTTTCTCTCTTTAGATGAAATGGGATTATCAGATAATGATACCGAAATAATCAATTCATTTTCATTCAAAAATTCAGTAATCTCAACACTTAAAGAAGTAAAAGGTATCACTGTAAATACAGTACATGGCAACAAAGAATCCATTGAAAAAATAACAAAGCGATTGAACCCTCAAACAGAGAGTATGGAAGGTGCTGCATTTTTTATCGCTTGTAAAGCTGAAAAAATTAAATGTGCTCAAATTAGAACCATATCTAATATAGTAGAAAGAAGAAATCGAAATAATTGGGATATTCCTAAAGCTTTAAATAACTTGTCTAAAACTGGATTAAAGATTATTGATACATTATAGTAGGAAGTTGTCAAGACAAAAGTCAAAAGTCTTTTTTAACTTTACAAACTTTAAATTTTAAACTTTGAAACTAACTTTAGGCTTTTCTCCTTGTCCAAACGACACCTTTATTTTTGATGCTTTAGTGCATCACAAAATAGACACAGAAGGTTTAGATTTTGAGGTATACTTAGGAGATGTAGAAGACCTGAACAATAAAGCTTTTAACAGCGAATTAGACATTACAAAGATAAGCTACCATGCTTATGGTTACTTAACCAATAATTATGTTTTATTAGATTCAGGAAGCGCTTTAGGAAAGGGTTGTGGGCCTATATTAGTTAAACGTTCAAACGTTGAAACGTTAAACATTAAAAACGCTACTATTGCTATTCCTGGTAAATACACTACAGCCAATTTCTTATTAAGCATTGCTCACCCGGAAGCAAACAATAAAAAAGAAATGCTATTTTCAGACATAGAAAGTGCAGTTATAAATAATGATGTTGATGCTGGATTAATCATTCATGAAAACCGCTTTACTTATAAAGAGAAAGGTCTAAAAAAAATAATTGATCTTGGAGAGTATTGGGAAAATACTACAGGAGTATTAATTCCTTTAGGAGGAATAATTATTAAAAGAGACATCCCTAAAGAAATCATTCTAAAATTTAATCGCCTATTAAAAAAAAGTATTGAATATGCATTCGATAATCCAGATTCTCCCCTTGCATACATGAAGAAACATTCTCAAGAAATGGATAAAAACGTAATGATGCAACATGTAGAACTTTACGTGAATAAATATTCTATTGATTTAGGTGTTGATGGTAAAAGTGCTATTTCTCAAATGTTTAATTTGGCTCAAGAAAAAAATATAATACCACAACTAACAAATGAACTATTTATTAGTTAGTTGAAAGTTTATAAAGTGTAAAAGTTAAAAAAGTTTTTATGACTTCTATAACTTGAAACTTTACGAACTTTACGAACTTTATAACTCAACAATATGATAATAGTAACAGGTGCCGCAGGATTTATTGCAAGTTGTTTAGTAAGCAAACTAAACCAAGAAGGATTTAAAGATATCGTTTTAGTAGATGATTTTTCTAACGAAGAGAAAAACAAAAATTTTGAAGGAAAAATTTTTTCTCAAAAAGTAGAAAGAACTGAATTTATCCCTTGGTTAAAAGAAAACGAACATTTTATTCAATTTGTTTTTCACATTGGAGCAAGAACAGATACCACAGAATTTGATCGCGATTTATTTGATAAATTGAACCTAAATTACACTAAAGACATTTGGAATATTTGTGTTGAATATGGATTACCTTTAGTTTACGCATCATCTGCAGCAACTTATGGTTTAGGTGAATATGGTTATGATGACAATCATGAAGTAGTAGACAAATTAAAGCCTCTAAATCCTTATGGAGATTCTAAAAATGATTTTGATAAATGGGCACTAAAACAAGAAAAACAGCCTTACTTCTGGGCAGGCTTAAAATTCTTTAATGTTTACGGACCAAATGAATTTCATAAAGGAAGAATGGCTTCGGTAATTTTCCATGCTTTTAATCAAATAAAAGAAACAGGAGCAATGAAATTATTTGCATCTCATAATCCAGATTATAAAGATGGAGAACAATTGCGTGATTTTGTCTATGTAAAAGATGTTGTAAATGTTTGTATGTTTTTACTAAATCATAGAAAAGACTCTGGTTTGTATAATTTAGGATCAGGACAAGCTCGATCATTTAAAGACCTTGTAAAAAATACTTTTAAAGCATTGGATAAAGAACCTGACATATCATTTATTCCTACTCCAGAAGATATTAGAGATAAATACCAATATTTTACTGAAGCCAATATGGAGAAATTAAAATCCATTGGTTATGATACTTCTTTTCATACTTTAGAGGAAGGGGTTACTGATTATGTGAAGAATTACTTAGCTGATAAGACTTATTATTAAATTTCTGTCATTCTCAGCTTGACTGGGAACCTGAAAGTATGAAAGAGTATTACATTTATATAATGTCAAGTAATAATAAAAACTCAATTTATATTGGTGTAACAAATGATTTAGAGAGAAGAATTTACGAACATAAGAATAAATTAGTTAAAGGGTTTACACAAAAATACAATTGCGTAAACTTAGTTTATTATGAAACTCACAACCAAATTGTAGATGCTATTTATAGAGAAAAACAACTCAAAAACTGGAATAGAATTTGGAAAAACCAATTAATCGAAAAAGAAAACCCAAATTGGCTAGATTTATCAAAAGATTGGGAATAAAATAGATTCCCAGTCAAGCTGAGAATGACATTTTATTTTTTTGCCATCTTCAGCTTGACTGGAGATCTAAAAAATATTAATCAATGAATACCTACATCTCATTATTAAGAGGAATAAACGTTAGCGGTCAAAAAAAGATTTTGATGGCTGATCTAAAATCTTTGTATGAAGACTTAGGATTTAAAAATGTTCAAACATATATACAAAGTGGAAACGTTGTTTTTGATTTCAAAGAAAAAAAAGCTGATCAGATTCAGCAAATGATATTTGATAAAATTCAAGCTCATTATGGGTTCGATGTTCCTAATTTAATTTTAACTCCAAATCAAATTATAACAGCTTTAAAAGATAATCCTTATCAAGATATTGAGAAAATGTACTTTGTTTTTTTAGCAAAAACACCCTCTCAAGAAAACATTGATTTACTCAATACTTTTAGTTTTGATAATGAATTTTATGAATTAAAGAATAATGTAATCTACTTTCATTGTCCAGATGGATATGGCAGAGCTAAACTGAACAATAATTTTTTTGAGAAAAAACTTAAAGTTTCTGCTACCACTCGCAACCTAAGAACAGTTAAAAAATTGTTAGAGATGACAAATTCTTTTAACTAACTTTAACCTTCAATATTCTTAATATTCAAATGAAAAAGATACTTTTAATTCTAACCGTTTTATTTTCAATTAATACTGCATTTGCGCAAAATGACATAACTTTTAATATTTGTGAAATCCAATCAGAATTAAAAGAAGGAAAAAAACAAGGTAAATATAATTCCCTTACAATTTCTAAAGAAAAACTTTTAGCATGTTTAGAAATAAACATTAACAAAAAGGAATATAAAATAAGTTCTTTTAGCTTCGGTATAGCTACTGAAAAAGATTATATAGAAATAAACACCTTAGACAATAAGATAAATGAAAAGATGATTAACCTTATAAAAGAACATAAGGTTGACAGAGTTTATATCGAAAAAATAATAGTAGAAAATAAATCTGGAGAAAAATCTAGTGCTGGATTCCTAACATTACATCTTAAATAAATTGAGCAACCTTACTCCTTTAGCCGAAAGACTTAGACCCAATACTTTTGAAAATTATATTGGACAACAACACCTTATCGGTGAAGGAAGTACACTGCGTAATTTTATAGAAAAAGGAATTATTCCTTCCATGATTTTTTGGGGACCTCCAGGAGTTGGAAAAACAACATTGGCCAATATTATTGCCAATTATTTGGAGCGACCTTTCTACACTTTAAGTGCAATCAATTCAGGCGTTAAAGACATTCGAGAAATAATAGAAAAAGCAAAATCTCAACAATTTTTCGGAACCAACAATCCTGTTTTATTTATTGATGAAATTCATCGTTTTAGCAAATCTCAACAAGATAGTTTATTGGGAGCTGTTGAAAAGGGAATTATAACCTTAATTGGTGCAACTACAGAAAACCCTTCATTTGAAGTTATTTCCGCCTTACTATCTCGCTGTCAGGTTTACATTTTAAAAGAACAAACTAAAGAAGATTTATTACTTCTAATTGACATTGCTTTAAAAACAGATACTGAACTAAAAAAGAAAAAAGTAAAAATAAAAGAATACGAATCCCTACTGCAATTGTCTGGTGGAGATGCACGTAAACTTTTAAATACCCTAGAAATTGTTGTTAATAGTTACGATACAGAAAAAATTGAAATCACCAATGATGCTGTTTTAAATATCGTTCAACAAAATATTGTACGTTATGATAAAGCAGGAGATCAACACTATGATATCATATCGGCATTTATAAAATCTATAAGAGGAAGTGATCCTAATGCAGCTGTTTATTGGTTAGCTAGAATGATTGAAGGAGGTGAAGATGCCAAATTTATTGCTCGTAGATTATTAATTTCAGCTTCTGAAGATATTGGAAATGCAAATCCAACGGCTCTTGTTATTGCCAACAATTGTTTTCAAGCTGTTAGTGTAATTGGATTCCCAGAAAGCAGAATCATACTTTCTCAAACTGCAGTTTACTTAGCCAATTCACCAAAAAGCAATGCCTCATATATGGCAATTAATGAAGCTCAACAATTGGTCAAAAGCACCGGAACATTGCCTGTTCCATTGCACATCAGAAATGCCCCAACTAAGCTAATGAAAGACATTGGCTATGGTGATGGATATAAATACTCTCACAATTATGAAGGGAACGATGGAGCTCAAGAGTATTTACCTGATGAAGTAAAAGGAACAAAATTATACGAACCCGGAAACAATGCTAAAGAAGCTAGTTTTAGAAAATTCTTGCAAGACAAGTGGAAGGACAAATACGATTATTAATATGAGCTTAAACCCGAAAATAAAACCACTTTGTGCTAATTTAAAACGCTTAAATATTGGCGAATATCTTTCATCTGAGCATTTTGATTTATTTTGTCTTGAAAATAACCTAGATGAAGTTTGGAATTCATGTTGGGATGATACTCCAGCTCAAATGATTATTATGGGGCCTAATCATTCTAGATATGAAAAAGTATTTTTACATTTATTAAGCTCTGTGCATAATAGCTTTTCTCATAAGTTCTTTGATGTATTATTACCTATTTTGATTGATTTTGCAAATTGGAATAAATACAAACTTGACTTCACAAAAATCATCCAAGACTTAAAAGACTTAGATTTAGCAAAGGAAAAAGTTTTAGAATTCATAAATGAATACCGTTCCATAACAAATTCAAAACCACTAGAGGAAATTCGCACAGAAATAATAGATGAAAAAGGGACTATTTCAAAGGTGAAAAATTATAATAAAGTATTTATTGTTCACGGGCATGACGAAGCTTCTACTAATCTTGTTGCTAGATTCATTTCAGACTTAGGGCTTGAACCCATAATTCTAAGAGAGCAAGCTAGCTCAAGTAAAACAATTATTGAGAAAATTGAAACTTATTCGAATGAGGTTGATTTTGGAATAGTCCTTTATACAGCATGTGATGTTGGTGCAAAATCTGGAGATAGAGGTAATCTTAAAAATAGAGCACGACAAAATGTAGTTTTTGAGCATGGTTATTTAATGGGAAAAATAGGTCGTGAAAATGTATGCCCTCTTGTAAAAGGAGAAATTGAAACTCCAAACGATATTTCTGGAGTTGTTTATGTTTCAATGAACGAGGATGAAGGCTGGAAGTTAAAATTAGCTAGAGAATTGAAATCATCTGGATATAATATTAACACAAATAAATTGATTTAATTCTTCAACTGAACAGCCAATAAGGTATTCTTTAGTAAAGAAGCAATTGTCATTGGGCCTACTCCGCCAGGAACAGGAGAAATATGAGAACATTTAGGAGCTACCTCATCAAACTTAACGTCTCCTAATAACTTAAAACCAGATTTTTTAGAGCTATCTTCAACTCTATGGATACCTACATCAATAACTGTTGCACCTTCTTTAACCATATCTGCAGTAACAAATTCTGGTTTACCTATAGCAACAATTAATATATCTGCAGAAGCAGCCACTTCTTTTAAATTTTGAGTTCTACTATGAGCTAAAGTTACCGTACAATTTCCAGGATAATCTTTACGCGCCATTAAAACACTCATCGGAGATCCTACAATATGACTTCTTCCTAAAACCACACAATGCTTTCCTTCTGTAGGAATATTGTAATGTCTTAACATTTCTACAATTCCATAAGGTGTTGCAGGTAAAAAACTAGGCAAGTGCAATAACATTTTACCTAAACTTACAGGGTGAAAACCATCAACATCTTTAGCCGGGTTTATTGCTTCTGTTACCTTCTGTTCATCAATATGATTTGGTAAAGGCAATTGAACTATAAAGCCATCAATTTCATCATTGTTGTTCAATTGATCTATTTCAGCTAACAAATCAGCCTCACTAATATCATTATCCAATTGCACTAAAGTAGAGCCAAAACCTACTCTTTCACAAGCTTTCACTTTTGCATTTACATAAGTTCTACTTGCTCCATCATCTCCAACTAATACTGCAGCTAAATGGGGTGTTTTTCCACCATTACTTTTTAGTTTCTCTACTTCTAAAGCTATCTCATCTTTAATTTTATTAGAAACTTCCTTTCCGCTTACCAGTATCATAGTTCTTAATTTTAGTATTTGGTTTTTAGTCTTACCAAGTCATTGCGAGGAACGAAGCAATGACGTTATTAATTATCGTTTTGGCATATTCTGCATCATCTTAGCCATCTTTTTCTTGTCTCCCATCATTCGCATCATTTTGCTCGTTTGATCAAATTGTTTAATCAATTTGTTCACATCTTGAATTGATGTTCCGCTCCCCTTTGCCAATCGTTTTCTTCTACTTCCGTTTAATATTTTTGGTTGAGCGCGTTCTTCAGGAGTCATTGATTGAATAATTGCTTCAATTCCTTTAAACGCATCATCATCTACATCCATGTTTTTCATTGCTTTCCCAACTCCAGGAATCATTCCCATTAAATCTTTTACATTACCCATCTTTTTAATTTGAGCAATCTGATCCATGAAATCGTTAAAATCAAACTTGTTCTGGGAAATCTTCTTTTGTAATTTTCTTGCAGCCTCTTCATCATACTGCTCTTGGGCACGTTCAACTAAACTTACCACATCTCCCATTCCTAAGATACGGTCTGCCATTCTTTCTGGATGAAAAACATCCAAAGCTTCCATCTTCTCTCCCGTACCAATAAATTTAATTGGTTTATCTACAATGTTTTTAATAGACAATGCAGCTCCACCTCTTGTATCACCATCTAATTTAGTCAATACAACTCCATCAAAATCTAATCTATCATTAAAGGCTTTTGCAGTATTTACCGCATCCTGACCGGTCATAGAATCTACAACGAATAAAGTCTCTTGAGGAGAAACTGCGCTCTTTACCTCAGCAATTTCCGTCATCATTTGTTCATCAACCGCTAATCGTCCAGCAGTATCAATAATAACAACATTATGTCCTTTAGCTTTTGCTTCAGCAACAGCTTTTTTCGCAATATCAACAGGATTCTTATTTTCCTTATCACTCCAAACTTCTACACCAACTTGCTCTCCTAAAACATGTAATTGATCAATTGCTGCAGGTCTATAAACATCACCAGCAACCAACAAAGGGTTTTTCCCTTTCTTCGTTTTAAGGTGTAAAGCTAATTTTCCAGAGAAAGTAGTTTTACCAGAACCTTGTAAACCTGAAATTAAAATTACGGCTGGATTTCCAGTAATGTTAATCTCAGAAGCTCCACCACCCATCAATTTAGCCAACTCATCATGAGTTATCTTCACCATTAATTGGTTAGGAGAAACAGCATTAATTACATTCTCTCCTAATGCTTTTTCTTTTACCGTATCGGTAAATTTCTTAGCAACTTTATAACTAACATCTGCATCTAATAATGCTCTACGAATTTCTTTTATCGTTTCAGCTACATTAATCTCAGTAACTTGTCCTTGTCCTTTTAAGACCTTAAAGGCTCTATCTAACTTATCGGATAAACTATCAAACATGATTTTCTCTCAATTTTATTGAACACAAATTTAACATTTCTTGTTGATTTAATCTTAGCTAAAATCAACAAATAATAAGCAATAAAAAACCCCATACTTTCGCATGGGGTTCTTATTAAATTTATTCTGTTTTAAGCTAAAACTGCTTTTACTTTACTAGCAGCTTCTTTCAACAATACAGCAGATTGTACATCTAAACCTGAATCATCAATCAACTTTTTAGCTTCTTCAGCATTAGTTCCTTGTAAACGAACAATAATTGGTACTGGAATGTTTCCAATATTTTGATAAGCATCAACAACTCCTTGTGCTACTCTATCACATCTTACAATACCTCCAAAAATGTTAATCAAAATTGCTTTTACATTAGGGTCTTTTAAGATCATTCTAAATGCTTTTTCAACTCTTTCAGCATCTGCAGTACCTCCAACATCTAAAAAGTTAGCAGGCTCTCCTCCAGATAATTTAATGATATCCATAGTTGCCATTGCTAAACCAGCTCCGTTAACCATACAACCAACGTTTCCATCTAAATCAACATAATTTAAACCTGCTTCTGCAGCTTCTAATTCAACTGGATTATCTTCTGTTGGATCATGCATTGCTGCAATATCTTTATGTCTGTATAAAGCACTTTCATCAATACTAACCTTAGAATCTACCGCAATGATATTATTATCAGATGTTTTTAATACTGGATTAATTTCAAACATCGCAGAATCTGTTCCTTCATAAGCAGCATATAATGCGTAAACAAACTTTGTCATTTGTTTAAATGCCATACCAGAAAGCCCTAAGTTAAAAGCAATTCTTCTTGCCTGAAAACCTTGTAAACCAACTGTAGGATCAATTTCTTCTTTAAAAATTAAGTGCGGAGTCTCTTCTGCAACAGTTTCAATATCCATTCCACCTTCAGTAGAATACATAATGATGTTTCTTCCTGTATCTCTGTTCAATAAAACAGACATGTAAAACTCTTCAGTCTCAACTTCACCAGGATAATAAACATCTTGTGCAATTAACACTTTACTTACTAATTTTCCTGTAGCACTTGTTTGAGCAGTTACTAAATGACCTCCTAAAATTCCTTTAGCGATATCAGCAACCTTGTCTAATCCTTTTGCAAGAACTACACCATGAGAACCAGTTTCAGTAACTGTTCCTTTTCCTCTACCTCCAGCATGAATTTGTGCCTTAACAACAAACCACTCTGTTCCAGTATCAGCATTTAATTGCTTTGCAGCCTCAACAGCTTGCTCTGGTGTATCAGCAACAATTCCTTCTTGAATTGCAACTCCAAATCCTTTCAATAAAGATTTCCCTTGATATTCATGTATATTCATTCTTGTCTAGTTTTTCAAAATTATCCACCAAAAGTAACAGTTTTAATTCGTTTTTCCCTATTGAGTTTTGAACAAATAATTAACTAATTTAGCTCAATCAACTTTAAGAACTTTTTAACTTTAACACTTTCCAACACAATTAATGATAAAAGCAGAAAACATACATAAGTCTTATGGCGATTTAGAAGTTCTAAAAGGTGTTGATCTTCACATAAAAAAAGGAGAAGTTGTCTCCATTGTGGGCTCTTCTGGAGCTGGAAAATCTACTTTACTCCAAATTATTGGAACTTTAGATTTACCAAACACAGGTAATGTTGCTATAAATGAAGTAAACACATCTGTTTTAAATGATAAAGATTTGTCGTTGTTTAGAAATAAAAACATTGGTTTTGTTTTTCAATTTCACCATTTACTTCCAGAATTTACAGCTTTAGAAAATGTTTGTATTCCGGCATTTATTCATAAAACCAATAAAGCTGAAGCCGAAAAAAAGGCCATGGAATTATTGAACAAGCTAGGTGTTGCTGATAGAGCAAGCCATAAACCTTCTGAACTTTCTGGTGGAGAACAACAAAGAGTTGCCGTTTGTAGAGCATTAATTAATAACCCTGCCGTTATTTTAGCTGACGAACCTTCTGGAAATCTAGATTCTGCCTCCGCTAAAGAATTGCACCAGTTATTTTTTACGTTACGTGACGAATTAAATCAAACCTTTGTTATTGTTACACATAATGAAGAATTAGCAAATATGGCGGATAGAAAATTAACCATGAAAGATGGGAAAATTGTTTAATTCATACCTTAATTTCTTTTAATTTTACATTCTAAAAGGAACTCAAAATTGCAAAAAAAATTCATAGACATAGAAAAAGTAATCAAGGATAAAAACCCTAAGCTTTTAAAGTGGCTCCCTAAGTTTATTGTTAACTACCTTAAACGAATTGCTCATCAAGATGAAGTAAACGAAATCTTGGATGACTTCAAAGATATCTATGATTACGAATTTAGTTCAGAATTAATTAAAAGGTTAAACATAAAAACAACTGTCTCTGGACAAGAAAACATCCCTAAAGAAGGAGGTTTTATTTTTGCTGCCAACCACCCTTTAGGAGGAATGGACGCAATGGCTTTAGTTACTGTTATTAAACCATACAGAAAAGACGTAAAGTTTATTGTTAATGATATTTTGTTAAACCTTAAAAATCTTAACGGTTTGTTTGTTGGAGTAAACAAACATGGAGGAAACACTAAGAGTTCGTTAAAAGTAATTGATGATTTATTTGCTTCAGATCAAGCCGTTTTTGTATTTCCTGCAGGATTAGTAAGCAGAAGAAAAAAAGGTGTAATTGCTGATTTAGAATGGAAAAAAACATTTATCACTAGAGCTAAAAAACACAACAAAACAATTATACCAGTTTATGTTGATGGAAGTTTATCTAACTTCTTTTACAACCTTTCTAATTTAAGATTTAAACTGGGTATTAAAGCCAATTTAGAAATGCTATATTTATGTGATGAATCTTTTAAACAAAGAGATAAAACATTAAATATAACGTTTGGAAAACCTATTGAAGCATCTTTTTTTGACAATTCAAAGTCAGATAAAGAATGGAGTAAATGGATGGAAGAAAAAGTACATTCAATGAAAAAAATTAACAAATAGTAGATGAGTAATACAATTGCACCAATAGACATAAAACTTATTGAGCAAGAGCTTAACGAGAACACTTTTGTTAGAAAAACTAACAAAGTAAATAATGAAATTTATATTGTTAATTACCACAACGCTCCTAATGTTGTTAAAGAAATAGGACGATTAAGAGAAATTACTTTTTCTGAAGCTGGAGGAGGAACAGGAAAAGACATTGATCTTGATGATTTTGACACTTCAGAAAATTGTTACGATCAACTAATAGTTTACGATAGAGACAATCAAATCATATCTAGTGGGTATCGATTTATCTATGGAGAAAAAGTTATAAATAATAGTGGTGATATTGCATTGTCAACAAAACATTATTTTAATTTCTCTGAAGAGTTTATAAATGATTATTTACCCTATACAATTGAGCTTGGAAGATCTTGGGTTCATCCAGATTATCAGGCAGGAAAATCTAGAAAAGCATTATTTGCTTTAGACAACTTATGGGATGGCTTAGGTGCTATTACTATAAAATACCCTAACATGAAGTACTTTTTTGGTAAAGTAACCATGTACACATCCTACAATATAGATGCTCGAAATGCCTTACTTTTCTTTATGAACTCTTATTTCCCTGATAAAGATAAATTGGTAACCCCTATTCACCCTATTGAAGTAGATGCAGATTTATCAGGAATTAAAACCCTCCTTGATGGTAAAAGTTTTGATGATGGTCTAAAAGCGCTTAATGGATTTCTTAAAGAGTATAACGAAAGAGTTCCTCCGCTTATTAATATCTACATGAAACTCTCTCCTACGATGAAATCATTTGGAACTGCTATTAATCCTGAATTTGGAGGTGTTGAAGAAACAGGAATATTAGTTACTACTGCTGATATTTACACTGAGAAAAAAGAAAGACACATCAACTTTTAATTAAAATTCTGTGATGTTTCATGACTAACTTTCTTAACATAATTACCGAAAACTTAGTTTTGCATCAAAACGAAAATGCATTCTGTATTAACGATCGTTTTTACACCTATAAAGAGTTTGGGCAAAAAATTGCTGGAATTGTAGAGAAAATAAATCATCTTGATCAACAAACCATTGTTGGTGTAATTACTACTGACACTATTGAAACCTACGCAAGTATTATTGCACTATGGCTAAACAACCTTGTTTTTGTACCCATCAGCCCTAACAATTCAAAAAGCAGAAATGAAATTATCATACAAGATACAGCTATTCAGACTATATTATCAGCTAACAAAGTAGACCCTAATACAATTGATAATTCTGATCACAACATCATTGAAACAGCATCCTTATCAGCTCAAAATACAGTTAATAATTACAATACCGATTTAAATAATTTGCTCTACATATTATTTACTTCGGGAAGTTCAGGAAAACCTAAAGGAGTTCCTATTTCATTGAAAAATTTAAACTCTTTTGTAAAGTCTTTTTTTAAGATAGGATACCCTATTAATGAACAAGATCGGTTCTTACAAATTTTTGATTTTACTTTTGATGTCTCAGTGCAGTCATATGTTTTACCATTAGTAAAAGGAGCTTCTATTTTTACTGTACCACAAACAGATATTAAATTTATTAATGCGCTCAAAATTTTAATTGCACATAAAATCACTTTTGCCAAACTAGTTCCTTCTACCCTCAATTACTTTAAACCTTATTTTAATAAAATAAACTTACCAGACTTAAAGCACTCTCTTTTTTCTGGTGAAGCTTTACCTTACTCATTAGCTCAAGAATGGAGAAAATGTGTGCCTAACGCCAGCATAGAAAACCATTACGGACCAACTGAAGCAACAATTGATTGCTTATATTATAAGCTAGAAAACAACGATGCTGAAAGCCATCAAGGCATCATGAGTATTGGAAAACCTTTTCATGAAATAGATGCTCAAGTAATAGATCAAGAAGGAAACATCATCAATTCTGAAGAGCAGGGAGAATTAATAATACACGGTTCTCAAGTAACAAACGGATACATCAATAACCCTTCAAAAAACAAGGAGAGCTTTATTGTAATAGATTCAAAAATCTATTACAAAACTGGAGATATTGTTTTTAAAAATAAGGTTGGAGATTACTTTTACTGTGGAAGAAAAGACAATCAAATTCAAATACAAGGATATAGAGTAGAAATTGGTGAAGTAGAGTTTCAAGTTAAAAAGCTACTCCAATCTAAAAACATTGTGATCACTTCCTATCAAGAAAACGATATTACTTCATTAGCTTTATTTATTGAGGGGGAAAAAGATTTTGAGATTGAAAAATTTGAAGTCAACCTAAAAACTGCCTTGCCTTATTACATGCATCCAAAAAAAATTAATTTTGTAAAGCAATTCCCCTTAAGTACGAGCGGAAAAACTGATGTTAAACAATTAATAGAATTACTTTAAATTGGAGATAGACATTTCTAAAATAGCAGTAAACCACCATTTTTCCCTTTACAGAGAATTAGCTGATGCTACTCAATCTTCTAACGGCATTGAATCTTGTTTAACTCCGGAAAACTCATTTCCAAATTTCATTTTTAACGAAAATGAAGATTTTAATTTAAACACTATTCAAGAACTTGTTCAAAACAATAAAATTCCAGCATTTTGGATTACTGACAATAAAGATGTAGCCACTCAAATTAATAAGAACGGGTTTAAACTAATAAGAGCTTGGCCGTTATTGGTAATGAATAAAAGTGAATTAATTGCACCTCGAAAAGTAGATCATTTTAAACTAATTAAGATTAGCAACCCTTCTGATTTAGCTGAGTGGAAAGCTATAGTTGAAGCAGAATACAACTATAGTTTCAAAATAGAGACTTTAGAAAATTGGTTCAATAAAACATCCATAGATTTTTTTATTGGAAAAGTAAATGATACCGTAGTTTCTGCCACGCTAAACTTTACAAGCAACAACATTGTTGGTTCACACTTAACAGCAACAAAAGAAACATACCGTAAAAAAGGCATAGGAATGCAAACAGTTTATGATGCTTTAAATCATTCTTTTAAAAGCGGTACTGTACAATCAATTGCTTCTTCTACCGAACTAGGAATAAATGCATGGAAAAAAATTGGATATAACGTTTTAGATGATAAACTTTACATCAATTGGTATTTAGGAACACACACCGTATAATGGAACAATTATTAGATCAACTAGAAGTAATTTTTATTAGAGTTTTTAAAAAAGAAAATTTAAAAATAACCCTAACAACTTCTGCTGAAGATATTAATAATTGGGACTCTTTAAGCCATGTTTTGTTATTAAATGAAATTGAAAAAGAATTTGAAATTCAATTTGAATTAGAAGAAATACTTAATTTTAAAACGGTAGAAGATATACTTAAATCTATTGCCTCAAAAAACAATGGAGCTTAAAACCGTTCTTATTTCCGAATTACCCGATTTTGTAAAATCTGATCTTTACGAAAACTCTAAAAACTGTCCTATTACAGTACACAGAGCAATTTCTCAACACCATAATCCAAGAGCAGATAATAATGACCCCGCACTAATCGTTGCAATAGAAAAGAAAAATATTGTAGGATTTATAGGCTTTTTGCCAGATACAATTAAGGCTACAAAGGTATATTGGAACAGCTGCTGGTGGGTAGATAAAGAGTATTCAAACGTTGCTATCCCTCTTTTATTAAACTTTATTAAAACAGGTAAAGAACAAATTATATTAACTGATTTTACTCCCCACACTAAAGAAATAATTGATCAATTAAACTTCTTCAACACACTTAAACTTAACAATGGATTTAGAGGGTATCTTAAACTAAATCTAAACGAACTACTTCCTAAAAAGAATATAAAACTCAAGCCGTTCAAGTTTCTATTTAAAATTATGGATAGCTGTATTAATATTTTAATCCAGCCTAAGGCAAAACCTATAGAACTGCAACCCGAAGAAATTACAAGTCTTAATAAGGATGATGTTGAGTTTATTAAATCTCATTCAGAACAGGAACTCATTCAAAGAAATAAAGCAGAAATTGAATGGATTTCTAATTATCCATGGGTAAAAAACACGTCAAACGAATACAAGAATTACCCTTTCACTTCAGCTGCTAGACAGTTTAATACTAAAGTTTTTAGATTAACCAAAAGCCATAAAACCGTTGCCCTAATTTATTTAAGAAGATTAAATCATGAGCTTACAATTCCTTTTATTTATTACGAAGCTGACAGTCTAAATGCTATTTCGCAATTCATTTACAACAATGCTGTTGAGCATAAATGCATTAACATAACTACCTATAACACTCAACTAATAAAAGTTTTAAAAGGAAACTTCACCTTTATTGTGAAACGAGAGTTATCAAGAGATTTTGCCTATCACAAATCTTTACAACATCTAATTAAAAATACAGTTACTTTACAAGATGGTGATGCGGATGTTGCTTTCTGTTAAAATATAAAATTGAATATAAAATACCTTACATATCAAAACATAGATAAAGAAAAATGGGACGAGTGTGTTTCATCATCAAAAAATCATTTGGTCTACGCAGAATCTTGGTATTTAGATATTGTATGTAGTAAAAATTGGGATGCCCTAATTTTAAACGATTACGAAACTGTTGTGCCACTTCCTCTCAAATCTAAAATGGGGTTAACTTATGTTCAACAACCAATTTGGACACAGCAGCTAGGTATTTTTTCTAAGTATGAGATCACTGCTAATACAACTCATTTATTCTTAAAAGAAATTCCAACGAAACTAGCTATTATAAGTCTAAATTTAAATGAAACAAATTTTTCTAACCAAACTAAACTTACCACCAAAACAAATCTTGTACTTAAACTGAATAAACCTTTCGAAGATTTACAAACTTCTTTTTCATCCAACACAAAAAGGAACTGTAAAAAATCTAGGGCAGAAAAATTAGAAATTGATTTTGAGAATAATAACATCAACTTGTTCATTGATTTTTTTAAGGAAAACATCTCAAAACCTATCTCAGAATTTCATCACAACAGTTTAAAAGAACTTGTTACCAAAAGTATACAATCGAAAAAGGGATGTATCATGCTGGTAAAACATCAAAACGAAATAGTTGCTGCATCATTCATCCTTAAATCTAAGAACCGACTAATTTATAGAACAGGAACATCTAATGAAAAAGGAAAAAAATTAAAAGCAATGTTTTTCCTCATAGAATCCCTTATTAAAAAACACGAAGACTCAAACTATCTACTAGATTTTGAAGGCTCAGAAATAGATGGTGTTGCCAGATTTTATAAAGGTTTTGGAGCTAAGGATCAGCCTTATTATTATTACAAAAAAACCAACAATAAATTATTGAAGTTGGTAGGAAAATAATTGCTAAAATTCTATCCCAAAATCTTCTTTAAGTTGAATCAAATCTTCTTTAAAATAGTGATTACAGAAATCCTTTTCTTCTGTAGTTAAAACCCTATATGCTTGTTCTCTTCTATTCACATTCTTTACCATTTCCACAACATTAGAGTTCAAAATAATATTTCTTAGAAAAGATATTTGTAAAGGCTTGCTTATCAGTTTTCTTACCGGGTGATCTCGATTAACTAAAAACTTATTTAACGTTTTATTCTTAATTCCAGCTGCTTTATTTTGACTGGTTAATTGTTCTAAATGAATTTTTTCAATACCTAAAAAGGTAAAATATTCATCCATTAAACCTTGAGGATTACTCTTAAGTTGATCAGTTGTACAGATAAAAAGTTGCTCTCTTTTAAAATAGCTTAACCAGTGTGTTAAATGCAAATGGTATAAGCTTCCATAAAAATTACAATGATTGTTTTGCTGAATAATATCACCCTCCTTTAAAACTGTATCTTCTTGTTGCTGACTTTCAATTAATGATATGGATCCATCAATATATCCATGATTAACTGAAAAATTATAATTTGAATAGGTTCTGGTTGAGGGCTCTCTTAAAATGACAGTAATTTTTGCTTCAGGATTATAATCAAACAAACGCCTTGGGGCTTCCTTATCCATCAATAGATAAGTATCTGAAGTTACATTAAGTGCACCTTCTTTTTCTTTAAAAAAGGAATTTAAAAAACGTGTACCTCGTTTATAATGATCTTCTACAGAAAAGTAAGTTACTTCCTTTATTGAAGAAAAGTTAACAGCACTGTGTTGTTTTAAATAAGCAACCAAACTTGTTGTTCCAGCCCTTCCTGATCCTATTATTATATGATTAAGTTTCATAAAAGAAAATCCCCAACTTTTATTCAAAGGTGGGGATTTTGTATTAAATAATTGTAATGAATTTACTTCGCATAATTAACAGCTCTTTTCTCTCTAATAACAGTAACCTTAACCTGTCCTGGATAAGTCATTTCTGTTTGAATTTTTTCTGCTAAATTAAATGACATAGTATCTGCTTCAGCATCACTTACCTTTCCACTTTCAACAATTACCCTTAACTCTCTACCTGCTTGTATTGCATAAGCTTGCTCTACACCTGGATAAGTCATTCCTATTTTTTCTAAATCTTTAATACGGTTAATGTACTGTTCCATCACCTCACGTCTCGCTCCTGGTCTTGCTCCAGAAATAGCATCACACACCTGAACTATAGGAGAAATAATAGAAGTCATTTCAATCTCATCGTGGTGAGCACCAATTGCATTTAAAACATCAGGTTTCTCTTTATATTTTTCAGCGATTTTCATCCCCAAAATAGCGTGTGGTAATTCTGGCTCATCATCTGGTACTTTACCTATATCGTGTAACAATCCAGCTCTTTTAGCAACTTTAGCATTTAATCCTAATTCTGATGCCATTGTAGCACATAAATTAGCAACCTCTCTAGAGTGCTGCAATAAGTTCTGTCCGTAAGAAGAACGGTATTTCATTCTACCAACCATTCTAATTAATTCTGGATGTAAACCATGAATTCCTAGATCAATAGTGGTTCTTTTTCCTACTTCTAAAATTTCTTCTTCTAATTTTTTCTTGGTCTTCTTAGCAACCTCTTCAATTCTTGCTGGGTGAATTCTACCATCAGAAACCAATTGATGTAGAGAAAGTCTTGCAATCTCTCTTCTAACGGGGTCAAAACAAGAAAGAATAATTGCTTCTGGTGTATCGTCAACAATAATTTCTACACCTGTAGCAGCTTCTAAGGCTCTAATGTTACGCCCTTCTCTACCAATAATTCTACCCTTAATCTCATCACTCTCAATTCTGAAGATAGAAACAGAATTTTCAACAGCTTGTTCAGTAGCAACTCTTTGTATTGTTTGAACAACAATTTTACGAGCCTCTTTATTGGCATTAAGCTTAGCTTCCTCAACAACATCTTTAATCAAAGCCAAAGCATCTGTCTTAGCTTCATCTTTTAATGCGTCAACTAATTCTGCTTTTGCTTCATCAGCTTTTAAACCTGAAATTGCTTCTAATTGTTCTACTTGTTTTCTATGAGCAGACGCTAAATCATTCTCCTTACTCTCAACAATCTCTAATTGTTGTGTTAAATTTTCTTTAATACGAATAACTTCTTTTTCTTTCCTTTTAGCATCTTCAATTTGCTTTGACGCTGAATCGTTTTTTTGTTTCGCACGATTTTCTAAATCAGCAATTTTACGTTCTCTTTCGTTAATTACCTTTTCGTGTTCTTCTTTAAGTGCTAAAAACTTTTCTTTTGCCTGTAGTAATTTTTCTTTCTTAATTACTTCTGCATCAGCCTTAGCATCTTCTACAATTTTACTGCCCTTACCTTCTGCAGCTTTTTTCATCATCATCATAACAACGGCACCAATTATAGCCCCACCTATTACAAATCCGATAACAATACTTAGTATGTCCATTTTACTTTAATTATTTAGTGACTTGTGCTCTGCTTTTGGAGATTGTACTTTAAGGTTGTTACAAGGCTTAAAGTTTTGTAACAATCTTTTCACATTATTTTCGGCATAAAAAAACCCGCACAAATTTGGTTTGGATAAACCCGCTAAAATAATGATTAGAGCCGCCAAGTATTTTCAAACTTCCCACGTCCACTCTAAAGTGAATTCCTTATAAAGGTTTACAAGGGGCCTGTCTTAGTTACTTATGAGCTATGCTCTAATGAAGTAAAATGTTAGTTTATCAAACGAAATAAATTTGTACGGGACTTTTAGTTAAGTATTGCTACTTAAATATCCTGATAATTTTATTGCTTCTTATTTAAAGAACGTTATAGATGCTTATCGAACAATTGTTCTACAGCTATTAAATCTTCCTCAATTCCAGCATTATCAACAATGCCTTTCTTTTCCAATTCAAAGTTACGAGTAGCCACTTTAAGAGCGGCCATTGCTAATAAGTCTTGTTTGTCTTTAACATCATACAACCGTTCAAAATCTCCAATAGATTGGTTAATTTTTTCAGCAGCACTTCTAATTCCTTCTTCCTCAGAGGAATCTACAGTTAAAGGGTAAACCCTATTTGCAATTTTTATTTTTATCGATAACTCTCCCATCGGGAATATTTAATTATCTATTTATTTGAGCAATACATTTATCAATCTCCCGTACCATTTCGTTGATTTTTAATTTCACTTCCTTGGTACTCTCTCCTTCTCCAACACTTCCCGCAATTTTTAACAATTTAATTTTGTCGTTTAACTCCGAAATTTGCTGGTTCTTTTCTGTTAATTCTAATTTTATCTTATCAATTTCGTTAGAAAGACTCTCATTTTTTTCTTTTAATACGATTTGTTTTTCAATCAGCTTTTCAGCTTTTTTACGAACTCCACTTACTAAAATCGAAATATCCTTCATTCTGTAAAGATCAAAATAATTAGATAAAAATCAACCATTACAAATTTAGTTCTTTTACACGGTAAATTGTGAATAATCTTATTTAAAAAGAACTTTTTTTTATTTATCGCTACATAGCTTTGTGAGTCTTACTCTTTGGTAAGATTATTGAACTATTAAAAGCATGATTAAAAAACTATTTTTAACATTATTGACTCTTTTTGTAGGGTTTAACTCTTTTTCACAAGACACTATTCCAAAAAATTACTTCCGTTCACCTTTGGGTATCCCATTATTTTTAGCAGGAAATTTTGGAGAATTACGTTCCAATCACTTTCATGGTGGTTTAGATATGAAAACGCAAGGGAAAGAAGGTTTTAAAATTTATGCTGCAGCTGATGGCTTTGTATCTAGGGTAAAAGTTTCTCCTTGGGGATATGGAAAAACAATTTACATTGATCATCCAAATGGATATACCACAGTTTATGCTCATTTACAACGTTACAAAGGAGATATAGCAAAGCAAATAAAAACACACCAATACGAAAATGAAAGTTGGGAAATTGATTGGTATCCATCTGATACATTGATGAAAGTTAAAAAAGGTGACGTAATTGCATTATCAGGAAATACTGGAGGTTCTGGTGGTCCTCACCTTCATTTTGAGATTCGAGAAACAATATCTGAACACCCTGTTAATCCTTTGTTATTTGGTTTTGATATTAAAGACAACATCAAACCCATTATAAGAAGTATTGTTTTAACTCCTCTAAATGATACCAGTTATGTCAATAATAAATCGAAACCTCAACGCTTCTTAATAACCGGAGGTGGAGGAAATTATAAACTAAAATATGCCACACCAATTAATGCTTACGGAGAAATTTGTATCGGTATTGAAACAATCGACAAACTAAATGGTGTGGGTAACAGAAATGGTATTTATTCTATTGAACTTTTAAAAAACGACACTACCATATACAAATCAGAAATGAAAGAATTTAGTTTTGATGAATCAAGAGCCCTTAACTCCTTAATTGATTACGAGTACTTCTTAAAAGATAAAATTCGTTTTCAAAGAAGTTATATCGAACCTAATAACCCATTATCAATATATACCAAAAATAAAAACAATGGAATAATTCAATTCGCTAAAAAAGATAAAGCTTCATTTAACTATATCGTTAAAGATACTTATGGAAATACATCTAAAGTTAATTTCAGTGTAACTGGTAGTTATAATAAAAAGAGTATTCAAAAAGTATTAAAACCAATTGTTGATACAACATTTAGCTATTCTGATAGCAATTTTTTCAAAGACAAAAACATATCTATATCTATTCCCAACGGAGCATTGTATAAAGACTTAAAATTACAATACCATTCTTCTGATACGTTATCTGGAGCTATTACTCCTACCTACTTTATTCATAATGATTATACTCCTCTTCACAAAGCCATTGAAGTTTCCATAAAAGTTGGAAGGTTAAGTAATTACTTAAGAAGTAAGGCAACCATTGTTCATTTTGATAGAAGAAAGAAATACTATTCTAAAGGCGGAACGTGGAGAAATAATTACATCACTGCTAAATCAAAAGCTTTTGGTGGTTTTGCTGTTATGATAGACACCATTCCTCCTAAAATTAGCCCGACCAATATTTTTGCAAATAAAAACATGTCAGCTAATACAACAATAACGGTTAAAATTGCTGACAACTTATCTGGTATAAAATCATTTAAGGGAAAAATTGATGGGAAATGGGTGATTATGGAATATGAGGCAAAAAAAGCTAAATTATTTTACACTTTTGACAACATCACAAAAGGAAAGCATAATTTTGAATTAACATTAACAGATGGAGTTGGAAACGAATCTCACGTTTCTATTCCTTTTATAAGGTAAACAATGGATTTAAGTCAAGAGTTTGAAAATAGTAGTTATAGTGTTAACATGCGTAAACTAGCGCGTAAATCGCGTTTAGGTTTTGGTTATCAAGATATCAAGAATATAACCATTCAAGATATTATGATAATGAATAAGCACAAACAACTCATCAACATCTATTATGGTTTAGATAAGATTACTTTTATGGATGACATTCTAGAAGAGTGTGGTATTATGGAAGATGCCAGAATAGAGAAACCAGGAAAGATTAGAGACTTGGATGAACGAGCTAAAATGGTTGCTAAAGCCGTTGAAATTGTAAAGGCTCGTAAAAAAGAAGAAGTTGCTGCTTTCAGGGAAATGGCCAAAGAAATGCGAGCAGAAATTAAAGAAGAGTTAAAGAAAGAAAAGAAAAAGAAGTAAATCCAATACGACTTAATATCTATTTGGATCTGCATGCGCTTTATTCCTTATAAAACTTATATCTGTTAACGTTTTTAAGAATATTATCAAGTTCCGTTTATCATCTTCTCCCATATTTAATCCTTTTTTTAATGCTGGATCTAAGGTTTTCGAATCTGTTATCCCATTGGAATAATGGAAAAGAATCATTTGTAAGCTTTTATATCTACCATCATGCATGTATGGATAAGATACCTCAATATTTCTAAGAGAAGGAACTTTAAATTTTAATGAATCATCTATATTTCTGGTAATTTTAATTCTACCGCCATCATTTAAATTAGTATCAACGGCTAAACCATTATTTCTAAATGTACCATCTGTAAATAATGGTTCTTTATGGCAACTAGCACATTTAGCACGAAACACTTCCAATCCTTTTTGCTCCCTTTCTGTAAAAGTAGCACCCGCTTCTTTTCTCATAACCTTATCGTATTTCGAATTATATGTGTTTAAAGTTAGTATGAACTGACTCATTGCTCTAAACATATAATACCCACTAACATCTGCATCCTTTCCAAATGCCTGTTTAAAAAGTTTTGGATATTCACTTGATGATTCTAACCTAGTTATCAATTCATCAGGGTCCATATCCATTTCAAAAAAAGAGGTTAATGGAGCTAAAGGTTGTACATCTAAATTTGTTATCCCGCCATCCCACATAAATGTGTTGTACCATGCTAGGTTCATAATAGACAAAGTATTTCTGGTTCCAATACGATCTTCAATACCATGACTTAACTTATGGTCTATATGCGTAAAATTGGTATAACTTAAATGACAAAACGCACAAGAAACAGTGCTGTCTCGAGATAACATATCATCGTAAAATAATTTTCGACCTAAAGCTATTCCGTTTTTGGTTAATGGATTCTTATCAAAATCATATAAGGGTTGCGGCCAACCCTCTGGAACCACAAACGTAAGCGTATCATCTGGAGTATAATCACTTAACTCATAAGTACCGTCTACACCTTCAAAAGATAGCGTAACTAAACCTAATATTGTTAGGAGGATTAATCCTGGAAATATTTTCTTCATAATTTAATACTAAACATTTGAGGCAATATCTCTGAAAAACACTTAGAAGTTTTGGATGGAGACATTACTTTATGAAGTAGACTAGCTTTATTTTCTAAAAACACTTCTCCAATATTAACAATCATTTCTATTGCAACATCTTTATCTGAAACTTCCTGTTCAACTGCAACTAAAGTTGTTTGAAAAGATTGGTATGGAGCAATAAACCCACCTATATGATAGGTAAACTCTTTATTCGATTCACAATTCACACAAGAACCTTCTAGTTTGAAATTTATAAAACCAGACGACCATGCCCAATACATTCCTTTTAAAGGATCTAAATCTCCCTCCATTAATCCATTTGAGTTGGTTAAACTGTCTACACCAATAGAGAATTTAATGGTTTTAATGTTTCCTTCAGGTACATTGTTCAACTCCAAAATCATAGTTTCAGGGTTGTCTAAATCTATTAGATGATACCTTACCAAGTCGGTGTAAGAATCGCCATTATCATAATTGAGAACAATATTACCTAGGTAGTATTTTAATCTAGAAAAGGTAAGCTCTTCATTATTTACTGAAGTATAAGTCTTTTCATTAAGAGCGAATACTTCATCCGAAAATTTATGTGAAAGCTTAATTCTGAAATTTGAAGCAAAACAATCACTTAAAAAAAATGTAACTATGATAATCAAAAAGTACTTCATCTAATAAATCGTTTTACTATATAACAAACTTAACATCTTAAAATTAGCATTCCAAAAAGCATTCCAACAATTCTTCAGCAAAAAAAAGGTTTTCTCTAATCGAAAAAACCTTTAATTGAACTAACATTTATAACTAAAAGTGTTACTCTTTTATAAACTTGGATGTAAACAATTGATTATATCCAATAATTCTTACCATATATAATCCCGAAGATAAATGATCTAAATCAATTAACGTCATATCATTTGAATCAATCATATTTTTAGAATAAACTAATTTACCGGTATTGTCGATAATCCTTAAATCAAACTTATCTTCAACTCCTTCTGGCATAGCTATAGATATAAATCTATTGGATGGATTTGGAAACACTTCTAATTCATTTGAAACAAAATCACTCGTTCTAATTCCTGTACTTAACGGTAAGCATTGAACTCCAGAAGTTGGAACTGTAGCCTTACCTCCATTATTTGCACTTGCCGGAGTACCATAATAAGTTGTACCTATGTAATAAGGGAAAATAGGTGTTCCTACAGCATCTACAGTTACAAAATATGCATAGGTTCCATTAGGATATTCAGGTGTAACACATAATCTACCGTTGTGTTCATCTAAAGTACCTATTCCTAAATACTCATAATCCTGCACAAAGGTTCCAATATCAAAATTCCCTCCTGATGTTACCGCTGGTCCTGCTGGCGTAGAAACAATCCCACCAGGCAAAGTATCTCGTGTTGTAATATTTCTCAATTCATATCCTGACACCATCCTTGACAAACCACTAGTACTATCCATTGAAGAAGTATATCCAAATGGTCCATAGACAGGGAAACCATCATCTGCAAAACCTACTATAGGTGAGTGCACTGATCCTGGATCGTCATATAATCTAAATGGTGTAGCATGAGAATGATAGGCCCCTGTTTGTTGTGGGTGTGCAGCAAACGCAGTATCTAAGGTCATACCCTCTGTATAATAAGCTTCTCCTACCCAAAGCCCATCCCCCATAGGGCTAGTTAACTGTGTTGCAGAACTATAAGATTTTCCATCACTTAATCCGTAAATTGGAATACCATTTAATAATACACCAATAGAATTAGCTTCTGGAACAGCATCATTTCCTGATCCTGCTACTGGGTTTCGTGGAAATTTAAAAGCATAACCTTGACCTGAAGGTGCTCCAGGGTTAGAAAATTGCCCCATATCATTCGTCATACCTTCTGATTCAATCCAAACAGTATCTACATCAAAACAAACTGTTAGAACATCAGCCAAAGTATTAGAAGTATTAAATGTATAAGAATTTGGTCCAATATTTTCCCAATAGGAAGAGGTTTTTGATGTAGAATTAAATATCCACTCATCGATAATTGGACTCTGAGCAAAAAGTGAACTTGTTACCAAGCTTATTAAAGTTAAAATGTATCCTCTTTTCATAATATTGTATTTAGTGCGTTTTATTTATATTGTTTTTAATAAAACTCTTGAATCAAAAATAACCCTACCCTTTTTAGTTTATTTTTTAAGCCGCACTTTTTCAAGTGCGGCTCTACCTCTATTATTGAAGGATAACTTTTCTAACTAAAGTTGCATCAATTGTTTCAACATTCACAAAGTAAACTCCTTTACTTTTTCCTGACAAATCAATAACAGTGGTTTTATTGAATACCTTTTGTTCTATAATTATATTCCCTAACATATCGTAAACTCTAATTAAATTGTTTGCTCCGAAACTATTCAATTGAATTGTTAATTCTCCTTTTGTTGGGTTTGGATAAATATTAAATGTTTTATTTATTGCTATCCCATTTTTAACATCTGTTACTACATAATTATAACAGGTTGAAGTATCAGAACACCCACCTGATGTTATGATCACAGCATAACTCCCACTAACAGATGGTGTATAACTTTGATTGGTCTCTCCTGTTATCAAGTTATTATTGTTTCCACAATCAATCCATTGATAAGTTGCGCCATTTTGATTAGATGAAATTGCTAACCCTACAACTGATAATGAAGTATCTACACTTGTTAAAGTTATAGCTAAAGAACCTAACGCTCCATTACCACATGTAAATGTTGGAGTAACCGTTACATTTCCTGATGTTGTTCCAAATGATACAACAATATTAGTTGTTCCTGAACCACTAGTTATAGATGCTCCTGCCGGAACCGTCCATGAATAACCTGTAGCTCCAGTTATTGCTGAAATGCTATAACCAACTCCTGCAGCATTCTCACATAGTGCAGTATCTCCAGTTACAACTCCTGTTACTCCTGGAGCTGAATTTAATGTTACTGCAACAGAGCTTAATGTTCCATTTCCACATGTATTTGTTGGTGTAACTGTTACATTTCCTGATGTTGTTCCAAATGTTACAACTATACTATTTGTTCCTGAACCACTAGTTATAGATGCTCCGGTAGGAACTGTCCATGTATATCCTGTAGCACCTATTACAGAAGAAATATTATAGTTAACTCCTGAAGCATTTTCACATTGAGTTGTAGGTCCTGAAATTGCTCCTGCCGCATTTGGCATAGAGTTTAACGTTACTGCTATTGAACTTGATGTTCCATTTCCACATGCGTTCGTTGGTGTAACTGTAATATTTCCTGATGTTGTTCCATATGTGACAACTATACTATTTGTTCCAGCTCCAGAAGTAATAGACGCACCAGCTGGTCTTGTCCATGTATATCCAGTAGCTCCAGCTACTGCAGCTATACTATAAGTAACTCCTGTAGCATTTTCACACGGTATAGTATCTCCAGATATTACACCAGCTGCGCTTGGAACAGTACTTAAAACTATTGCAGCAGAACTCATCGTACCATTTCCACAGGCATTCGTTGGTGTAACTGTAACATTTCCTGATGTTGTTCCAAATGTTACTACAATACTATTTGTTCCTGAACCACTAGTTATAGATGCTCCTGTAGGAACTGCCCATGAATACCCAGTAGCTCCTGTTACTGCCGAAATACTATAGGTTACTCCTGTAGCATTTTCACAAGGTATAGTATCTCCAGATATTACACCTGCTGCACTTGGCACTGTACTCAGTGCTATTGAAGCAGAAACCGCAGTACCATTTCCACAAGAATTTGAAGGTGTTACCCAAACATTTCCTGAGTTTGTTCCAAATGTTACAACAATACTATTGGTACCTGAACCACTAGTTATAGATGCTCCTGTAGGAACTGTCCAATTATAAATTGATGCATTAGTTACTGCAGGAATACTATAAGTTACTCCTGTAGCATTTTCACAAAGCGTTGTACTTCCTGTTATAGAACCTGTAGCACCTATTGCAGGACTTAATGTTACTGCTATTGAACTTGATGTTCCGCTACCACATGCATTTGTTGGTGTAACAGTTACATTTCCTGATGTTGTTCCGAAATTAATAGTAATACTATTTGTTCCTGCTCCAGAAGTAACTGTAGCGCCTGCTGGTCTCGTCCATGTATACCCAGTAGCTCCTGAAACAGCAGCGATACTATATGAAACTCCAGTTGCATTATCACACTCTGAAGCTGATCCTGTTATTGCTCCAGCATCTCCTGGAAGAGAATCAACAGTTATATAGGCAATTTTTATTTCTGTAGCACTACCACTAGCATTACTAGCTGTTAAAGCTACTTGATATGTTCCTCCAGCATCAAAGCGAACATCTGGATTCTGAGATGTTGATGATGTTGTGTTAATATAAGTGACAGTATTCGGTGTAAACGACCAAGACCAGGTGGTTGGTGTATTGGTAGAAGCATCCGTAAAAACTGTAGATGTACCTTCACAAATAGTTGTAGAACCAGCGCTAAAATTTGGAACTGGTGTTAAACATGTTGTTCCATCATAACAAACCACTCCAGAAGGTGCTGTAACTGATCCATCATTATTGTCTGCTACCGGTGTTCCATAATAAGTTGTTCCAACATAATATGGAAATTTAGGTGTTCCTAAAGCATCTACTGTTACAAAATATGCATAAGTTCCATTTGGATATTCAGGTGTAACACATAACCTACCATTATGTTCATCTAAAGTTCCTGTTCCTAAATATTCATAATCTTGTACATAAGATCCGATATCATAACTACCTCCTGATGTAACTGCAGGACCTGGTGGCATAGAAGCACTTCCATCAGGTAAGGTATCTCTTGTTGTAATATTTCTCAAGGCATACCCAGAAACCATTCGAGTAACTCCACTACTACTATCTAATGCTGTAGAATATCCAAAAGGTCCATAAACTGGAAACCCATCATTAGCAAAACCTACCAAAGGAGAATGAACTACATCCGGATCATCATAATATCTAAATGGTGTAGCATGAGAATGATAAGCTCCTGATTGTTGAGGGTGAGCTGCAAAAGCGGTATCTAATGTAACACCCTCTGTATAATAAGCTTCTCCCACCCATAAACCATCTCCATTAGGCTCATTTGAACCCAATCCAAAATGATACGATTTTCCATCTCCTAATCCATAAATTGGAATACCATTTAACAATACTCCAATCGTGTTTGATTCTGGTGCTGATTCAGTTCCACTTCCTGCAACAGGATCTCTTGAGAATTTAAAACGATATCCTTGAGCTATAACACTTCCTGGATTTGAAAACTGTCCCATATCATTCGTCATCCCTTCAGACTCAATCCAAACAGTATCCTCATCATAACACACAGATAACACATCTGCTAAATCAGTTGTTGTATTGAATGAATATCCTGGTCCAACATACTGCCAATAAGAAGCTGTTTTTCCTGTTGTATTTAATTCCCAATCCGTTATTACTGGTCCTATAGAACACCCAGAAGATGAAGTAATAGTAACTGTAACGGTATAAACAGTATCACAACCAGCTGCAACAATGGTATCATTGTATGTTCCTGATGTTGTCCAAGTATAATTTCCACTTGGTGATACTACACTGGTACTTGAGTTTTCAGAAGAAGTTTCATAAGTATAAGAGTAATCACAACTCCCATCATCTACAGTTGCTGAAGGATTATAATTACATGAAAATGGATCCATACAACCTAGCACTGACGAGGGAGTAGTAGAACAATCAGTAGATGCTGTTGATGCTGGACAATTAGACAAAGATCTAAACGTATTGTCCAAAACAGTTCCTTTAAAACATCTTGGTATGTATGGATAGTTGTCTGTTAATACATAATAGTAAGTCCCATTTGGATATTCAGGTGTTATTCCATACCTACCATTACAACTATCCAAATCTGTTGCTGTATACTCGTAATCTTCATAATACAAACCAGAATATGCTCCATCTGGTGCAGATTCTCCATCTCCTGGTCTAGTTCCAGATTTCAAACTATACCCTGACGACAACCCAACAATTCCACTACCAGCATTATTAGGATCTGAATACACATATTTGTAATAAATAGGAAAACCATCTGCAGCATACCCCACTATAGATGAATGGCCAGAACTGTTGATCCCTAAACTGTCTGTAAAATAATCTACGGGTACATCATGATAATGATAAGAACCAAAGGCATTGATGTGCCCACCGTTATTTCCAAAATTGGCATTAAACATATATCTAGCTTCTTTATGCCACTCTATATTGTTAGCACCCGTAAGTGTATCTACAAAAGTTTCGTTTGAATTTGGGGTAAAGCCAATTCCATTGATAGCTACACCAAACTGGTAAGTATAATTACAGCCTAGTGGTGTTTCTGTTTCTTCATATAAAGGGGTAAAATTAACTGCTGTATCAGGATACAAACACATGTAATATTCTTGATTACTTGCAGCTACTGTAAAAGGAGAATTATAACTATCATCATGATCTGGAAAATTATTACTATAACAACCGTAAACGTTTGTTCCAATGGTATCAAAACACACCGCATTAGAAGTTGTATTAGAATATATGGTTGCAGTATCACAACTAGTTTGAGCAAAAGCTACACTTGAAAAAAGCGTAACTACAAGAAATAATAAGTTCTTTTTCATCATGTTTATTTATTTAGTGGTTGGTCTGAGTGTTATTGAAGTTTGCTGTAATCTTTTTTCGTATTGCTGTCATTGTGTAAGAAGATCTATGTTCATCTATCTCAAAAAACACATTGATCCCACCATGAGAATTGTATTTAAGCATATAATCGCTTTCAAGAGATATGCTATTGATTTTAGCATGTGTTTTAACTTTATAGTTAAATACAACTTGCTTTTGTTTAATTTCAAAAGCTGTTCTTTCTAATGTTACTTCTTCATTATTGACCTTAGTCTTGATATAGGTTTTAAAAAAATTATCCCCACATTCTTTCAACATCATTTGAGGAGAACAGTCTCCTTCTTCTTTAAGGGCAAAAACCAAATTCTTTTTATCTAAAACAGCCTTAACATATAGCTCATCATTATAATTTACAATGGATAGTTGTGCTAAGATTTCTATGTGAGCCATAGCTTTTTGAGAAAACAAAAAACCTACAACAATTAGTATAAAAACGCTACTTAATTTTTTCATAAAATGATCTATCTTTTAAATTCTTACGCTAATAAAACACTTACTATTAATAATACCCTACTTTATTTTTCTTGAAAGAAAAAACAATATTTATTCAAGATTTTTTATTCACTTACAATTAGTTTAATTGTTTTTACTTGAGTGTTAGCTGCATCGTAAAGCCTAACAAAGTAAATTCCTGTATCAAAATTAGAATCAACTAGTACAGATTGGTTTTTCTTATTTACCCTATCCTCTAAAACTACTTTCCCTAATACATCTACTATACTAATTGTATAATCTGATGTAGCTTCAAAAGAAAATTGTAAGTGTTCTCCAATCTTCACTGGATTTGGATAAACTGTCAACCCATTTAACGACAACTCATTTACCGAAGTAACTCCTGAAGAAACAACCTCTACTTGTCTTACTTGACTCTCTACACATGATTGTAATCCGCCTACTTCTAATCTAACATTATACAATCCAGCTTGTGTATAATGGTGTACTGGGTTTTCTGCTGTTGATGTAGTGTTATCTCCAAAATCCCAGAAGTATTGTGATACATTAATTGATGTATTGCTAGGGCTAAATGCTCCATTGTTTACTCCTAAATCAACTGTATCTACTGCTGTAAAGTCTGCAACCAATTGCTCTAAGTGCAACACAAACCTTGCTGTACTGGTTGTATCATAAAGATAAAAAGTATATCCACTTGATGTTAATACATCTACAAATGTTCCTGATTGTTTATCTTCTAAATACACACAATTAAAATCACTTAATCCTGATAGGTTCTCAAATGAAAGTTGAGCCAATCCAGAAGTAACTGCTGTAATTTTTACTGGAATACTTCCTCCTGAATTAGAATTAATACTGTTAATCGATAATTCTCCAGCATCTTTTGATATGGTACATATTGATGGAACATTGGCACTTGTACTATACATCTTGTATGCATCATATTGACTGTCAAAATTCATGGTTGCTCCAGAGCCAATTCTAAGGGTAGTTTGATCTGTATAACTTCCTTTTAATACATTAATCCTAAATGGAAGATTTCCTTGTTTAAAGAAAGTTGAATCCACATTAGACTTAACTCCTTCCTTAGCTGTTAATACTGGTGCTGCACTTACTGTTTGAACCCAAAATCCTTGCGATGAAGCAATGTATTGAGAACCTCCATTGTTTGATGCTCCCGAAACATATTCTGCAAATTGCTGTAAGTCTGGATCGTACACATAAACAGCATCACTAATTCCTGTTTTTACCCAGTCAGTATGATCCCAATCAATAGTAGATGGATAAGGATTACCTACCAAGTTCCACCCATCACGTGCAGAATCTCCACTATTACTGTATGTAACTGGCATGCTAATATCTCCTTTATTAATAGAACCAGCCATGTCTATTGTAAATGGATTGGTTCCTGTTATGGTATCTCCACACCAAACCATATATCCTGAACCAGCTCCCATCACATTACTCATAGCAGTTGGTGCAACAAACCCTGAGTCTAAATGATCTAAAACTGTTTCGTCATATTCATAAACTGAAGCCCATGGCGTTCCTGTATAAGGGAACAATGGATAAAGTGAACCAGGAATTCCTGAAGTTTCAAAATCATCATTCCAATCTGATAATACGGAACCACTTATAGGTGAACTAAATAAATGCCAATTAGTTTGTCCAATATTTATATATCTCTGAACCTCTACATCTCCTGTAATATCAGCTCCAGATTGAATCGTTGCAATACTCCCTGTTCCTGATTCATCAGAAACTATAGTTAAAGAATTATTTGTTGTAAATGTTCCTGAAGTTAAGGTCATCACCCCAGATATAGAATCTGCTCCAGAAGTTATATTTACACCAGCCGAATTATCAACCTCAACATCATGGAATGTTTGGTCTCCTGTAATTGCTTGGACAGAAGTTCCTGCAAACTTAACAGATCCAATAGTAGTATCTTTAAGAATTCCATCCTGATTGTCCCAATCTCCTTCAACAGTTAATTCAAAACCATTTAAATCAAATGTTCCTCCATAAAATTCTAACCCTCCTATTGTTCTATCCATATCTAGTACTGGATAATTAATTTTTCCGGAAGGTATAATTATCGTATCTCCTGGAGATGGGACCACTAAACCTTGCCAATTCGTTGCAGTTCCCCAATCTGTATCAGTATTACCGCTCCAAGTATTATCCCCACAACTAATAATATCAATATAATTAGAAATAGTAATGGAATCACTACCAAATTCGTTGGTCACTTTTAATTTAACATCCCATAAACCTGCAACAAAATATGAAATTCCTACAGGGTTCTGAAGTGTATCCGTTCCAGGCACTCCAAATGATCCTCCTGGTGAAAATGTCCATTTCCAAGATGTCGGATTCCCTGTAGAAAGGTCTGTAAAATCAATAAAACCAACACAAGATTGAGTAACTGAAGAAGTAAATGCTGCAACAGGTGGAGCGCAAGAATAAGCTGTCATGGAAGCAACAGATGTGATTGTATCACTACCATCAGCATTTGTAGCAATCAATTGTACATCATAATCTCCTGCTGCTGCATAAGTAATTCCAGTTGGGTTTTGAGCTGTTGACGTTCCCGGTGTTCCTCCAGTAAAAGTCCACAACCATGAGGTTGGACTCTCTGTAGAAGTATCTGTAAAATCCATTGTTGCACCACCAGTACATACACTATCATTTAATGAAGTAAAGGATGCTACAGGTGGAGTACATAAATAAGCTTCCATATAAGCAACAGATGTGATTGTATCACTACCATTAGCATTTGTAGCTATTAATTGCACATCATAATTCCCTGCCACTGCATAAGTAATTCCTGTTGGATTTTGAGCTGTTGATGTTCCTGGTGTTCCTCCAGTAAAAGTCCACAACCATGAGGTTGGGCTATCTGTAGAAGTATCTGTAAAATCCATCGTTGCACCACCTATACATACACTATCATTTAATGAGGTAAACGATGCAACTGGTAAAGCACAAGAATAAGCAGTCATGTAAGCAACAGATGTTATTGTGTCACTACCATTAGCATTTGTAGCAATTAATTGAACATCATAATCTCCTGCTGCTGCATAAGAAATTCCTGTTGGATTCTGATCCGTTGACGTTCCCGGTGTTCCTCCAGTAAAAGTCCAAGCCCATGATGTTGGACTCTCTGTAGAAGTATCTGTAAAGCTCATTGTAGAATCAATACAAACACTATCGTTTAATGAAGTAAATGAGGCAACAGGTACTGTTACTGAAGACTGGATATATAACTTATAATCTTCAGCTTGTCCATATCTTAGATTCCCACATGATGTTACCGTTGGCTGACCATCATATTCTGAAATAACACGTATTCTTACAGAAGAATCACTAGGCAATACAGCAGGATAAATTATAGGCACATTAACAACATCACTAGAATCATGCCCTGAAGAAACTACTTGTTCTTCATTTGTATCATCGAAATCTCCATCATTATTCCAATCTATCCAAACACCTATCTGGTGCTGAAGTGTATGGAATCCAACTTCCACATTCATGGAATTAGGGACAGTTGCATCAATGGAAAAATACTGTGCACAATTACCACTATTGTCTAAATATCCATTTGGATTATTATCCGTTACTGCTCCAGCACTTTCAACAGTAAATCCATTAAGTTCTAAACCAAAAACTCCAAAAGCAGCAAAAGCTTGCGTTGATATTGGAGTACAAGTCGCTGCAGCAATAGCTGGAGTTGTAGTTGGTGCTTCATCTCCTCTAGACTGAATCATAGATGCCATATTACCTTCCAGTTGAGCTCTAATTCTTGTTTTTTGATCCGCTGTCAACTTTTCTTTACAGCTATGGTAAGACATATAATTTCTTGCAGCATTGTCATTAAAAGTAAGTCCTGTACAGTCATTTATTGAATCAGTCATACAGTCATACCTTAATTTATGAGGTTCAGTATCCGCACAACCGTCACTATCAGTACCAATAGTAAGGTCTGCTGGACAAACAGTATTGTCAACATCTCCAGTAAAAGTATGGTACAAATGTAAATAATGTCCTATTTCATGTACCACTGTTCCTCCTTCACCATTACTGTTCAAATTCCATCCATTTCCATTTCCAGGGTCATATCCAAAAACTGAAGCCATCATCACAGAGCCTTCTAACGCATTACCGTAATAAAAGTTAGCATATCCCTGTATTCCACTACCGCCATCATTCCCTTCAATTTCAGATACTACCCAAATATTAAAATACTGTGTTTCATCCCAAACAGATAAAGCCCTTAAAACATCGGGGTCCATTCCTACAACAGGTGCGTAAACTCCAGAAGAAGCTTCAAAATCTACTCCGTCAGCAGCATAAGTTGCATTTCCAGTCATATCAATTCTATTGATGCCATCAGTAACAGCACAATTCTCATCTTGTTCCGCCAAGGCAAACTCAACTTCAAAGTCAATTGGACTTAAAGCATCATTCCCTCTATAATATTCGGTCAGTCTATCTATAGCGCTATTAATTTGAGCATCAGAAATATTAGATCCTACACCAACTGCTTCACCAGCAAGATGCATAACATGTACAACTACTGGAATTGTATAAACAGTTCCTCCAGCCTTATTTTGAGACACTGCTCCAGAAGATATTATTTGTGCAATCTTAGCTTCCGAAGAACTATGTTTAGTCGCATAATTTGGATTCTGCATCAATTTAGCATGTTCATAATCAAAACCACACGGTTCTTGAGAAAAAAGCGGAAAAGAAATACCAATTAATACAAGAGTAATTAGCATTTGTGGGAAAGTATATTTCATATTCATTTATTTAAGGTTGAAAAAGTGTGTTCAAATTTACATTAAAATATTCTTTTAAAAAACAGTATTTTTTGCAATACAAGTTATCTGTAAAAATACTAGTTCTCAATCCAGTAAATCAGGCTTTCGTAAGCTAAAAAATTCAACTTTAGAATTAAGAATTATTGCTTCTACGTTAAAAACCTATTTATGTTCGCTTCGGGTGATATTTTTTTATTTTTCAATAAAAACTGTACCATTTTTTCTGCAAAATATGGAGCCAACATCACACCTTTAGTTCCCATACCATTAAACACAGCCAATTGATATTGCTCAGGATGAATCCCTAAAAGAGGCCTTCTATCTGAAACCGTTGGTCGAACTCCTGCTTTATGTTCTACTGTTATTATTTCATCATTTATAAATCGCTTAGCTCGTTTTATAAGTTCTGTCTCTCCTTCTTTTGTTGATTTGTTATCAATTTGATCCCAATTGTATGTTGCTCCTAATTTATACTCCCCTTCAAAGGGTAAAACAAAAACACCCTTATTAATAGCATGATCAATTTTTAGATTTTTAAACTTTACAGTTAACACTTCTCCTTTTGTTAACTTAAATGGCAACCAATCAAAATAAGGATTGTAAATACTTTGATATCCCTCGCAAAAAATAATTTTTTTAGCTGAATAATCATTCCAAACAACGGCATTTTCACTAAACTTTATTTTATCGTAATCAAACTTCATGTTGATATAAGATTCTTTTTCAATCAAATAGTGTTTGAACTTTTCTAACCAATTGGCCGTTTTTAAAAATCCCGATTGCAAAGTTTTTGAGGCTCCAAAAGGGTACATCATTTTTTCTTTGTCAAATGGATATTCCACTTTATGATTGATCCAGTCGAATAAGTGAGGTTCATTACTTTTTTGTTTCCAAAAACTTTGTTCCTTTTCATCTACAAACAATTTATAGATTGGAACATCAAAATAAAATTGATCGTTTAATAGAGCTTCTTGCTTTTGATAGAATTCTTTTGCTAAAGGTAAAACTTCATCAATCATCCAACTTTTTGTCAGTCGCTTAAAAACAACCGGATTACAAAGTCCTGCGGCTACTCTAGAAGAACTTGATTCGGCCTCCTCATCAACAACAAGAACTTTCTGATTTTCCTGAATTAATGAATACGCTAATACAGATCCAGCCAAGCCCTGTCCAACTATAATGTAATCTATTTCTTTCATTTTGAACAAAAATAAACATTCGTTTTATGGAATTTTTAAACTGTCATCATCTAACTCCAAAAATAAGTCTCATTAAAAATATTGAATCATGAAAACACCAACAAAAATCAAAAAAACACTACAGGTAATTTTAGTCCTATTCCTTTTTTCATCAACGAGCCTTTTCGCTCAAAATAATTTTGGAACTATAAAAGGGCAATTAACTGATGCTACAAATGGAGACCCATTACCTTTTGCGAACGTTGTCTTATTACAAGCAGATAGTCAACTAACAGGAATATTATCTGATTTTAACGGAAAGTACATTTTTAAAAACCTTAAACCAGGAAAATATAATGTGCAGGTTTCTTTTGTTGGATACAATCCTTCTAAAATTAAAGGTATAGTTGTAACAACTAATAAAATCACTTTTGCTAGTATTAAATTAAGTGGAGCAGCAGTTGTTTTAGAAGAGTTTGTAACTGTAGAAGATCATGAAACTCCTCTAATTAGTAAAGATGAAGTTTCTTACAGCAGAGCCATAGTAGCTCAAGATTTAAAAAGTACAGCCTCACGATCCGTTAATACAACAAAAAAGTATAGGAGACATAAATATAAAGAATCGAACAAAGCAAGTTCTGGATATTCAATAGCTCCAATAGAAGCTAAAAGAGATCGTTTTAACACTGAGGGATATGCTCATAACCCAGAAAATGACTTTAAAAACGTAAAATCTACACCTCTTTCTACTTTTTCTATAGATGTTGATGCTGCTTCATATTCCAATATGAGAAGGTTTATAAATAATGGGCAAAACCCACCTATTGATGCTGTAAGAACTGAAGAAATGATTAATTACTTTAGCTATAACTACCCTCAACCAAAAGGCGAAGATCCTTTTTCTATTACCACAGAAATGAGCGATTGCCCTTGGAACAAAAAACATAAACTAATTCATGTTGGAATACAAGGTGAAAAGATTGACACAGATGAGCTACCTTCTAGTAATTTAGTTTTCTTGTTAGATGTTTCAGGCTCAATGAGTTCTTCTAACAAGCTTCCATTATTGAAGAAATCGTTTGGATTATTAGTTAATAATTTAACTGAAAAAGACAGAGTTGCAATAGTTGTTTATGCCGGTGCAGCAGGATTAGTGTTACCTGCAACTCCAGGAAATCAAAGAGAAAAAATAATGAATGCCTTAAACAATTTAAATGCTGGAGGATCTACAGCTGGAGGAGCAGGAATTAAATTAGCCTACAAAATTGCTTTAGAAAATTTCATAAAGGAAGGAAACAATAGAGTGATTTTAGCAACTGACGGAGATTTTAATATTGGCGCAAGCAGTGATGGAGAAATGACTCGACTTATCGAAAAAAAGCGAGAATCAGGAGTTTTTCTTACTTGTTTAGGCTTTGGAATGGGGAATTACAAAGATTCGAAAATGGAAACTTTAGCTGATCAAGGAAATGGGAACTACGCTTACATTGATAATATTTTAGAAGCTAAAAAAGTATTGGTTACAGAAATGGGCGGTACCATGCATACAATTGCTAAGGATGTAAAAATTCAGGTAGAATTTAATCCAAATAAAATAGCTTCATATAAATTAATAGGCTATGAGAACAGATTATTAAATGATGAAGACTTTAATGACGACACAAAAGATGCTGGAGAACTAGGTTCTGGACATACTGTTACAGCGTTATATGAAGTGGCAATGAAGGGAAGTAAAGATGGGGTTCCTTCTGTTGACCCTTTAAGGTATCAAGAAAACGAAATGATTTCAAACTCTGGTTCAAATGAAATCTTAACGGTTAAATTTAGATATAAGAAACCTCAAAGTAAAACGAGTAAATTGATAGTTCGTCACTTAAAAGATAAGTCAACACAACTATCAAAAAGCTCCGAGAATTTTAGATTTTCTGCTGCAGTAGCCGAATTCGGATTATTACTAAGAAATTCTAAACACAAATCTAAAGCCTCTTACCAACAGGTAATTGAGTTGGCAAAAAATAGTAAGGGCAAAGATGAAAATGGATATAGAGCAGAGTTTATAAGGTTGGTAGAAATGAGTGAGATGCAAGCAAGTGCGTTGTTGATTGAAAAATAGTAAATCAACAACCACACACTTTCCAATCTGCACCCTCTTTTTAAGAGGGTGTTTTTTTATTTTTTATCCAATTGGTGTCATTATATTTGTACCATGGCAGAAGAACTTATTATAACAAATAATCTTTCTAAGGAAGAAAAGTATCAAGAACTATATCCTCAAATTTTTGCTTTAATTCAAGGTGAAGATGATTTAATCGCTAGTTTATCTAATATGATGTCTGCACTTAAATATGGTTTTGGATGGCTATGGGTTGGAGTTTATTTTGTGAAGAATAGTGAATTAGTCTTAGGCCCTTTCCAAGGTCCAATTGCTTGTACAAGAATACAATTAGGACGAGGAGTAAGTGGAACTTCTTGGCACAAAAAAGAAACGATTATTGTTCCAAACGTTGATGAATTTCCTGACCATATTATTTGTAATGCTGCTTCTAAATCGGAAATTGTAATTCCTGTTTTTAATAAAAATAACGAGGTTGCGTTAATATTAGATGTTGACAGTAATCAACTAAATGATTTTGACGAAATAGATAAAAAGTATTTAACTCAAATTATCCAGCTTATAGTTCCTCTTCTTTGAATTTAAAACAAACCATATTTTATCTTATCAGCACGACTATTTTACTTTCTTGTGCTCAAATCGTTCCTTTAACAGGGGGTGAAAAAGATATGACTGCTCCGGTAGAAATTGAAAGTACACCAATATATGGAGCTACAAATTTCACAGAAAACACCATAATTGTTGAGTTTAATGAATTTATAAAACTGAACAACTTATCAAGTCAATTAATTGTTTCTCCTTTAATGGATCCTGTCCCAGAAATTACAATTAAAGGGAAAAAATTAGTCATAAAAATTAAAAGTGAATTGGCAGAAAATACCACTTACTGTTTAAACTTTGGGACTGCAATTTCTGACATTACTGAAAATAATGATACAAACTATAAGTATGTTTTTTCTACAGGTGCTTACATTGATTCCCTTTCTTATTCTGGAAGAGTCATTAATGCCTTTGATCTAAAACCTCAAGAAAAAGTTTACACACTACTTTATGATCAATTAGATGATTCTATTCCCTTAAAAGAACGGCCAAGGTATGTTGCTATAACTAATAAAGAGGGAGAATTTTCTATAACCAATATCGCTAAAGGAAAATACAAGTTCTTTGCCATTAATGACATTAATAGCAATTATTTATTTGATCTTCCTAATGAAGAAATAGCTTTTCAAAATGAACCTATTCAACTAGATTCTTCTAGTTTTGATCATCTTATTTATTTATTCGAAGAAAATAATACCCTTCAATTTTTAAAAAGTGCTGAAAACAATGTTTTTGGAAAAGTTGATATCATCCTTAATAATCCAACAAAAGATCTTGTTGTTACTCCTATTGGCCAAAGCTTTAAAAAGCAATGGTACATTGAAGAAAAAAATACAACAGGTGATAGCTTAACAATGTGGTTATTGGTTCAGGATGCATTTAAAAATTTAGAATTGGAAATTAAAGATGGTAATGACGTAATTGATACAGCAGATGTTAAAATTATACAGAGTGATGAGTTTAAGGATACTTCATTATTTATTACAACAAATACCTTTGGAAGTTTCGATTTAAACCAAAATATTACAATTGATATTACAAGACCTTTTGTAGATTACAAGACCGAAAACATACGATTATTAGAAGATAGTATGCCTGTAACTTCTTTTAATATTAGTGTAGTTGGAGTAAACAGGTTTGAATTAGCTTATGACTTTAAAGAGAATAAAGAGTATGATCTTATTATTGCTCCCAACACTTTTGAAGATATTTTTGGTTTAAAAAACGACAGTCTCTACTCTAAATTCAAAACAAAAAAAGAGTCTGATTATGGAATGATCAACCTAACCGTTTCTCCTGATTTTTCTGAAAACTATATCATACAGTTGTTTCAAAAAGATAATTTAATTCAAGAAAGTTATTTAAAAGATTCTGCTATATTCAAATACAATTACTTGCGCCCTGGTGATTATGAAATGAAACTTATCATTGACAATAACAATGATAGAAAATGGAATACGGGAAATTATCTAGAAGGCAAACAACCTGAAAAAGTAATTTATTACGAAAAGGAAATTAAAATTAAAGCCAACTGGGACAACGATATTAACTGGATTATTACTGAGTAATCCGATACTCATCTGCATCCATTCCTACTGGAAAAACTTTTCTAAAGCTATTCAAGTCATCTAGTGATAAAGAAACCGTTTCTGTACAATTATTATTTTCTGGAATATGAGAAACCAATTCTCCTTTAGGGTTTATTATTGCACTGTTTCCAGTATATGCATACCCTTTTCCATCTTCTCCAACTCGATTAACTCCTACTACATAACTTTGATTTTCTATCGCTCTTGCTTCAAGTAATTTACTCCAAGGAGCTTTTCTTGCTCCTGGCCAATTGGCAATATAAATTAAAAGGTCATATTGTTCTTCTAATGAGTTTCTTGACCATACAGGAAATCGTAAATCATAGCAAACAAGCGGACAAATTTTCCATCCCTTATATTCAATAATTATACGTTTTGTTCCAGCTGAAAAATGACTGTGTTCATCAGCCATTCTAAACAAGTGTCGTTTATCGTATACATGAATAACTTCATCTGGTTGAACCCAAACCAAACGATTATAATACTTGTTGCTTTCTTTAACAATTAAACTTCCTACAATAACAGCATTTGTTTTCTTTGCTTGTGCTATCATCCATGAAACAGACTTCCCATCCATTTTTTCTGAAAGCTTTTGAGACAACATCGAAAAGCCTGTGTTAAACATTTCTGGCAAAACAATGATATCCGTACTCTCAGAAATTGCATCAATTTTCTTTGCAAACATTGCAAGGTTTTGGTCTACATCTTCCCAATGTAAATCAGATTGTATGGCAGTAACTTTTAAATCCATTGCCATCAAATATAAAGAATTATACTTTGTTTAGAATTTCGGCCGCTTTTTCAAGAGTCGCTTCTTTTTTAGCAACACAAAAACGAAGAATTTTTTCGTCTACCTTTTGGTGATAAAATACAGAAACAGGAATAGAGGCTATTTTATGTTGCTGTGTCAATTCAATCGCAAATTCTGTATCTGCCATATCCGTTATTCCTTTATACCTCAACAATTGAAAGTAGGTTCCTGAAGATGGCAAAATTTCAAATCTTGAATCTTTAATTAAACTAGTAAAACGATCTCTCTTTTCTTGATAAAAAGAATTTAAGCTTAAATAATTATCCTCGTTTTTCAGGTATTCAGTTAATCCATACTGAATAGGTGTGTTTGCAGAAAAGACAATAAACTGATGTGCTTTTCTAAATTCTGTCATTAGATTTTTAGGGGCCAAACAATACCCCATCTTCCAACCAGTATTGTGAAACGTTTTACCGAAAGAAGAAATAATAAACGATCGTTCTGCTAGGCCTGGATATTTAGAGGCACTTTGATGTTTTTTACCATCAAAAATAATATGCTCATATACTTCATCACTAATCAACAAAATATCAGTATCAGAAACAATTTTTTCTAATGCCAACATGTCTTCATCTTCTAAGATTGTTCCTGTTGGATTATGCGGAGAATTGATGATAATCATTTTAGTACGTTGATTAATCAATTTTTTTACTTGCTCCCAATTTATTTTATAATCTGGTGCATGCATTTGAACAAAAACTGTTCTACCACCATTTAATTCAATTGCAGGCTCATAGCAATCATATGCAGGAGTAAATATAATTACCTCATCGCCTTCAGTTATTGTTGCTGCTATAGCAGTATAGATTGCCTGTGTGGCTCCTGAAGTAATTGTTATTTCAGATTCAGGATGATACACTGCCCCGTAAAGTTTCTCTGTTTTTATAGCAATTTGCTCTCTTAAAGGTAATATACCCGGCATAGGAGCATATTGATTTAATCCTTTTTCCATCGCACTACTAACCAAACCGGTTAATTCTTCTGAGCTTTCAAAATCAGGAAATCCTTGTGACAGGTTAATTGCTTGATGCTCATTCGCCAATTGGCTCATTACCGTAAAAATAGTAGTTCCTACTTGTGGTAATTTGGATTTTATTGTACTAGGATAAGTTGGCATATCTCACAAAAAGACGGCAAATGTAACAAAAGGGTTGGTTGCTTTTATGAAAAGATAAACAAAAGAAAAAATTGGCTTCTTTTAACCTAAAACTAACAAAGTGATTGCAGAAACCAGTACTAGTAATGTGGCACTAACAATATAAAATTGTTCCATCAATGAAATCTGACTATTGGTATGAAATATTTTAGCGTAAGTATATCGAATAACTCTTTCCATTACCCTCCAATAATTGCAACAGGAAAGTTACTATCAATACAAAGAACTCGATTAAAAAATTCTGATGCACTTCTATTTACCCTTGGCGTATTTTCAAATTCAATAATTACTGAATTTGCTTTATTCTGAGCAATCATCCTTCTTGCTTTAACAATCAATTCTTTCGCTTTATCTACCGTAATCTTTTCATTTTTAGAAATGAATACTCTTACTTCAAAATTGTTGCACCTTAAACTTGTCATTCTATACTTATTTCATTTTAATTATTTGATCTACTAATTGTGTTCTTTCATTAAACACTTTTACAAAGTAGGTTCCAATTGGCAATTGTTTATCCAAAACTATTTCTGCCGAGTTTGCTGCTATAGTTTGAATATGAACTCTCCTCCCTAAATAATCTATAACCTCAACAGTAAATACCTGATTTACAAAGTTATCTGACAATTGTAATCTAAAGTTATTTTTAAAAGGATTAGGATAAACACTAATATCTCTTGCTTGATCACAGGTAATTGATCTGATACCGTGATATTGAAATTTACCATCAAAATCAGTTTGTTTTAAACGGTAATAAACCGTTCCATTAATTGGGTTATCGTCAGTCCAACTGTAATTAATTGATGTAGAACTGTTTCCATTTCCTTCTACATTACCAATAGGGTTAAACCCAACACCATCAATACTTCTCTCAATTGTAAAATAATCATTATTGATTTCTGAGATTGTTTCCCATGTCAATTCAGGTAACTCGTTTTGACAATCCACATCAAATTGCACTAACTCTACCGGCAAAGGAGTTAAAACATTTATAGAAGCAAGCGTAACATAACGTGTACTATTGTTGGCAATATGAGTAGGAGATATTCCAGAAATAGTAACTACTGGATTGTTGTAAGTGATAACTATTCCTGTTCCGTCCCCATTGTAATAACATGTAGTTCCTCCATTAGCAAAATTTCCATCTGTATCAACTAACAGTCTTAAATGTGCAACATTCACTGACCCTGGATTCGCTCCTGTTGATAAAGTCATATCCCAACTAAAATCTTCTGCAATATTTGTTTTGGTTACTTTCCATTCCCTTTCTAATCTATAAGCCAAGGAACATCCAGTTAATCCGGTAGGAATTTCTGCATTTGCTGAAGTAGAATTCCTCATTGCTCCTTGATTGTCTCCAACCAACATGTAAGATACATCAGAAGCAAAGCTCCCTGTATTAGCAGCATTAGTTGCTTGTAAAGTATTTAAATAAACTCTAGATACATCATCTGTAGTATGTGATTGCTTCTGAAGTAAAGATTGATTATCGTCTCTTCCTATTCCAATAACATTGTTATGATAACTTGCATTGTCATCTGCGTCCCAAATAGGAGTGGAATAAGAAGCTGTATAATCTCCAGCTGTAGTACCAGCAGAATTATCCAATGTAATTCCATATTTTACAGCAAAATAAGATTCTACCCTATTTTTATCTGTAGCTCCATGAGAAGCGTCATAAATCGCAAGCTCTCCAAAAAGAACAGAGCCTGGCCATCCATGATTATGAAGTTTCCCGAATGTGATAGGTGATGCTACTGTCCCAGAAGGTGAAGTAACTGTTGTTCCATTTTTATAAGCCCCAGCATTGTAAACATTCAAACTCGTTCCACTTGCAATACTTGAAACTAACTGTTGCTCTGTATTACCACTACCGACCCCTGTGCTTACAGGATTCCCACCATTTTTGTCATAATAAGAACTTCCTGGTGATAAAGTAATTTTACCACTAGATCCAGCATCATCCCATGTAAAATTAGTTCCAGCACCACTAATATGTTGCATCACACCATACATAGATATTTTCGAACCATCTGTAAAAGTTGAGAACTGAACGCTTGATGATGACAAAAAATCATCTACTCCATCAAACAATATTGCAGGGTTATAATTGAATGAATTGTTGTTATAAATTGGCTGATTTCCTGCTGTTGAATGCGAGACATTTGGAATTGACGCATTACTAGATTGTTCATTCCATTGTTGAACAGTTCCACTATTTACTGCCGCAGTTACCCCTGCATCAGAATACACTCCTGCATCAGATTTAAACCAAATTGTCATATCTGATGAAACACTTCCTGGAGATGGGCTACAAGCTCCAATTGTTCGGTTACCTCCTGGAGCTGTAACTGTTGGCGTATAGTTTGATCCACCTACTGTTATTTGGTTACACAATGCATCAATAACATTGCCAATACTAGAACCTGCAGCCATATCATAAGTTACCCAAAAATAATTGGTTCCGCTGCTCAATGTTTGAGTCCCATTTACCGATATATTATTACCCGTTGCTAATGGCGTAGCACTACCAAAAAGAGTTGTTGTAGCGAAAGTTGAGCTAGCTCCGGTATAATAAACATTAATGTTTGTAACATCTGAAAGAGGTAAAGTACTACCATCTGTACGTAGTATAAATTGAGTAATACCTAAAGGACTTAATGAACCAGATGTTACCACTTCAATTCCAATTACTTCTGCATCAGAAGCACATTTCTCTACTGTTGAAGTGTTTGTTTGAGTAACCGTACTAGAGCTATACGTCATCGCAACTTGATCAACAATATTGATGTTATCGATTGCTGCATCCCCTGTATAACTGGTACCATAAGCTCCTCTAAAACGAAATTCAACTGTTTGTCCAGCATAAGCAGCTAAACTAACACTTGCTGTATTCCATACATTACCTTGATCTCCTGCTAATGTCCAAAGAGAAGTCCAAGTAGTTCCATTAGTACTGATTAATAATTCTAATGTTCCCATAGTAGCTCCATACATATGATAATCAAAACTTATTTCTGGACTTGACAAAGAAGTAAAATCAAAACAATAAGATTCCAACCAAGCTTCATCTCCTCCAACTCTAGGAGAAGAAGTCTCTATGTACATATACCAAGTAGATGAATTAGAACCTGTACTTGGTCCTGTAGAACCAGATGTTGTACCTGCATCATCTCGAGTCCAATCAAATTGATCTCCAGCGGCATTGTTCCAATTTCCAAAACCTGATTCAAATCCTTCTGAATAAGGGAAAGTATTAACTGATGTAGCGCAACCTGGAAGCTGAGCGTTAACTGTCAAAACAGAAACTATTAGGGTAAATAAAATTGTTAAATTCTTCATTTTGGGTAGAGTTAAATTAAATAAGACAAATGCCTTATCTTCATACGCCAAAAATAATATGAGTTTCTATGTCTAAAAAAAATGAAGGGCGACAAGAGGGCGACAATTCGGCAGCCAACTACAACATAGACTTCAAGAATTCAGTTAAATCATCTTCATACGACAAATTTAACTTTTGCTTCAATCTAGTTTTTGTTTTTTTAACAGAAGTTGTCGCAATATTTTTACTAATAGCTATTTCTTTGTTAGACATATTCATTACAATCATAGCTGCCAACTTTAAATCCATATCAGTAAGGTTAGGAAATTGAACCGTTAGAGAGTTATAGAATTCTCCACTCAACCCACCCATTTCTTCTTGAATTTGTGCTCTTGAAGATTTTACATCAAGTTCATTTTGGATAAAAAGTTCCATATTTTTTAATTCAGCCGTAGTTAAACTTCCTACCTGGTCGAGTTGACGCATTAAATTTGAAGAGAAATCTTGTTTTACTTGAAGTTCATGAGATAATAACTGAACATTCTTACTTTCCTTTTTCACCTTTAGCCTTAACAATTCTTGTTCATATCTAGCAGCATCCAATCTTGCCTGTTTAATTATAGTCATCTTTGTTTGATTAACTCTATACCTCCAAAAGAAAAACAACACCACTCCCATTCCCATAACTAAAGCCATAATCAATAAAAAAAGTTTAAATCGCTTTTTCTCGGCCTCATTTTTCAAAGCAACAAGTTCCTGATCTTTTAATTGTTTTTCCAATTTCATCTTTTCAGTAACCTGCTTTAAAGAAGTTTCTGCTTGTTGGCTTATCATACTTTTATATGTTTCACCTTGAGATTGATAGTACTCCTTATTTAAGTCTATCCACAAATTCATATAAATTTTATACGCAGACTCTTTACCTAGCGCTTTATAGACATTCATCAGCTTTTCAACAACTGTCAACCTTTCAAGAGGCAGCATATGCTTACCATAATTATCTAATAAGTTATTTAATCGCTTAATTAAAACTGAATAATCTTTTCTTATAAAGTCGATTTCAGCCAAGGTTATTTCTGCTTTTATAAAAGACTGCTTATACTTATTCATATCACTACCTTCTGAATCTAGCAATAAGTATTCATAAGCCTTTTCATAATTTTCAACTTGATAATAACATGAGCCTAAATTTCCCATAATAAAGGCATAATTGGGGAGGTTTAACCCCCTTTTTCGGGCAATTTCTATTGCATTAGAAAAAGCAACTATTGCTACATCAAACCTTTTTAAACCTCTTGCAATAATTCCGTGTTGATTGTAAGCTCCTATTAAATTAACTTCACTACCTTCTTTTTTCTGTAATACAATCCATTTCTCAGTCATTATTAATGCGCTATCAGACAGTCCAAGCTCTAGGTATAATTTTGCTTTTTGAAAATAAAAATTGCTCTCTTTTTTTTCTTCACAAATCATATCCAAATACCTAATCCCCTGTCTATAAGCCTTTAGGATATTCATAAGCTTTGCAAGTTCTATAGAGATATGACCACAGCCGGTACAATTTTTTACACTCTTGGTTTCTTCACAATGCTCATTGTAGGTTGTAAGTGCTAATTCAAAAGCTTCCTCTTGCCTATTAAAAAGTAATAAGGTATGCACCTTTGTATTGATTCCACCAACATTTCCTAATCCATCAGGTTTATCTGTAAAACGAATAAGTTCATCTACATAATAAATAGCAGAATCTTCATTTAGGTTTTCTCTATGATAATTAAGCCTTTCATAAATTTCTTCAGTATTATTCCAAATACGTTTTTCTTGTCCAAGTAATAAATTACTAGACATCAGAAAAAGTATAACCGTATAGACTATTGTTAACCTCATAGTTAAGGTCAAATATACAGCTAATTTGGAAAAAAATAATTCAGTTAAAATGGAAGGGGAAATTGAACCGACATGTTATATTGAGGAATTACCTCCTACTAACCTCCTATTATTACTACAGGGAAACTACTATCAATACAAAGAACTCGATTGAAAAATTTAAAGGCACTTTTATTAATCCTTGGTGTATTTTCAAATTCAATAAGTACTGAACTTGCATTATTTTGAGCAATCATCCGTCTTGCTTTAAGGATCAACCCTTTTGTCTTATCGATCGTAATTTTTTCATTTTTAGAAATAAATACTTTTACTACAAAATCATTGCATCTTAAACTTGTCATTTTTTTACCTATTTCATTTTATTGATTCGTTCTATTGATTGCATTGTTTCGTTAAACACTTTAACAAAGTAAGTTCCTATTGGTAATTGTTCGTCCAAAACTATTTCTACAGAACTTGATTCAATTTTTTGAGTATGCACTTGTCTACCTAAACAATCAATTACCTCAACATTTAAAGACTGTGAAATCGAATTATCAGACAATTGAAGCTTAAAACTATTCTTAAAAGGATTTGGGTAAATACTAAAATCACTCCCTTTACTACAAGTAATTGATCTAACACCGTGGTACTCAAATTGACCATCAAAATCAGTTTGTTTTAAACGGTAATAAACTGTTCCATTAAGCGGGTTATCATCGGTCCAGCTATAATTAATAGGTGTAGAACTATTTCCATTTCCTTCTGTAGTGCCAACCGATTCAAAATTCACTCCATCAAGACTCCTCTCTATTGTAAAAAAATCATTATTGATTTCTGATTGTGTCCCCCAATTGAGCTGAACATTTCCATTGTTACAATTTGCTTCAAAAGAAGTTAACGTTACAGGAAGTGGTATAACATAATATATTTCATAAAGATCATCATAATTAGAAGTAGTCGTTCCAGTATTTGCTGAACGGTTATTCCATGAGTGACCTCCAGGTTCTGTATCAATAGCTGCTGCATGTTCATTCATTACATAAGCATAAATACCACCTATTGCTCCTCCTGGAAAGTAGATTTCATAAGTATATTGATCTCCAGGAGAAATACTTACGTTAGAGCTTAAATTATAGGTGTTAGCCCCTCTATTCACTGTTATATTCTCAGGGCCATAGATTACACCTCCTGACATACCATTACCACTATAGATACGCAACTCGGCAGAGAAACCATCATTAGCACTTATGTTTGCCATATGAACAACTAATTGATTCATACAACAATAACCATAACTAACAGGTACAGTAAAACTTTGGCCAAGACTATACTTCCTCCAGTTTCCAGAAACGTTTGAGCTAGGCTGGTGATTAATAACCGTGGCTATTTGAGCCAAACAAAACATCGGTGCAATAAGCACTATTAATAACAATATCTTTTTCATATCAACACAGTTTAATATTAATGCAAATTTGATCTCATTATGATCAAAATAGAAACATCAATACCCTACAATATCTCTACAAAGAGCATTATCAATAAGACAACTTCTCTACATAATATTAATTTAATCGCTGATAAACAGATAGATACATTTAATTTTATATCTACAGATAGCAAATAACATCCCTAAAGATGCTTACTTTCACATCAATAAATTTTTTGTCATGATAAACAAATGGTTATTTTTAATCTTAGGTAGTATAGCTATACTACCTTCAAAAGCACAACCAACAGGATCATCTTACTTGAGGGATCTACAGGTATTTGATTCTATAAATACCTCTATACCCTATTTAATTTCTGCCAACAAAAGTCATATTGAGGCTAATTATGAAGCAGCTATCTTAGAATTAGAAAAAGGAATAAAAACTTCTTTAATACAAAAAGACTCTATCGCACTGCTTTGTGCATACAAACAATTAGGAAACAATTATAAAAGGCTCGGTTTATTTGATCAGACATTAGATAATTATACCAAAGGATTAGAATTGAGTAAAAAACTTCAATCTCAAGCACACATCACGTCTTTTTCTAACTCTATTGGCATATACTTTTTTGTAATAGGAGATATTAAAACTGCTGAAAAGTATTACTTAAAGGCCCTAAAGACTAGAGAATATTATAATGATAAGATTGGCCTGATAAGCTCATATAATAATGTTGGTGTAATTAATAAAGTACATAAAAATCCAAAAGAAGCTTTAAACTACTATTTCAAATCTCTAGCAATTATTAAATCTGAGAAATTAGATTCTTCAAAATACATACACATCTTTAGCAACATTGGCAATGCTTACAAAGATTTACTCAATTACGATAAAGCAAGAAATTATTTAAATCAAGCATATCAAATTAGTTTAGCTTCAGGATCTAAATACTATCAAGCTTCAAGCTTACACAATCTTGGATCCTCCTACCAACATGAAAAGAATCCTAAAAAGGCGATAGCGTTTCTTCTTCGTTCCTACAAAATTAGCGAGAGTATTCAAACTCCAAAATTGATAATGAAATCAAGTGAAGAGCTGAGTCAAGCTTATGAAGCAGAAGGAGATCTTAAAAATGCATTAATGTATGCCCAACAGCACTTTAAACTAAAAGAAGAAATGCTAGAGCAAAAGCTGAATAAGAAGTTCGCTTTTATGCAAGTTAAATATGAATCATCTGAAAAAGATAAAAAAATAGCAATTCTCGAAAACCAGACCGCATTAGAAGAATTTAAACTTAAAATGCTAATAATTGGTATCGTACTTCTTCTAGTGTCGGGTATTGTTACAATTAATAGACAGCGTAAATTAATCAAGAAAGAAAAACAATTGTTACAACTAGAAATTAACTCAAAAAATCAACTAGAAAACGAACTGGATTATAAGACCAATGAATTAACCAACTTTGCACTACATATTGCTCAGAGAAACGATTTTATAAGGGACGTAAAATCTGACTTAGTAAAGGTTTCTTCCTCTATTAGTGACACTATTCCATTTGAGAGAACAAAAAAAATATTGGTAAAGCTAAATCAGTTTGCCAATAACAGTAAGGATTTAGAGCATTTTAACAAAAAGCTAGAGAACATTAATCATGATTTTATTAAACGATTAAAAAAGAATTTTAGCAACCTTACAGAAAATGAACTGCAATTATGTATTTACTTGAGGCTGCGCTTATCTTCTAAAGAAATTGCAAGTATTACAAATATTACGTCAAAATCTGTAGACATGAACAGGTACAGGCTTCGTAAAAAATTAAACCTCAATGAAAAAATTGATTTTTATACTTACATACAGAACGTCTAATACTCAGATTTTCTAAGATTCAAACAAGTCTGTTTTCTTAGACTCCTCATAACCTTCATCAATAAGCAAATCAGCTCCTTCGGCAGCATCTACTGCTAACTCATCACAGCGCTCATTATACATGTTTCCTGCGTGTCCTTTTACCCAATTAAATTTTACTTTATGCTTAGGGTAAATCAACAAGAATCGCTTCCATAAATCAATGTTCTTTTTGCCTTTAAAACCTTTTTTCTGCCAACCAAAAACCCAACCTTTTTCAACGGAATCTACAACGTATTTTGAATCCGAAAACACTTGTACATCTGCAGGGTTTTTAATTGTTTCTAAAGCCACTATAACACTCAGCAACTCCATTCTATTGTTTGTGGTTAATCTAAAACCTTCGGCCAACTCTTTTTTATGCTTTCCACTCATCATTACAATACCATAACCTCCATTACCAGGGTTTCCTTTAGCTGCGCCATCAGTATATATTGTAATTTTTGCCATTTATAATCCGATATTCGTTCGAAATAACTTTACAGCTATTGCCAATAAAATTACACCAAATACTTTACGCAAAATAGCAATACCTCCTTTTCCTAATAACTTTTCAATTCTAGCCGATAATTTTAATACCCCATAAACCAATAGTATATTCACAACAATTGCAACAATTATATTCTGCACAGCAAATTCTGCCCGTAAAGAAAGTAAAGCTGTCATTGTTCCTGCTCCAGCAATCAAAGGAAATGCAATCGGAACAATAGATGCAGTTTCTGGAGCATCATCTTTATACAAACGAATCCCTAAAATCATTTCTAAGGCCAAGAAAAATAAAATAAATGCACCAGCAATCGCAAAAGAACTTACATCAATACCGATCAAACCTAAAATAGATTCTCCTACAAACAAAAATACAATCATAATAATCAACGCAACAATACTGGCTTTTTCAGACTGTATATGACCTACTCTTTGTTTTAAATCTAAAATAATAGGAATAGATCCTACAATATCAATCACAGCAAATAAAATCATAGTTGCTGTAGCAATTTCTTTAATGTTAAAATAATCCATCATAACCTTATTTTTTTGAGCCGGCAAACGTAGGTAATAAAGTTAATCTAAAATTATTTTTTTTACAAAAAAAGCTATGCATTATTGACTTTCAAACATTTCCTCAACACTCATCCTCCTTAAGGCCTCTTGTATTTCCCTTTAAAAGAATGAGATTTTCTAAAACAATAAGGTTTTACTTCTTCTATTCAACAAAAAGGTTCCTCAAATTGAGGAACCTTTTTTATTATATGCCACTATTAATTTGGTGTAATATTTTTTATCAAAAATGAAATAACTAATTCCGCTCTATTTTTTTTATTTTTACTCTCTATTAGAACAACATTATGGAAGAGAAATTTAATCAGCTAGATGCCAAAATTGAAGAAGCCAAATTAGGTGGAGGAGAAAAAAGAATAGAATCTCAACACAGTAAAGGAAAACTTACTGCAAGAGAAAGAATTCACTTCTTACTGGATGAAGGGTCTTTTCAAGAAATGGGAATGTTAGTTTCCCATCGATCTACCAATTTTGGATTGGACAAAACTAAATTCTTAGGAGATGGTGTTGTTACTGGTTATGGAAACATTAATGGAAGGCTAGTCTATGTTTTTTCTCAAGATTTTACTGTTTTAGGAGGTTCTTTAGCTGAAGCTCATGCAGAAAAAATTTGTAAAGTAATGGACATGGCTATGAAAAATGGTGCTCCTGTTATTGGATTAAATGATTCTGGAGGAGCTCGTATTCAAGAGGGTGTTGTAAGTTTAGGTGGGTATGCAGATATCTTTTATAAAAACACTCAGGCTAGTGGTGTTGTACCTCAGCTTTCTGCAATTATGGGCCCATGTGCAGGAGGAGCCGTTTACTCTCCGGCATTAACAGATTTTATTATGATGGTAGAAAATACATCATACATGTTTGTAACCGGACCTAATGTTGTAAAAACGGTAACTCATGAAGAGGTAAGTTCTGAAGATTTGGGAGGAGCTTCTGCTCATTCTACAAAGTCTGGAGTTACCCATTTAACGTATGAGAATGAAATAGAATGTATCAACGGACTTAAAGACATGCTTTCATACATGCCTCAGAACTGTGAGGAAGATGCTCCTTCTGTTCCTTATGAAATGGGTGATGAAAATAGAGATGGGTTAAACACTATCATTCCTGACAACCCCAATCAACCCTACGATATTAAAGAAGTAATTGAACAAACAGTAGATACGGACAGCTTTTATGAAATTCATAAAGACTATGCTGAAAATATAGTTGTTGGATTTGCTCGTTTGGCAGGAAAATCAATTGGTGTTGTTGCCAATCAACCAGCATTTTTAGCAGGAGTATTAGATATTAAATCATCTCAAAAAGGAGCTCGTTTTGTTCGTTTTTGTGATTCTTTTAACATTCCATTATTAGTTTTAGAAGATGTTCCTGGATTTTTACCTGGAACAGATCAAGAATGGAATGCAATTATTACCAATGGAGCAAAGTTATTGTATGCATTTTGTGAAGCAACCGTTCCAAGAATTACGGTAATTACCCGTAAAGCTTACGGAGGAGCTTATGATGTAATGAACTCTAAACATATCGGTGCAGATATGAACTTTGCTTGGCCAAGTGCAGAAATCGCGGTTATGGGCGCTAAAGGTGCTGCAGAAATTATTTTCAAAAAAGAGATTAAAGAAGCTTCTAATCCTGAAGAAAAATGGAAAGAAAAAGAGGCTGAGTATGCCGAAATGTTCGCAAACCCATATAATGCTGCTGCTCGTGGTTATGTTGATGCAGTAATTAAACCTGCTGAAACAAGAGAAAAGCTAATTGCCGCATTTAAAATGTTAGAAAATAAAGTGGATACGCTTCCTAAAAAGAAGCATGGGAATATTCCTTTATAGACTTAAGAGTTCCCTAATTCTTCTACAGCTAACTTAGCATCAGCCATAAAGTTTTTAATGGTCTTTTTGGTATAATTAGCCGAATCTATTGGTTTTCCAATATTCACCGAAACAGGCCCTGGAGTAATTGTGTTACTCTTGGTTGGCCAAACTTTAAATGTTCCCTCAATATGAATTGGAACGACACTTACTCCTGCATCTAACGCTAAATGAAAAGCTCCTTTTTTAAACTCTCCGAGTTCTCCCGTTTTAGTTCTGGTACCCTCAGGGTACATCACTACACTTTTACCATTTTTAATTTTTAATGCAGCCTTCTTAAGGCTTTCAACCGCTTTCCTTTTATTACTTCTATCAATAAAAATATGACCTGCAATAAACATATACCACCCTACAACCGGCATCCAAATCAGTTCTTTTTTACCAATAAAATGAAGATTTACAGGAACGCTTCTACATAAACAAGCAATATCTAGATGTGAACAATGATTGGCAATAAAAATAACAGGTTGGTCTTTCGGTACATTCTCTTTTCCTAATGTACTTAAGTTAATTCCTACTATTCTCATTAATACGGAAGAGAATAATGTTCTCGCAACCACTAATGGGAACTGTCTGTTAAAGGTAAGAGGAATAAATAGCGGAGCCAATAACATTAATAAAAATGTCCAACAGACTATAAAAAACAAACGAATTGCTGATATCATACCTCTAATTTCGGAGCAAAGATAATAACTGTAACTAGATAATTTAATTATCTATTGGTTTATTCAACTGATCAACTACGGTACCAATAAAGTTTGTATACGCCAACCTAAGCTCTTTTACTCTTAACAATTTAAACGAGATTTCTAAATCATTTGGCTCTTTGGCTCCATTGGCTTTTACTTTCCCCATTCCTGTAACTTGCTGTTTAAACAAATTAAAAATAGCATAGTCTAGATAATGTCCTGCATACTTTTGCCTTTTAGTTTGATTGCCTCTTCTTGCAAATGCTTCTTTTTGAATGTCATACCAGGTAATAAAAATGACAAAATCTGCTTGATGTGCTTCTAACAATTGAGTGAAATTTTGTTCAGGAAACTGTTTTAAATCTACCCCATTATAATGCTTCCCATCAAATTTACCATACTTATACTTTATGAACTTCTTATATGATCTAAGAACCTCAGCTTGAACCGGGACAAATTCAAAATTTTCATCTCCATAACTGCTAAAGGCGCTTAGCAACGCTTTTTCATACGTTAAAAAAACCTTTGAAACGGGTACTTCATTTTTTTCGGCAATAAGCTCTAAATCAAATTCTGATACAAATTCAAAACGACTAGGAGGTATTACCAATACTCTTTTTTTATTTGAAGTTTGAGCAAATGACAACAATGTTGTTCCTAAAACTAAAAACACTAACAAAGCCCATTTATTAGCGTCATTTCGAACAAAGAATGAGTGAAGCAATCTCCTGAATAAGATTGCTTCGTACCTCGCAATGACAAATTTTCTATCTTTAGGGTTACTCACTATATAGCTTTAACTAAAAAATAATTTTTCTTCCCGCGTTGCAACAAGATGTGCTTCTCATTTATTAAATCGTCCTCATTAAGAATCTTATCATCTCCAACTTTAGCTTTATTTACGCTAATGGAATTTTCTTTTAAAGCTCTTCTTGCTTCTCCTCCAGATTTTAAGAATGCCGTTTTAGCTGATAATGCATCAACAATAGACAGCCCTCCTTCTATTTCAGACTTTGCAATTTCTGCCTGAGGAACACCTTCAAAAACATCTTCAAAAATTTGTTCTGACATATTTTTTAAGCCTTCAACTGCTGCATCTCCTTTTAAAAATAAGATTTCTGATGCTCCAATTGCTGCATCCAAATCTTCCTGAGAATGAACTCTGATTGTGATGTCATCTGCCAAAGCTTTTTGTAATACTCTTAAGTGAGGTGCTTCTTTATGTTCGGCTTCTATTTTTTCAATCTCCTCTTTCGTTTTTAATGTAAAAATTCTAATGTAATTCGCTGCATCCTCATCAGAAGCATTGATCCAATATTGATAAAATTTATAAGGAGAAGTTTTCGTTTTATCTAACCAAACATTTCCTCCTTCCGTTTTTCCAAACTTACTTCCATCAGCTTTTTTGATCAAAGGAGTTGTACAAGCAAAAGCAGGTTCTCCACCCTTTCTTCTAATCAATTCTGTACCTGTAACAATGTTTCCCCATTGGTCTGAACCACCTAACTGAACTTTACAGTTTTTGTTTTCATTTAACCAATAAAAATCATACCCTTGAATTAACTGATAAGTAAACTCAGTAAAAGACATTCCAGTTTCTAAACGAGACTTTACAGAATCTTTTGCCATCATATAATTTACCGGAATGTGCTTTCCGATATCACGAATAAAATCCAAGACATTAAAGTCTTTAAACCAGTCGTAATTATTTACCATTTCAGCAGAGTTCTCGCCACAGTCAAAATCTAAAAATTGTTCTAATTGTTTTTTAATACAGGCCACATTATGATTTAATGTTTCCTCATCCAACAAATTACGCTCAGCAGATTTTCCTGAAGGGTCTCCTACCATACCAGTTGCTCCTCCAACTAATGCGTAGGGCTTATGACCTGCATTTTGTAAATGAACCAAAATCATTATCTGCACTAAACTACCTATGTGTAACGAATCACCTGTTGGATCAAAACCTATATATGCTGAAGTTATTTCCTTAGCAAATTGTTCTTCTGTACCTGGCATCATATCGTGTATCATGCCTCTCCAACGGATTTCTTCTATAAAGTTCATTTCTCCTAAATTTTAAGATGCGAAGTTAGGAATAATGAAATAAGTTCGTGCAATTAACAGGCTATTGTTATTTTTATCTAATTAATTTTAAATGGAGGCTTTAATAAAATTTTTCCAAAACTTTTCCGAAACCGAAAACGGAAAGTTAACAGTATTTAGAAATACTGTTAAAGCAGGTTTAGGTACCAAAGCTCCAGAATCTGGATTTCATCTAGTCATCCCGTACAAAGAAAAAATCATCACTATTAAATACGATGTATCATTGGGAGCAGTTGGACTAATTAAATGCTCTCTAGACCTGAATAAAAACGCTCCTAATTTTGAAATTTATACTAAATCGCATTTTATGACTTTGTTTTCTTTTTCAAAAAATAGATTCAAATTCAAATCTAACAACCTTCATTTAAACAGTATTTTAAATACAAGTAGCAACATCCTCCAATTAAAAGAAATAACTAAAGAAACTCAATTTGAGCTTCAGCTTGAAGGAAAATTTAACGAGGACACCTTTGTTCTGAAAACTGAGTATACGCTCTTATTGGAAGATAAAACCTCTATGCTAGCCCCCTTAATCTCTTTATTTAAAGAATTGATTGACTTCTACGTTTTAGGTTATTCTGAAGTTAACCTTAAATCATAGTCCTTTCCATACATTTCAAAGCAAGAAATTAGGAATAATGTAAGAAGTCCTAAAGTTATTTTACTTATTGTAATTTTGACAAAAAGAGTAATGTGGAATTAGATTACAACGAAAATATAAATGAATTTGGAGATAACGTTGTTAGACTTTACAACTTCGATAAAACAGAAGCCATTAAATTTAGAGCGCTTATTCACGAAACAATTATCAATAAAAACGAGAAGTTAGACCTTTCTAAGATAGATTTTATTGAACCCCGCAATTGCAATTTAATTCTTGGAGCCTTTAAAACCGATGAAGGAATTTTAAGTGAAGACAACAAAACTTTCTATTGTGTTTTAACACTAAAAAGTTATGATAACATGTTAAAACTCTTAGAACCTTTCTGTAAAAAAGACACCAAAGGCTATCAGTATTTATATGAAGTTGACAACCCTACAGACTTTTTATTTTCTCCCGCTGGCACTTGGTAAAAAACTCTACTTAATCCAAAAACACTTTATAACAGCTATATATTATAGTGGTATAACTCTATTCCTTCATGGAAAACCTTGCACCTTCAGCAAAAACAAAAAACATCTCCTTTCTTTCTTAAAATACTAGTAAGAACCGAGATCAAATACCCAATTACCACAGGTACAATTCACTTTCATAAAATTATTTTTGATTCTCATAGAATTATTTTAATTCTAATAACTTGGATACCATACCCCATGTATATAAAAACTATTTTATTAATCCCTTTTCTGTTACTATTCTCTTATGGATTAATCGCTCAAACTCCAACTGTTCAAGATTGTGAAGGAGCAATTCCTGTTTGTCAAAATATTTACAGTGAAACAAACTCTTATTCAGGAGAGGGAAATTTTCCAAATGAAATAAATGATCTCATTTCTTGTTTAGATGGAGAAATAAATAATGTTTGGTATACATTTACAACTCAATCTGCAGGGAATATTTGCTTTGACATTACGCCTAATGATCTAAATGATGACTATGATTGGGCCGTTTACGATATTTCCAATAACCCCTGCAGCGATATAGCAACGAATGCTGGGATAGAAACCTCATGTAACTTTGATCCAGACCCTGGAATAACTGGAGCAAACGGAGCCTTCGGAGATCAAAACGAACCATGTTTTCCTGTTGTTCCTGGTCAAACTTTAGTTCTAACAGTACAAAATTATAGTGGATCAGTTAACGGGTATACATTAGATTTTAGTTCATCAACAGCTACCATCTTTGACAATGTACCTCCATCTGTTAACAATGTATTATTACCCATTTACTGCGGTTCAACAACGGTAACTTTTAATTTTTCTGAAAGTATTTTATGCAACTCTATAGAGTTGCAAGATTTCCAATTTATTGGCCCAGGAGTTCCATATGCCTTATCAAATTTAACAGGAATCAATTGTTCTAATGGAGGAACTCAAGAAAATGAATTTTCAATAGATATTTCTCCTCCTTTAACAATTTCCGGTGCTTATCAACTATGTTTAATCCCAGGGTCAGGTTTCGTAGAAGATTTATGCGGAAATATTGCAGCTGCAGGGTGTTGGAACTTCAATATAACCAATCTTAACTTAGCAAGTTCTAGCACTATTAATTTATGTGATGACGGAACAGGGCAAGCAACATTTAATTTAACATCTATTAATAACACTATAAATAGTGGAACTACAAATACTGTAACTTGGTTTACTGATCCTGCCACAACCACCACTGTCAATAACCCTTCAACTTTTCTATCAGGACCAACTACTGTTTACGCTTCTGTTTCTGATGGAACTTGTTCTGATACTGCTTCAGTATATTTAGTGATTGATCCTTTACCTACTGCTATTGATCAAACCCCTGCTACTTTATGTGAAGATATTGCTGGTAGTGGTACTGTATCTAATATTGATTTAACTGCCCTAAATACCGCTATTGATGGGGGTACAAGTACTACTATCTCTTGGTTCTCTGATCCTACGGCTTCTAATGCTATTGTTAACCCTAGTGCTGCTACTGTTACTAACAATCAGATCTTTTATGCCCTTATTACTAATGGAAACTGTTTTGATACAGCAACTGTTACCTATACAGTTATTGCTTTACCTGATGCCAATGCAGGATTAGATGATACCTCATGTACACTTACATATAATTTAAATGCTACTCCTTCTTTAGGAATAGGTAGTTGGTCTGGCCCAGCTGGAATCAACTTCGGGAATACAGCTTCTCCAACCTCTTTGATAAGTGCTACAACTCCTGGAACTTACCAACTAATTTGGACAGAAGATAATGGTAATGGATGTATTGACGCAGATACTGTTAACATTACATTATTAACTCCTATAGCAACATCCGTTATTGAAGATTGTACTAATAACTCCGCTACAATTACAATTACTAACGGACTTCCAGAAATAGATGGTTCCTTATATACAGCATCAAATTTATTACCAGCAACAGCTAATTTTGTAAATACTACAGCTACTCACAACGGAACAATTACTATTAATGGTTTATTAAATGGAAACACATACTCTTTTGATATAATTGACGGAAATGGCTGTACCGCTACTTTTAATGGAGGACCTTATGTTAGCAGACCGGCTTCTAATGCTGGAGTAGATGATACCTCATGTACACTTACATATAATTTAAATGCTACTCCTTCTTCAGGAATAGGTAGTTGGTCTGGTCCAGCTGGAATCACTTTTGGAAATACAACTTCTCCTACTTCTTCTGTTAGTACGGCAACTGCTGGAACTTACCAACTTATTTGGACAGAAAATAATGGTGGCTGTATTCGTGCAGATACTATTAATATTACATTTAACATATTAAGTGTGCCGAATACCCCTACTAATCCTACTTGTTTTGGTAGTACCAATGGGCAAATTATTTTAGCTCCACAAAGTAATGGTGGTGCTACTACTCATTCTTACCAATGGGATGCAGCTGCCAATAATCAAATTACCAATCCGGCTACAAACTTAACTGCTGGAGCATTTACTGTTAGGGTTACTGATGGCTTTGGGTGTTTTGTTGATTCTACTTTTACTTTAACTCAACCACAGGATTTTACTTTTACTACTGATTCTTCAAACTCTAATTGTGGTTTGCCTGATGGGTGGGCAACTGTCGTTAATTTTGCTGGGGGTGCTGGTCCTTATACGTATGACTGGGGTACTGGTCCAACTACTAATGATTCTTTACTGAATCTAATTCCAGGTGTTTATACCGTAACTGTTACTGATGCTGTTCTTCCTGTTGGTTGTGATACTACGTTTAGTATTACTGTGGGCAACAATCCGCCATGGAGCGCGAGCATTACCAATCCAGTTAATGTTTCTTGTAATGGATTTACCGATGGAACTGCTACTGCTAATGGTTCAGACCCTCTTGTAGCCTACACTTATCTATGGGACGCGGCTGCAAAGAATCAAACGACTCAAACAGCAACTAATTTAGGAGCGGGTAGTTATCTTGTAACAGTTACTGATCCAAACACTGGATGTACCGATACTACTTCTGTAACTATTACTCAACCAACAATGGTTACTATTACAGCCAATCCTGTTAACATCTGTTTAGGCCAAACAGCTAATTTAACTGCTACCGGGGCTAATGGTAATGGAGCACCTTATTCTTATGATTGGGATAATGGAGCTTTTATTGGTTCGCCTTATAGTGTTACTCCAGGAGTCACTACTACTTATGCTGTTTTTACTACGGATGTGGATGGTTGTCCTTCGTTGCCTATTAATGTTGATGTTATTGTTTCTCAACCTTTAACAGTTACTGTTGATCTTGATCAAACTATCTGCTTTGGAGAAAGCACTAGTTTTTCTGCCTCTACTACTCCTGGATCTGGTAATGGGGGGCCTTATACGTATTCGTGGGATAATGGCTTACCTAATGGGGCAAATCAAAATATTTCGCCTATTGTTACTACTACTTATACCGTTACTTTGGATGATGGATGTACTACACCTGTAGCTACTGCTCAAATAACCGTTACGGTTAATCCTTTACCTGTTGTTGATTTTACAGTGGATGATCAAAATGCTTGTGAAGGAACTAATCAACTCTTTACTTTTAACAATGTTCCGGGGGCCACTGACAGTATTTTAACTTGGAGTTTTGGGGATGGGCCAAATGTAACTGGATTAGGAGCTAATTTCAATCCAAGTGTAGATACTGTAACACACATTTACCCTGTAACATCCGGAGTTTATGATGTTACCCTTACCGTAACTACCACCTCTCCTTCAGGACAGTGTTCTAACAGCTTAACAAAGCCTGGTTATATTACAATCTTTGAAAATCCTGTAGCTGATTTTACTATGGATCCTAATCCTACTACTATGTTCGATCCTACTATCAACTTTTATGATGCTTCTACAACTAATGCACTAAATATTAATAGTTGGGCTTGGAATATTGCTGGGTTAGATTCTAGCTCTTTACAAAACCCTTCGCACACCTTCCCTCAGGATACGGGTAACTACTTGGTTACTTTAACTATTGTAGATGATAATGGGTGTTCTGATAGTGTTACATATACAGCTATTGTAAAGGGTGAATTTGCAGTATTTATACCCAATTCATTTACACCAAATGGTGATGGCCTTAACGATGAATTCTTTCCAAAAGGTTATGGATTCGGAAAAGACAATTTTAGTTTCTTTATCTTCAACAGATGGGGAGAACTATTATATGAATCACATTCGAAACTTGCACCTTGGAACGGAAATTTTAAAGGAGAAAATGTTCCTAATGGCACTTATGTCTGGAGGTTAGAATTTAATGGAATTAATGGAATTAATGGAATACTACACAAAGAGGTAGGCAAGGTTAACCTAATTAGGTAATCTAAAAATCTTAGTCCCTTCTGTACAGTTCTGACAAATATCTATCTCTTGCCGGTTTGTTAACAATGCTTTTCTAAAACCATTGTACCCTTCTGAAGTCCAAATATCTTTAAACGACTGTTATTCAATAAACATTTAGTCAAAACATAAGTATACGCACTTACATAAAATACCTAAAAACCACAAAGAAAATAAAAACATCAAACCTTATTTTTAAAAAATTATTACTAAATAACATTTTAATTTTAAAAATGAAAAGAATATTATTATTGTTCATATTGATTCCGACTCTCTCACTTTCACAAAATGAAGAAAACATTTGATACTTTAGTAATGAGGCTGGTCTTGACTTTAATTCTGGCTCCCCAACCCCTCTACAAAAGTGCAATGAACTCAAATAAAGGAACCGCATCTGTGTCGATGTCATGAATCAATACAGCATAAAGAACTTAACCTAGATAAAGATTAAATCCATATCTGTTTTTAAAATCTCCACAAATGAAACTAACTAATTTAAAAAGAATTTTATTCTTCCTTGGAGTTTTTATCTCCTCCACACACTTAAATGCTCAATTACAACCTGGGTGTACAAATATTGGTTTCGATAATGGTGATTTTACTGGATGGTATGGAACATACGGAATGCCTTCAATTACTACTGGTCCTATTGGAGCAGCAAACCCTACATACATCCCAAATGTTTGGGGAAGTACTGTATCAACTCAACATAACATTACAGCTGGAGCAGGTGTTGACCCTTTTGGTGGGTTCCCAGTTGTTTATCCAGGTGGAGGAACTAACTCTATGATCTTAGGTGACGGTCCAATTGGGGGCTGGGGTGGTGCTTCCATAGAACAACAATTTAGTGTCACTGCTGCAAATGCAGTTATGGTTTATTCTTATGCGCTCGTTATTCAGGATGCTAATGCTGCAAACCCTCACTTAGATAATGAACAGCCATTCTTTAACATTGAAGTATTAGATTGTAATGGATTACCTGTTGCATGTGGGGCCTACCACGTTGTAGGTGGTCCTGGGATTCCAGGATTTACAGCTTCCCTATTTGGAGGAGGTATCTATTATAAAGGGTGGACTGATGTTTTTCTTGATTTCACCCCATATATTGGCTCCTGTGTAACTGTTAGATTTACTGTTGGAGATTGTTCTTTAGGTGGGCACTGGGCATATGCTTATTTAGATGCTAGTTGTGCTCCTGCTGCAATAACAGGTGTTCCTATTATATGTCCAGGAGACTCTACTACGCTATTTGCTCCTCCAGGGGGAGCTGCTTATGCTTGGACTCCAGGAGGAGAAACA